>DATMVG010000156.1:0-11486 GCA_035563315.1 Allosphingosinicella sp. | reverse complement strand
GCTGTTGCCGGTCTCGACGCCGGCGGGGGCCTTCCTCGACAGCGCGGCCGCCATGGCAGGCACCTTGAGGCTGAGCGTGCTGATGCTGTTCGTCGGCGGCGCGGCCTCGCTCGCGGTCGCGGTGGCGGTCTGGCCGACGGTCCGCGAAGGCCAGCGCCGGCTCGGGCTCTGGCTGCTGGCGCTGGCGACGATCAACTTCACGCTTCAGCTGGTCGAGAATGCGCATTGGCTGTCGCTGCTGTCGCTGAGCCAGGCCTATGCGTCGGCGAACCCGACCGACCCGCGAATCTTCCAGCTTCTCGGCCTCGCGGCCCATGCCTCCTTCCGCTGGGCGCACTATTCGCACATCCTGATCGTCGTCGCCTGGCTCTTCACGCTCCACCTGCTTCTCTATCGCGTTGCGCTGGTCCCGCGCCCGATGGCGGCGTTCGGGATGGGCGCGGCGTTGCTCCATTTCACCGGCATCATCCTGCCGGCGTTCGGCGGCTACGAGATGCCCTATTCGGACCTGTTCGGAGCGCCGTTGGGCCTGGCGAGCCTGATCCTGGCGCTGCGTCTGATGGCCAGGGGGTTTGCGGATTCCGAACCGAGAAGCGCTCAAGGGCCGCCCCGCGAGCCGCTGTAGCGCACGCTCCGAATCCGGTTCAGACCTCGCGCACGTCGGTCAGCATCCCCTTCACCGCCGCCGCCGCCGCCATGGCGGGGGAGACGAGATGGGTCCGCGCGCCCGGGCCCTGGCGTCCGATGAAATTGCGGTTCGAGGTCGAAGCGCAGCGCTCGCCCGCGGGCACCCGGTCGGCGTTCATCGCCAGGCACATCGAGCAGCCGGGCTCGCGCCACTCGAAGCCCGCGGCCAGGAAGATCCGGTCCAGTCCCTCGGCCTCCGCTTGCCGCTTGACCAGCCCGGAGCCCGGAACGACCAGGGCCTGACGAATGTTGGGCGCGACTCTCCGGCCCCCGAGCACGGCGGCCGCCGCGCGCAAATCCTCGATGCGGCTGTTGGTGCACGAGCCGATGAAGATGTTCTCGACGGCGATTCCGTCCAGCGTCCGGCCGGGCACGAGACCCATATAAGCGAGCGCGTTGGCGTCGGCCTCGCTGGTCGGCTGCGGGACACGGCCGGTGACGGGCGCGACCTGATCGGGGCTGGTTCCCCAGGTGACCATCGGCGCCACGGCCGCCGCGGCGATGTCGACCCGGCGGTGGAAGCTTGCATCGGGGTCGCTGTGGAGCCCGGCCCATGACCGTTCCCGGCGTTTCAGCGCCGCAAGCGTCTTGCGGTCGGGAGCGACGAGGCCCGCGCGCGCCCCCGCTTCGGCCGACATGTTGCACAAAGTGAGGCGGCCTTCGATCGACAGCGATTCGATCGCCTCGCCGCGATACTCGACGACATGGCCCGCCGCGCCCGAAGCGCCGATGCGGCCGATGATATAGAGGATGAGGTCCTTCGCGGTGACGTGGGCGCCCAGCGTCCCGTCGACCCGGATCTCCATTGCCTTCGATTTGCGAAGCCACAGGGTCTGGGTGGCGAGGACGTGCTCGACGTCGCTGGTGCCGATGCCGAAGGCGAGCGCTCCATAGGCGCCGTGGGCCGAAGTGTGGCTGTCGCCGCAGACGATGGTCGTGCCGGGCAGAGTGAAGCCTCGCTCGGGGCCGACGACATGGACGATGCCCTGTTCCGGCGAGTCCGGAGCGATATAGGGGATGCCGGCCGCCTCGGCATTTTCGCGGAGCAGTTCGATCTGAGGCGTCGTTCGTGGGCCGGGGACGGTGGCGATATTGTGGTCCGGCACGGCCAGGGTGAGGTCGGGGCGACGCACCTTGCGGCCGGCGGCGCGAAGGCCGGCGAACGCCTGCGGACTGGTCACCTCATGGATCAGATGACGATCGATGTAGAGGAGGCTGGTGCCGTCTTCCCGAGCCGCGACCAGATGGGCATCCCATATCTTGTCGTAGAGGGTTCGGGGCCTAGCCATGCCAGCGCGACTTGGGCATGGACGAGCGATGCGGAGCACCGACAAGTTCCTCACCACCCACACCGGGAGCCTGCCTCGGCCCGAGGCCCTGATGCGGATGATGTTCGCCGCCCAGGAAGAGGTTCCGGTCGAGCCGAACGCCTTGGCGGCCGCGGTGGAAGACGCCGTCGCCCAGATGGTCGACCGTCAGGCGGCGGCCGGCATCGACATCGTCAACGACGGGGAAATGTCGAAACCGAGCTACGCCACCTACATCAAGGACCGGCTGAACGGCTTTGGCGGCGAGAGCGGGAAGTACAGCTTTCAGGACCTCGACGAATTTCCCGGAACCAGGGCCAAGGTGTTCGCCGACACCGGCCGCGCGAAGCGCAAGGCGCCGGCCTGCAACGCGCCGATCTCGGTCAAGGACATGGAGGCGCCGCGAATCGACGCGGAGCGGCTGGTGCGGCTCGCCGCCGGCCGGCCGACGTTCATGAGCGCGGTCTCGCCGGGCACGACGTCGCTCTTCTTCTCGAACGATCATTACCCGACCCACGAAGCCTATCTGTTCGCCATCGCCGACGCCCTGGCTCACGAATATGAGACGATCGCCGGGGCCGGAATCACGCTCCAGATCGACTGCCCCGACCTCGCCATGGGCCGGCATGTCCAATATGCCGGGCTCGACCTCCCGGCTTTCCGCAAGGCGATCGCGCTCCATATCGAGGCGCTGAACCATGCCGTTCGCAACATCCCGGCCGAACGTCTCCGGATGCACCTTTGCTGGGGCAATTATCCGGGACCGCATCATTGCGACGTGCCGCTTGCCGACATCGTCGACCTGGTCTGGACGGCCAAGCCGGCGACCGTGCTGTTCGAGGCGGCCAACCCTCGCCATGCCCATGAATTCGCCCTGTTCGAGCGGGTCTCCGTGCCCGAGGACAAGATCCTGGCGCCGGGCCTGATCGAGCCGCAATCCACCTATATCGAGCACCCCGAGCTGATCGCGCAGAGGCTCGGCCGCTATGCGGAGCTGGTCGGCCGCGAGCGGGTCGTCGGAGGCGTCGATTGCGGCTTCTCCATCCACGTCGGAAGCGGCGGCCTCGATCCCGAAGTGGTCTGGGCTAAGCTCGCTGCGCTCGCCCAGGGCGCGGCGATCGCCACCCGGCGCTATTGGCCCTGAGCGAGTCACGGCGCGACCTCCTCGGCGAAGGACGCGACCAGCCGGTTATAGGCCTCCGGGTGGGTGAGGTTGCACAGATGGCCGCCGCCGATGCGAGCGCGCCGGCTGTTCGGAATTCCGTAGGCGAGCGCGTCGCCGACCAGCTGGCGCCAAGGAACATCCTCCTCGCCGGTGACGACGAGCGTCGGGACGGCGATCCGGTGCAGCGCCCCCGCGAGCGCTCCGGCCGGCGCCGGGTCGGGGATCAGGTCGCGGCCGTCATAATCCGACAATATGGCCGCCACTTCGGCGCCCTGCATCAGCGGATGATCCCGCCAGAGCGACCTCATCGCCTCGATCCGGCCAGCGCGGACCAGGGCGCGATAGCGTGCCAGCGGGATGGCGTCCGTGCCTCGCGGGGCGGGGAGAAAGCCGTCCAGCGGCGCCCCCTGCAGGACGAGGCCGGCTACGTGGCCGGGATGGCCGAGAGCGAAGCGCAAGGCCACTCGCCCCGCCTGCGACATTCCAACCACGATCATCGGGCCGAGGCCGAGCGCTTCCCGAAGCTCGAGGAGGTCGTCCAGTTCGGCCTCGGGGTCCGCCGGGGCGGTGGAGCCGCCGAAGCCGCGGCGGTCGGGCGCGATCAGCCGGAAGCGGGCGGCGAGCGCTCTCTGCGGCGCCCAGACCCGCCGGTCGAGCGCCCAGCCATGGAGCAGCAGCAAGGGGACGCCCGCGCCGATGCTCTCGACGGCGAGCTTGCCGCCGACGACGGGGACCTCCAGGGCGGCGGTCTCAGGCGTGCTCTTCTTCGTGGCGATAGTTATTGTTGGTGGCGTGATCGCCGGCGAGCCAGCGCTTGAGCTCGCTGTGCGCGTCCTTGCGGCGCTCCGCGTTGATCGCGTCGGCACCGGGGGCGTCAACGGTGAATTCCAGGATCATCCCATTGGGATCGGTGATGTAGAGCGAGCGGCAATAGCCATGCTCGAGAGTGAAGGTCTCGGGCTCGACATAGCCGGCAGCCCTGATCCGCTCCTCCATCGCCGCCTGCGTATCGGCGTCGACGTGAAGCGCGATATGGCGGAACGGAGAGGGCGGCAGCTCGGGATCGAACATCGCCTGGTCGGCGGGATCGGCGAACTGGAAGAAAGCGAGCGCGCTGCCGTCGCCCAGGCCGAAGAAGCAGTGGCAGTAGGTGCGCTCGGCGCCGAACAGCAGATCCTTCTCGCACCAGGTCGCGACGAGGGGGAGGCCGAGCACGTCCTCGTAGAAATGCCTCGTCTTCTCGAGATCCTTGGTCACATAAGCGGTGTGATGGAGGCGGTTGGGCAGCTTGGTCATTTCGGGCTCCTCTATCGCGGCGTCAGCCTAACACAGGCGAAAAACGCCATCAATTCGTTTTGCGAAGAAGTTTTCGCATATCGAAACTCTCCCCGCCCTTGAGGGAAGGGGGAAGGTTACAGCTCCTCTCGAACGATGCGGGCGCCTTCGGCCATCGCCGCCATCTTTCCATAGGCGACATCGCGGGGCAGGTATTTGAGGCCGCAATCGGGGGCGACGATGATCCGTTCCGGCGCCACGTACGGCAATGCGCGGCGGATTCGCGCCGCGACCGTCTCCGGAGTCTCCACTTCGTGGGTCGAAAGATCGAGGACGCCGAGGATGATCGTCTTGCCGGGAAGCTTCTCGAGGATGGCGCAGTCGAGATTGGCCTGGGCGGTCTCGATCGAGATCTGGTCGAGATCGGTGCCGGCGAGCTCGGGGAGGAAATTATAGCCCTCGGGCCGCTCGTGGATGAGCGCGGCGTAGCCGAAGCAGATGTGCAGCGCGGTGCGTCCACCGACGCCCTCGATCGCCGTTCGCAGCGCGTCCAGCCCGTAGGCGCGCGCCTTGTCGGGGCGCGCCTGCATGTAAGGCTCGTCGATCTGGACGACGTCGGCGCCCGCAGCGAACAGGTCCGCGATCTCCTGATTGACCGCGAGCGCATAATCGTGCGCCATCTCGGCTTCGTCCTCGTAGAAATCATTCTGCGCCTGCTGGGCCATGGTGAACGGGCCGGGGACGGTGATCTTGATCGGCCGGTCGGTGTTCGCGCGCAGGAACCGCACGTCGCGCACCTCGACCGCGTGGCGGCGGCTGATCCGGCCGACGATTCGGGGCACCGGATTAGGCTCGCCGCTGCGGTCGAGCGCGATGCCGGGATTGTCGAGATCGACTCCGTCGAGCGCGGTGGCGAAGCGGTTGGAATAGCTTTCGCGGCGCATCTCGCCGTCGGTGATGATGTCGAGGCCGGCGCGTTCCTGGTCGCGGATCGCGATCAAGGTGGCGTCGTCCATCGCCTGCTCGAGCCACTCGGGCGCGACCCGCCACAATTCCCTCGCCCGAACGCGCGGGGGGAAGCGGCCGGCGAGCTTGACGCGGTCGATCAGCCAGTCCGGCTGCGGATAGGATCCCACGAGCGATGTCGGCAGCAGCATGGCGTCTCCTCAGCCTTCGGGGCCGTCATAGGCGATTGCGGCCGCGGCTTCGCCCGACAGGATGAAGCCGATCGGCCGCTCGCTCTCTTCGTTGAGATGGGCGATCAGGCTGGCGGCCCGGGCGAGCAGCGAAATGCCCTTCAAGGCGGCGAGCGGGAAGCCGACGTCGAGCATCACCGCCGGAATCGCGCCGTTGACGTTGATCGGGAGCGATCGGCCGAGCGCCTTGGGAAGCGCCGCCTCGACGGCCCGAAGCGCGGCGATGTGCCTGCCCTCGACTCCGCGTTCGCCGGCGAGCTCGAGTAGCAAATTGGCGCGCGGATCCCCGCCGGCATGGAGCGGGTGGCCGAAGCCGGGGACGGCCTGGCGCTGAGCGCGCAGCCGGGCGACCGCCTCTCCGGCGTCCTCGCCGCTCTCGATCAGGTCGGCGAGGAAACGGCCGGCGGCCTCGGCGCTGCCGAGAACGACCGAGCCACAGCCGAGCAGGCCCGCGGCGACGGCGCCCTGAAAGGCTTCCGGCGCGGCCGCGTAGGTCATCCGCGCGGCGACGACGCTCGGAACGAGGCCGTGCTCCGCGATCGCGGTAAGCACCGCGTCGGCGAAGAAGCGCTGGGTCTCGGTCGGCGCCTGGCCGGTGACCAGCAGCCAGAAATAGGAGGTGAAGTCGGTCTTTCCGATCAGCTCCGCGCACAAATCCCTGCCGCGCACCGTGATCGTCTCCGGAGTCGAGGTCGAGATGGCGGTCGAGCGCCGATCCTGCTTGCCTATCCGCATGAAGGGCGGTCTACCCAGCGCGCGGCGCTCCGACAACCCTTCGCATTTCGAAGTTGTTTTCGATATCCGAAGTTTTCTATAAGGCCAGGCGGCGCGGCGGACCCGCTGACGAGGCGGATCGCAAGGGCGGCTTCGTCGCCGTGCCGGGAGAGGCGAGATGGCGAAGGTGCTCCGGGACGTCCGGGTGCTCGAAATGGGAACGTTCATCACCGGTCCGGCCGCCGGCATGCTGCTGGCCGACCTTGGCGCCGACGTCGTCAAGATCGAGAATCCGGAAGCCGGCGATCCGTTCCGCGCCTTCAAGGGCGGCCTCTACAGCCCGCATTTCCAGACCTACAATCGCAACAAGAAGAGCATCACCCTCAACACCAAGCAGTCGGCGGACCTGGCGGCGCTCGACCGGCTCGTCGAGGGCGCCGACGTGTTCATCCAGAATTTCCGGCCGGGCGTGGCCGACCGCCTCGGCGTCGGCGCCGCTCGACTGCAGGCGCTCAACCCGCGGCTGATCTACTGCGCGATTTCAGGCTTCGGCCGGACCGGGCCGGACAAGGACCGGCCCGCCTTCGACACCGTCGCCCAGGCGGCGAGCGGCTTCCTGAGGCTGCTGGTCAACCCCGAGCATCCGCGCGTCGTCGGGCCGGCGATCGCCGATGCCATCACCGGCTTCTACGCCGCTTATGGCGTGCTCGGCGCGCTCCACGAGCGCCACGGCACCGGCAAGGGGCGCCTGGTCGAGGTGTCGATGCTCGAAGCGATGTGCCACTTCAACCTCGACGATTTCACCCACTATTTTTCGGAAGGGGAGGTGATGGGCCCGTACAGCAGGCCCAACGTCTCGCAATCCTATGTCTTCGAATGCGCCGACGGCGGCCGCATCGCCTTGCATATGTCGTCGCCGACCAAGTTCTGGGAGGCGCTCGCCGAGGCGGTCGGCAGGCCCGACATGCTGCAGCTGCCCGAATTCGCGGATCGCAACGCCCGCATCGGCAATTATGAAGGGGTCGTCGCCTTCCTCGCGCCGATTTTCCGGACGAAGAACCGCGAGGAGTGGCGCGTCCTGCTGCTCGAGCATGAGGTGCCGTCCTCGCCGGTCTATGCTTCCGACGAGGTCCTCAGGACCGAACAGGTCAGGCACCTCGAAATGGAGGTCGGCGCCGATCATCCGCGGATGGGCGCCTTCCGAACGATCCGAAGCCCGGTCTCGTTCGACGGCGAGCGGCCGCTCGAGGTGAGTCCGCCGCCCGTGCTCGGCGAGCATAATGACGAGATATTGTCGCCGCGCCGCCGCGAAGAGGCCGCCGAATAGGCCCGCTGGCATGGGTTCGAGGCCCGGTCTATAGGTTCAGCGGATGGGGACGCCGCCGAAGAAGCCGCGACAGGACAGCGAATATCTCTCGACGCTCGAGCGCGGACTCTCGGTGCTGCGCGCCTTCAACCAGAGCCGGCCGGAGATGCAGCTTTCCGAAGTGGCGGCGGCGACCGGCCTCAACCCGGCCGTCGCCAGGCGCTGCCTCAATACGCTCGTTCAGCTCGGCTATGTCGCCCAGCATGGGCGGCGCTTCCTGTTGAGGCCCGAGGTGCTGGTGTTCGGTTCGGCCTATCTCGCTTCGATGAACATCGAGCAGGTCGCGGGCCCGCACTTGCAGGCGGTGCGCGACGAGACCGGCGACAGCTCCTCGATGGCGGTGCTGTCGGGGCACGACATCCTCTATCTCGCCCATGTCTCGACCAACCGGCGGATCCGCCTCGGCGCCAGCGTCGGCACCCGCTTCCCGGCTTACGCGACCTCGCTCGGCAAGGTTCTGCTCGCTTATCAGGTTGACGACGTCGTTGACGCCTATCTCGCCGAAGCGAAGCTCACCGGGCTGACCGAGCATACGATCACCTCCAAGGCCGAGCTCAAGAAGCGGCTGCGCGAGGCGCGGGCCCGGGGCTATGACAGCGCCCAGGACGAGCTGGATTACGGGATCGTCTCGCTCGCCGTGCCGGTCTTCGACGCCGAACGGCGGATCGCGGCCGCGATCAACTGCTCCACCTCCACGACGCGGGTCTCGCGCGACGAATTGGTGAAGACCCGGCTGCCACTGCTTCGCCGGGCCGCGAGCGAGATCGAGGACGCGCTCCGCCGCTGGCCTTCGCTCTCCCACTCGCTCCGGTCCTGACAGCCACTGCCGATCCCAGCCGGAGGTAGCCCGCGGCTTTTCGCATTGCGAACTTGACTTCGATTATCGAAGTTCATAACCCGTTCGCTCCATCGGCGGGCGCTCGCCGGCCCTCGCGCTTACCTCCCTTTGCGCGCAGCCGGCGCCGACCAGCCGAGGATCGCAAGGGGAGGGCAGGGCATGAAGACGAGGTTCGGGCGCAGCATCTTTCTGGCTGGGGCGTCGCTGATCGCTGCCCTTGCCGTCGCCACCCCGGCCGCCGCCCAGGACGACCCGCCGGCTCCCGAGACCGCTCCGGCGCAGGGGGAGAGCGTCGCCGGTGCCCAGGCCGAGGACCAGGATATCGTCGTCACCGCGCTCCGCCGCGACCAGAACCTCCAGGACGTGCCGGCCGCGATCACCGCCTTCACCGCGGATACCATCGAGGCCGCCGGCATCGACCGGCCGATCGACTTCATCAATCTCACCTCGAACGTGAACCTGGTCGAGACCCAGAATGCCGGCAACGCCTTCATCGTCATTCGCGGCATCACCCAGGCCCGCAACTCGGAGCCGTCCGTCGCGGTCATCGTCGACGGAGTCCAGCAGGTGAATCCGGCGCAGTTCAACCAGGAACTGTTCGACATCGAGCAGATCGAGGTCCTGAAGGGGCCGCAGGGCGCGGTCTACGGCCGCAACGCGATCGGCGGCGCGATCGTGATCCGAACCCGCCAGCCGTCGGACGAGTTCGAGGGCCAGGTCCGGCTCGGCGTCGACAACGGGCCGGGCTACTGGCTGCGCGGCAGCCTCAGCGGGCCGATCGCCGATACCCTGCGCTTCCGCATCGCCGGATCCTGGTATGACACCGAAGGATTCCTCAACAACCCGTTCCTCGGCGAGGAAGCCGATCCGATCGAGGATTTCTCAGTCCGGGGCACATTGCTCTGGCAACCGAGCGCCGACTTCACCGCCGACCTTCGGGCCTCGATCAGCCGGCTTCGGACGCAGGCGCTCTATTTCAACATCGTCGCCGACGTCAACGACACCAGCCTGCCGATCCGCGTCAACAATGCGGGCCAGAACGACCGCGACATGGAGAATGTCTCGCTTCGCCTCAACTGGGAGACCGGAGCGGGAACCTTGTCCTCGGTGACCAGCTACGACGCGCTCGAGGAAATCCTGACCGGCGACGCGTTCAACTTCCTGCCGATCCCGGAGTCCCTGTTCTTCTTCCTGTTCGGATTCGACCTCAACCAGAGCCAGTTCCTCGACGTCGAGGCGATCAGCCAGGAGATACGCTGGACGTCGCCCGAGGACAGGCGCTTGCGCTACATCGTGGGTGCCTATGCGATCGACACGAACCGGTTCATCTCGACCGGCAACATGGTCGACACGGGCAATGGCGTCTTCCCCGTGTTCAGGGCCCCGAGCACCAATCCGCTGAACCCCCAGGCCACCTTCCTCGCCGACCGGCAGGACAATTTCGCCTGGGCCGTCTTCGCCAACCTGACCTACGACATTGCCGAGCAGCTTCGGGTCGATCTCGGCCTTCGCTACGACCATGACCGGCGCCGCAACACCACTCTTACTCCGACCGCCTTCCTCCCCAACGTGCCGGGTTTCCCTCAGGGGGCGACGGGCGAAGTGCGCCGCGTCTCGTTCGACGACTGGCAGCCCAAGGTGACCCTGACCTGGGAGCCCTCGTCCACGGTCACCGTCTATGGCGGCTATTCGCGAGGCTTCCGCAGCGGCGGCTTCAACCAGACCGGAGTCGGCGGCGTGGCCTTCGCCAACGGCATCGTCGGCGTGGGCGACATCTTCGAGGCGGAGACCGCGGAAACCTTCGAGATCGGCGCCCGCGCCGCCTTCCTCGACCGCCGGCTGACGTTCGGCGCCAACGCTTATACGACGCGCAACGAGAACAGCTATTTCTTCGTCTTCCTGGCGGCCAACTCGACCCAGAATCTGGGCAATGTTCCGGAATCCCGGATCAGCGGCTTCGAGCTGGAGGCGAGGGCGCGTCCGGTCACCGGGCTCGAGCTGAACGCCGCGCTCGGCTATACCGACAGCAAGATCACGGAGTTTCCCGACCCCGTCGTGATCGGCAACGAGTTGCCGCTCATCTCTCGCTATACGCTGAACCTCGGCGCCCAATATCGCACGCCCCTCGCCGGGACCGGCGTCGGGCTCCTCGCCCGGGTCGATTATCGGCGCACCGGTCGCACCTGGTGGGAGCCGTTCAACACGACCAGCCGCAATCCCATCGATCTGGTCGACGCCCGGCTCGGCGTCGAGGGCGAAAACTGGTCGCTGACCGCCTTTGCCGAGAATGTCTTCGACGAGACCTACAATGCCGAATTCTCGCCCGGGGGCTTCGTGTTCAAGGCGCGCCCGAGGCGCTATGGCGCGGAGCTGAATTTCCGCTTCTAGCTTCCCGGAGAGCAAAGATGCCGCGTATCCTCGTCCTTTATTATTCCAGCTACGGCCATGTCGAGACGATGGCGAGGGCCGTGGCCGAGGGTGCGGCGTCGGTCGAGGGCGCCGAGGTTGCCGTCAAGCGCGTGCCGGAGCTCGTCCCGGAGGAGATCGCGGTCGGCGCCCACATGAAGCTCGAGCAGGAGGCCGAGTTCGCCGATCCCGCCGAGCTCGGCGATTACGACGCGATCATCGTCGGCGCGCCGACGCGCTTCGGCAACATGTCGGCCCAGATGCGCAACTTCTGGGACCAGACCGGACCGCTCTGGGTGAAGGGCGCCCTTGTCGGCAAGGTCGGCAGCGCCTTCACCTCCACCGCCAGCCAGCATGGCGGCCAGGAAATGACGATCACGTCCATCCACACCACGCTTCTCCATCACGGCATGATCATCGTCGGGCTCCCCTATAGCTGGCTCGGCAACGCTCAGATGGAGGAGATCAGCGGCGGCACTCCTTACGGGGCCAGCACCATCGCCGGCGCCGACGGCTCCCGCCAGCCGAGCGC
>DATMVG010000155.1:0-19152 GCA_035563315.1 Allosphingosinicella sp. | reverse complement strand
GGCCGCATCCTCGTCGAGCACCGCCGGGCGGCGTAGTGCGCGTCGCCTTCCTCATCGCTCTGGCCGCCGCGGCCGTCCCGGCGGCGGCTGCGGCACAGGCGCGGCAGCAAGCCACCGTCTTGATGTCGGAAGACGAAGGCGAGCGGCGGTTCCAGGAGGAGTGGGGCTATTCCGACGCGGTCGTCGCTGGCGATACGATCTACCTTTCCGGCATCGTCGTCGGCCAGCGCCAAGGCGAGAGCCTCGAGGCCGCCTATGACCGCGTGTACCGCCGGATCGGTGCCATCCTGGCCCGTGCCGGTGCGGGTTGGGACGATGTCGTCGACATCACCAGCTATCATACCGACGTCACTCAGCAGATGCCGTCGATCGTCGCCGTCCATCGGCGCTACGTGCGCGCCCCATTCCCCGCCTGGACCGCGATCGACGTCGACCGGCTGATCCCGGACCGGGGCCTTACCGAGATCAAGATCGTCGCGCGGCGACCAGCCCCCGGAGCACAGGAGTGAGAACCATGCGGATCCTTCTGATCGCCACCACGATGCTGCTCGCCTGCTCTGCCAGCGCGGGCGAGCCGGACCGGACGGTTAATGTCAATCGCGACCAGGGGATCGCCGTCATCTATGGGGACCGAACGCCTGAAATGGGCTCGGGAAACCGAGTGCGGCAGATTCGGCCGGCGGGCGATTTCACCCGAGTCGTCGCCGACGATGCGCTCGACGTCGAGATCAGGATCGGGCCGAGCGCCACGATCGAGCTCGAGGGCGACGACAATCTCATCGACCGGATCCGCACCGAGGCCGAGAACGGGACCCTGCACCTCCGGGTCCGCGGCGGCTACCGGGTGAGGCGGCCGATGGTAGCCCGGATCACCATGCCGCGCCTCGATCGCGTCGATCTCGAGGCAAGTGGCGATGCCCGGATCGCCGGGCTGAACGGCGGCCGGCTCGCGCTTGCGGGCCACGGCTCCGGTTCGTTCCACGTCGACGGCGCGGTCGATGAGGTGGAGGTCCGGATCCAGGGCTCGGGCGATGCCGATCTGCAGGATCTGCGCGCGCGTGAAGCACACATCCTGATCAACGGTTCGGGCGATGCGAGCACCTATGTGACCGAGACGATCGTCGCCACCGTCAACGGGACAGGCGAGGTCACTTATCGCGGCGATCCCCGGAACGTCACCGAGGACGTGAACGGCACCGGCCGGATCACTCGGTCGAAGAACTGAGCAGGCGAGGGACGGGAGAAGAAATCATGTGGCGCAATTACATGACCGTCGGCGTCAGGGCGCTGATCAAGAACAAGACCTACGCCTTCATCAACATTTTCGGCCTGGGCGTCGGGCTCGCGGCCTGCCTCCTGCTCCTCCTCTACGTCAGGTACGAGACCAATTATGACGAGTGGCTGCCCAATGCGGCCAATACCTACCAGTTCCAGAGTCATTACCGGTCCAAGCAGACCGGCGAGGAGACCCACCTCCAGATGACCTCCTACGTCGCCGGGCAGCGGCTCAAGGCGGACTTCCCGCAGGTCGAGCGCTCGGTCTACGCCCTGTCGAGCGCGCCGGTGATCATCCGCAACGGCGAAGCGCTGCCGACCGAGGACGTGCTTCTCGTCGACAATCTGTTCTTCGACGTGCTGCAATTCCCGCTCGTCCAGGGCGACGCTCGCACCGCTCTGAGCCAGGTCGATTCCGTCGTCCTCACCGAGACCGAGGCCCGCCGTCTGTTCGGCGCCGACAATCCGATGGGCAAGACGCTGACGATGATCTCGCGCGGAATCTCGCGCGACTATCGAGTCACCGGCATCGCCCGCGACCTTCCGCGCAACAGCCACGCCCGCTTCACCATCGTCGCCCGCTTCGATCCCAACACCTATTTCGCCGAGACGCCGGACTTCATGACCTCCTGGGGCTGGCAGTCGGGCTGGTACTATTTCACCTTGCGGCCCGGCTCCGATCCGGAAGCGATCCATGCCGCTCTGCCCGCTTGGGAACGGCGCAACATCCCCAACGAGCAATTCGGCCAGGACACCTACAATGCCGGCGACGAGCAGGACTGGCGCGTCGCCAACATCCGCGACGTCCATCTCGGCGAGTCCCAGGACGGCGAGATGACTCCGGGCAACGACCGGCGGACGATCGTCACCTTCACGATCATCGCCTTCCTCATCCTCGCCATGGCCTGCGTCAACTTCACCAACCTCGCCACTGCGCGGGCCAGCCAGCGCGCCCGCGAGGTCGCCTTGCGCAAGGTGCTCGGCGCCAATCGCAAGCAGCTGATGACCCAGTTCATGGCCGAGTCGGTCCTGATCGCCGGAATCGCCATGCTGTTCGCGCTCGCTCTCGTCGAGCTGGTGCTGCCGAGCCTGTCCGGCTTCCTCGATGCCGACCTCGAGATGAACTATCTCGGGATGGGCGGAATGCTTCTCCCGATCGTCCTCCTGACCCTGGTCGTCGGCGCGGCGGGCGGAGTCTATCCGGCTTTCTACCTGTCCCGATTCCAGCCCGCCCAGGTGCTCAAGGCGAACAAGTCCTCGGCCGAGGCGGAAGGCTCGGGCCGGCTTCGCAACGCGCTCGTCATCGGCCAGTTCGCGGTCTCGATCGGCCTCATCATCTGCACCGCCGTGGTCTATGCGCAGACCGTCTACGCCCGCACGGCCGATCCCGGCTACCGCCGCGACGGCCTGATCCAGGTCGAGAATCTCGGGCGCCGGCAGCTGCTCGAGCGAAGCGAGGCGACCGCCGACCAGATGGAGCGAATCCCGGGCGTCACCGCCGTCGGCCGTTCGGGCATCGGCGTCGCCACCGACAACAACTCCAATTCCGGCGTTCAGGTGCCGGGCCAGACCGAGCCGGTCACGATCGGCAATTATTCGGTCGATCCCGGCTTCTTCGAAACGATGGGCA
This sequence comes from Allosphingosinicella sp., assembly GCA_035563315.1. GTDB lineage: Bacteria > Pseudomonadota > Alphaproteobacteria > Sphingomonadales > Sphingomonadaceae > Allosphingosinicella. Next base: position 16,247 of record DATMVG010000155.1, on the reverse strand, counting down.
TCCAGCTCGTCGCCGGCCGGCTGTTCGACGAGAACCGCCCGGCCGACAAGATCGACCTGCCTTTCCCGCCCACTCCGGAATCGCAGCGCGCGCTGGTCGCCCGCGGAGTCAACCTCGTGATCAACGAGCTCGCGGCCCGGCGCATGGGCTTCCGCGAGCCGGCAAGCGCGGTCGGCAAGACCGTCAACGTCACCTTCGTCGAGTCGGAATATGGCGTGGTCCCGGCGCGCATCATCGGCGTGGTCCGCGATTCGCGCTTCCGCTCGATCCGCGAGCCGATCGATCCGATCATGTTCTCGTGGGACAATAACGGCGCCGGAACCCTGCTCGTCCGGCACGACGGCCGCGATCCGCAGGGCGTTCGCTCCCGCCTGGAGCAGGCCTGGAAGAGGCTGGCGCCGGACGTGCCGTTCGACGGCGAGTTCAGCGAGGACCGGATCGCCGAGCTCTACGAGGCGGAAGAGGCGCGCGCCCAGGTCTTCGCCGGCTTCGCGGCCCTGGCCGTGATCGTCGCCTGCCTCGGCCTGTTCGGCCTCGCCGCCTTCACCGCCGAGCGCCGCACCAAGGAGATCGGAATCAGGAAGGTGCTCGGCGCCCGCACCCGCGACATCGTCCGGCTGCTCGCCTGGCAATTCTCGAAGCCGGTGATCATCGCCAATCTGATCGCCTGGCCCGTCGCCTGGTGGGCGATGCGCGAGTGGCTGAACACCTTCGACGCGCGAATCGACCTCGGCCCGGTGCCTTTCGTCATCGCCGGCCTTCTGGCGCTGGCGATCGCGATCGGGACCATCGCCGGACACGCCTTCAAGGTCGCTCGCGCCAATCCGATCCACGCATTGCGGTACGAGTAAGCGGAGGTCCTTCGGAAATGTGGCGCAACTATCTGACGGTGGGGCTGAGGGCCTTCGCAAAGAACAAGACCTACACGTTCATCAACGTTTTCGGTCTGACCCTGGGCTTCGCCGCCTGCCTGCTCATCCTGCTCTTCGTCCGCCATCATCTCAGCTATGACGGGTGGCTGCCGAACGCCGAGCGCACCTATCAGGTGCAGAGCGAACGGGTCGCCACGGAGGAGCCCCCCACCTTCACCCAGAAGACCTTCTATCCGGTCGCCGCCGGGCTGAAGAAGGACTTTCCCCAGATCGAGGCGGTGACCGCGGCCTGGGATACTCGCCCGATCGTCATCCGCGACGGGCAGGCCGCCTATGCCGACATGCTGATGGTCGACGCGGCCTTCTTCGACGTGCTCGACGTGCCGTTCGTGCGCGGCGACCGCCGAACCGCGCTGCGCGACGTCGATTCCCTCGTCCTCGACGAGACCGAGGCGCGCCGCTATTTCGGGGACTCCGATCCGATCGGGCGGACGCTGACCGTCATCCGCCGCGGAGTTCCCGCCGATCTTCGCGTCACCGCCGTGATCCGCGACCTGCCCGGCAACAGCCATCTCGACCTGCCGATGCTGAGCCGCCTGTCGCCGGCGGTGTTCGCCGACGATCCCGAGGCGCTGGTCCGCTGGAACAGCGTCCCCGCCTATGTCTATGTCCGCCTCCGCCCCGGCGCCGACCCGGCCGCCATCAACGCCCAGCTTCCCGCCTGGGAGCAGCGCACCATCCCGCTCGACAATGTCGGATCCGGCGAGATGAGCCGCGCCGATCGCTGGGCGCTTCATCTCGAGAACGTCCGCGACGTTCATCTCGGCACGTTCCAGGAAAGCGCGATGACGCCCGGCAACGACCGGGCCACGATCATGACGTTCGCGGCGGTCGCGATGCTGATCCTCGGCATCGCCTGCGTCAACTTCATCAACCTGGCGACCGCGCGTGCCTCGCAGCGGGCGCGCGAAGTGGCGCTGCGCAAGGTGCTGGGCGCGATGCGGCGCCAGCTCATCGCCCAGTTCCTCGGCGAATCGATCCTGATGGCGGGAATCGCGTTGCTGCTCGCGCTCGCCTTCGTGGAGGTGAGCCTGCCCGCCTTCTCCAACTTCCTCGGCGACGATCTGGCGCTCACCTATCTGGGAACCGACGGGGTGCTTCTTCCGATGCTCGGGCTGGCGCTGGTCGTCGGCATGGTCGGGGGCCTCTACCCGGCCTTCTACCTGTCCGGATTCCGCCCGTCCGCGGTCTTGAAAGCCAATCAGCCGAGCGGCGGCCAGGGCTCGGTGCGGCTTCGAAGCGTCCTCGTCGTCGCCCAATTCTCGATTTCGATCACCCTGATCATCTGCACGGCGATCATCTATTTCCAGACCCAGCACGTCCGCAACGCCGACGCCGGCTATCAACGCGAAGGGCTGCTGGTCGTCGACAATCTCGGCCGCCAGCAGGTGAGCCCGGTCGCCGAAGCGATCCGCGATCAGGTCGCGCGCCTGCCGGGCGTGGTCTCGGTCGGCCGAGCCGACCTCACCCCCGCCTCCGACCGCCGCACCACCAATTTCGTCGAGCTGCCGGGCCGTGCCGACCCGGTCGGCCTCGGCTTCTACACGGTCGACAACGGCTTCTTCGCGACGATGGGCATAGAGACGCTGGCCGGGCGAACCTTCTCCGAGCGCTTTTCCGGGGACGACGCGACCGACGCGCTCGGCGACGAGCCGCCGCCCAACAGCAGCGCCAACGTGGTCCTGAGCGCCGCCGGCGCCCGGCAGCTCGGATTCCGGAGCCCCGAGGCCGCGGTCGGCCAGCAATTCCGCGACGACGACGTCGCTCTGACCGTCGTGGGCGTGGTCGCCGACGTCCAGTACCGGTCGATGCGCGACGAGATGGAGCCGATCCTCTACGCGATGAGCCGCACCGGCCACGGCAGCCTCGTCATCCGCTATGCGAGCGGTTCGCCGAGCGCGCTCGTCGCCCAGATCGAACGGGTCTGGCGCCGCCAGGCGCCGGACGTGCCGTTCGAATCCACCTTCGTCGAGGACGCCGTGGCCGAGCTGTACGACGCCGACGAGGCCCGCGGCTACGTCTTCGCAGCCGCGGCGCTGCTGGCGATCGTCGTCGGCTGCCTCGGCCTCTACGGACTTGCCGCGTTCACCGCCGAGCGGCGGACCAAGGAGATCGGGCTGCGCAAGGTGCTTGGAGCGCGCACGCGCGACATCCTGCGGCTGCTCGTCTGGCAGTTCTCCAAGCCGGTCGTGATCGCCAATCTGATCGCCTGGCCGGTGGCGTGGTGGACGATGCGCGAATGGCTGAACGGGTTCAACGACCGGATCAGCCTCAATCCCGCCTTGTTCGTCGGCGCCGGCCTGCTCGCCCTCGCGATCGCCGCCGCGACCATCGTCGGACATGCGCTGAGGGTCGCTCGGGCCAACCCGATCCGCGCACTGCGCTACGAATGACGAGAGGGGGGAGATGAGCGATGTGGCGTAACTATCTGACGGTCGGGCTGCGCTCCCTGCTCAAGAGCAGGACCTACGCGTTCATCAACATCGTCGGCCTCGCGATCGGGCTCGCCGCCTGTCTGATGCTACTCCTCTACGTGCGCTACGAGCGCAGCTACGACAGCTGGCTGCCCAATTCCGGGAATGTCTATCAGCTCCAGACCTTTTACCGGCCGGGCGACAGCGGCGAGCCGCTCGAGCTGCAAATGTCCTCATACGCGGCCGGCATAGCGCTCCAGCGCGACTTCCCGCAGGTCGAGCGGCGGGTTTACATGCTCGCCGGCGCGCCGACCGTGATCCGAGGCGGCGAGGCGTTCAACGTCGAGGAAGGCCGGATGGTCGACGGCCCCTTCTTCGATATCTTCCGGATGCCGTTCGTTCATGGCGATCCGGCGACGGCGCTGCGCGAGAACGGCACCGTCGTCCTGTCTCGTTCGCAGGCGAACCGAATCTTCGGCAACGTCAATCCCGTCGGCCAGACCCTGTCGCTCGACATTCGCGGCACCACCATCGACCACCGGGTCACCGGCGTCGTCGAGGATTTGCCGCGCAACTCGCACATGCGCTTCAACATGCTCGTGCGGTTCGATCCGGCCGCCTATTTTTCGGAATCGCCGAACTTCATGACCGAGTTCGGCTGGCAGACCGGCTGGGTCTACGTGCAGCTTCGTCCCGGCACCGACCCGGAGACGATCCACGCCCAGATGCCGGCTTGGGAGCGGCGCAATATCCCGGACGAGACCGTCGGCGACACGACGGTGAACCAGGGCGACGACCAGGATTACCGGCTGGTCAATGTCGCCGACGTCCATCTCGGGCGAGCGCAGGAGGGGTCGATGACCCCGGGCAACGACCGGCGCTCGATCCTGACCTTCGCGATCATCGCCGCGCTGATCCTAGGCATGGCGATCGTCAACTTCACCAACCTCGCCACGGCGCGCGCCAGCCAGCGCGCCCGCGAGGTGGCGTTGAGGAAGGTGCTGGGCGCGAGCCGAAGGCAGCTGGTGGTCCAGTTCCTCAGCGAATCGACGATCCTCGTCACCATATCGATGCTTCTCGGCCTGGCCCTCGTCGAGCTGTTGCTCCCGGCCTTGTCGGCCTTCCTCGACGCCGACCTCCAGCTTACCTATTTCGGTGCGGGCGGAATCCTGCTGCCGATGCTGGGACTGGTGCTGGTGGTCGGAGCGGTCGGCGGCCTCTATCCGGCCTTCTACCTCAGCCGCTACCAGCCCGCTCAGGTCCTCAAGGCCAACAAGTCGAGCGCCGAGCCGGCGGGCTCGGGCCGGCTGAGGAGCGCGCTGGTGGTCGCCCAGTTCGCCGTCTCGATCGGGCTCATCATCTGCACCGTCGTCGTCTACGCCCAGACCGTCTTCGCCCGCAGCGTCGATCCCGGCTTCCGGCGCGACGGGCTGATCCAGCTCGAATATATCGGGGCCCGCAAGCTCGCCGACCAGCGCGAGGCGATCGTTCGCGAAGTCGGCCGGATCCCCGGCGTCACCTCCGTCTCCCGCACCGGCATCGGCATCAGCACCCCCAACACGGTCACCACCGGCGTGCCCATGCCGGGCCGGCCCGAACCGCTCGAAATGGGCAGCTACCCGGTCGAGGCGCGCTTCTTCGAGACCATGGGCGTCGAGCTGATCGCCGGTCGCACCTTCGACCCGAACCGACCCGGCGACGAGGCTACCGTCGATCCCGAGGACCAGGAGGGCAGCACCCGCGCCCTGGTCGCCCGCGGCCTGAACGTCGTCATCAACGAGCTGGCGGCGCGGCGACTTGGCTTCAGCAATCCGCGCGATGCCGTCGGCCGCCAGTTCCGGGCCTCGATCTACGACAGCAGCGAATATGGCGTCACGCCGATCACCGTCATCGGAGTCGTCGAGGATTCGCGCTTCCGGACCGTCCACAGCTCGATCGAGCCGATCATCTTCCGCTACAGCCGCGGCTCGCTGGCGTGGATGGTCGTGCGCTACCAGGACGCCAACCCGACCGAGGTGCGCGACCGCATCCAGCAGGTGTGGCGGCGCTTCGCCAACGACGTGCCCTTCGAGGCCAATTTCAGCGAGGACATCGTCGCCGAGCTCTACGAGGCGGAGGCGGCGCGGGCGCAGACCTTCGCCGGCTTCGCCTTGCTCGCGGTCGTGGTCGCCTGTCTTGGCCTGTTCGGCCTCGCCGCCTTCACCGCGGAGCGGCGGACCAAGGAGATCGGGATCCGAAAGGTGTTCGGAGCCCGCTCCCGCGACATCGTGCGCCTGCTCGCCTGGCAATTCTCGAAGCCGGTGATCGTCGCCAATTTGATCGCCTGGCCGGTGGCCTGGTGGGTGATGCGCGACTGGCTCAACAATTTCGACGCCCGCATCGATCTTGGCCCGACGCCGTTCGTGCTCGCCGGCGCGCTCGCTCTGGCGATCGCGATCGGCACGATCGCCGGCCACGCCCTCAAGGTGGCCCGGGCCAACCCCATCCACGCGCTGCGCTACGAATGACGATGAAGGGGAGATGAGCCATGTGGCGTAACTATGTGACGGTCGGCTTGCGCTCCCTGCTCAAGAACAAGACCTACGCCTTCATCAACATCTTCGGCCTGGCGATCGGCATGGCCGCGTGCCTGATGATCCTGCTCTATGTCCGCTACGAAGTCAGCTACGACCGCTGGATCCCCGGGGCGGACCGCGTCTTCCAGGTGCAGAGCTGGTACAAGTCGAGCGAAACGGGCCAGGAAGCGCAGCTGCAGATGACGCCCTATGCGGCGGGCAAGTCGCTCCGGGACAGCTTCCCGCAGATCGAGACCGAAGTCTACGTCAGCAATAACGACCCGGTCTTCTTCCGCGACGGCGCGGCGACCTCGACCGAGGATTATCTCTGGGTCGACGGCAATTTCCTCGACGTGGTGCCGCTGCCGCTCGTGCGCGGCGACGCCCGCGCCCTGTCGCAGGTCAATTCGGCGGTCCTCACCCAGTCGGAGGCACGGCGGCGCTTCGGGACCGACGACGTCGTGGGCCGCACGCTGACCCTGATCACCCGGGGCCAGCATCGCGACTTCCGGATCACCGGCATCTTGAGGGACCTGCCGAGGAACTCGCATTTCCGCATCAACAGCCTCATTCGCATCGACTATGTCGCCTACAATGTCGACCAGCCTCAGGGCCTCGCCTGCTGGGGCTGCCAGAACGGCTGGGTCTATGTGAAGCTGCGGCCCGGGGCCGACGTCGACGCGATCCGGGCGGGCCTCCAGGCCTGGGAGGACCGCGCCATACCGGACGAGAATGCCGGCGAAGCGCGCTTCAACGCGGGCGACGATCAGGACTGGCACATCGTCAACCTTCAGGACGTCCATCTCGGCCGCGCCCAGGCGGGGGCGATGGCGCCGGGGAATGACCGGACGACGATCATCACCTTCGCGATCGTCGCTTTGCTCATCCTCGGCATGGCCGTGGTCAATTTCACCAACCTCGCCACCGCACGCGCCAGCCAGCGGGCTCGGGAAGTGGCGCTCCGCAAGGCGCTGGGCGCCAGCCGCCGCCAGCTGATCGTTCAGTTCATCGGCGAATCGATCATCATGGCGGTCGTCGCGATGGTCATCGCGGTCGCGATGGTCGAGCTGCTGATGCCCTCGCTCGCCAACTTCCTCGACGCCGACATCAGCGTCCGCTTCTTCGGCGCCGACGGCATCCTGCTGCCGGTGCTGGTGCTGGTGACGATCGTCGGCGTGCTTGGCGGCCTCTATCCGGCTTTCTTCCTGTCGCGCTTCGAGCCCGCGGCGGTGCTCAAGGCCAACAAATCCTCGTCCGAGACGCCCGGGACGGGCCGGCTTCGAAGCGTGCTTGTCGTGGCTCAGTTCGCGGTCTCGATCGGGCTCATCATCTGCACCGCCGTCATCTATGGTCAGACCGTCTACGCGCGCACCGTCGATCCGGGCTTCAACCGCGAGAACATCCTCCAGATCGACGAGCTGCAGCGCTACCAGCTGCTCGACAAGGGCGAGATGCTGGTGGAGCGGATGAGGCGGGTGCCCGGGGTCCGTTCGGTCGGGCGAACGACGATCGGCGTCGCCACCGACAACAACAACAATACCGGCGTGATGGTCCCGGGGCGAAGCGACCCGGTGACGATCGGCATCTACTCGGTCGACGAAGGCTTTCTTGAGGCGATGGGGCTGCAGTTGGTCGCCGGCCGCTGGTTCGACGATCGTCGGCCGATGGACGACATGACCTTGCCTTTCCCGCCCGATCCGGCCGCCGAGCGGGCGTTGGCCGCGCGCGGCGCCAACATCGTCATCAACGAGCTCGCGGCGCAGCGGCTCGGCTTCCGCAACCCCGGTGAAGTCGTCGGCCGCAGCTTCCGCGCCGCTCTGGTGGACAACGAGATCGGGCTGGTGCCGGTGACGGTCATCGGGGTGGTTCGCGATGCGCGGTTCAGGTCGGTGAAGCTGCCCCTCGATCCGATAATGTTCAACAACGCCAATAACGGCCACAGCCACATCGTGCTTCGATACGAGGGCAATCCGTCCCAGGTCCGAGCCGCGGTGGAGCGGGTGTGGAAGGGAGTCACCAGCGAGGTGCCGTTCACGGCGGAGTTCAGCGACGATGTCATGGCGGAGCTTTACGAGGCCGAGGACGCCCGCGCCCGGACCTTCGCCGGCTTCGCCTTGCTCGCCATCGTCGTCGCCTGCCTCGGCCTGTTCGGCCTGGCCGCCTTCACCGCCGAGCGGCGGACCAAGGAGATCGGCATCAGGAAGGTGCTGGGAGCGCGTACCCGGGACATCGTCCGGCTGCTCGCCTGGCAATTCTCCAAGCCGATCATCATCGCCAACCTGATCGCCTGGCCGATCGCCTGGTGGCTGATGCGCGACTGGCTGAACACGTTCGACGCGCGAATCGCGCTCGGGCCGACGCCGTTCCTGCTCGCCGGAGCGCTGGCGCTGGTGATCGCTCTCGGGACGATCGCCGGCCACGCGATCAAGGTGGCGCGGGCCAATCCGATCCACGCTCTGAGGTACGAATGAAGCAGGAGTAGGGCTTCGGGAGACAAGCCATGTGGCGGAACTATCTGGCGATAGGCATCAGGTCGCTTCGACTCGACCCGCTGTTCACGGCGATCAACCTGTTCGGCCTGGCCGTCGGCCTCGCCGGATTCCTGCTGATCATTCTCTTTATCCGATACGAGCGAAGCTTCGACGACTGGCTGCCCGATGCGGAGCGCATCTACCAGGTGCACCGAATCGCGACGAGCGGGACCGAAGCGGGGAGAAGCTACGGCCAGACCGCCTACGTCGCGGCCTCGGCCCTGCCGCCGCAATTTCCGGAGATCGAGGCGGCGACCGGGCTGGTCGGCCTCAGCGGCGTCGTCCGCAAGGACGGCCAGCCGTTCGACCTCGAGGACTTCTATGCGACCGACGCCAACTTTCTCGACGTGGTCCGCCTGCCGCTGGTCGCCGGCGATCCCAGGACTGCGCTCGCCGAGGTCGACACCGTCGTCCTTACGGAAACCGCCGCCCGCCGGCTGTTCGGGCGCACCGACGTCCTCGGCCGGACCGTCCCCCGCATCGGATCGGACGGCGACCGGTTGCTCCGGGTCACCGGCGTTCTGCGCGACCTGCCGTCCAACTCGCACCTTCGCCTCAACGCCCTCTACCGGCCCAACCTTGCCGCGCGCCGGACCGGCAACGAGATTTTCACCCAGTGGAACTGGGTCTCGGCCTGGGTCTATGTGCGGCTCCGTCCCGGCGTCGACCCCGGCGCGCTCGAGCGGCGCATGGTGCCGACTCTGCAGCGGCTCGTGCCCACGAACCTGCGCGACACGTCGGCGCGCGACCGCCTCGGTTTCACGCAGAAGCTGCTCAACATCCGGGCGATCAACACGACCCCGCTCGAAGCCGGAACGATGCGGGCGGGAACGCCGGTCAAGACGCTGGTGACGTTCGGGATCGTCGCGGCCTTCCTGCTCATCGTCGCCTGCGTCAACTTCACCAACCTCGCCACCGCCCGAGCCAGCCGGCGAGCGCGGGAGGTGGCGCTCCGAAAGACGCTCGGCGCGACCCGCGGCCAGCTCATCCTGCAGTTCCTGCTCGAAGCTTCGGTCATCGTCGGCCTCGCCGGCGTGCTCGCGCTGGCCTTGGTCGAGCTTGCCCTGCCGCTGCTCAACACCCTGATCGACGGCGAGATAGCGGTGAGCTATTTCGGCGCCGCCGGGATCCTGGCGCCGTTCGCGGCCGTGCTGCTCACCGTCGGAGTGCTCGGCGGCCTCTATCCGGCTTTCTTCCTGTCCCGCTACCGGCCGGCGGTCGTTCTCAAGGCCAACCACAGCGGCGGCGACGCGCCCGGCGCCGGCCGGCTCAGGCTCGCGCTCGTGGTCGTTCAGTTCGCGGTCTCGATCGGGCTGATCATCTGCACGGCGATCATCCATGCCCAGACGCTGTACGCGCGCTCCGCCGATCCCGGCTTCCGGGTGCCCGGCCTCCTGTACGTCCTCTATCCCGAATTGATCGGGGAGCGGTCGCAGGTCGAGGCGTTCATGCGCCGGCTGGAGGCCGTCCCCGGGGTCCGGTCGGTCGCCCGGGTCGGAGTCACGCCCAATTCCGATTCCACCGCGACGACCAACTTTCGAGCGCGCGGGGCCCCCGAGAACGTCATCCTGCAGATCGTTCCCGTCGACGGCAACGCATTCGCGACGCTCGGCATGCGCCTGCTCGCGGGACGAAATGTCACCCACGAGCGCGAAGCGGATGTCGGCGCTCCGATGAACAATGCCGATCCCGAGCGCACGCGTCTGGTGTGGGAGCGCGGCCTCAACGTCGTCGTCGACCAAAGCGCGGCCCGGCTGCTCGGCTTTGCCGATCCGCAAGCCGCGGTCGGCGCCAGGATCGGCCGCGAAGATTCGGAGAGCGGCGAAGGCTCGGCGCCCTACACCATCGTCGGCGTCGTCAACGATGCCCGCTTCGAATCGGCACGGTTCGAAAGCTTTCCCAAAATCTATTACGTCGCGCCGACCAGCCACCTGAGCCTCGCGGTTCGATTCGACCCGGCTCGCGCCCCGGCGGTGATGTCCGCCACTCAGTCGCTGTGGAAGTCGGCCGTGAATACCGACCCCTTCTACGGCTTCTTCGCGGACTCGCGGATCGCCGACATGTATGCCGGCGACGAGCGGCGGGCGCGCATGTTCGCGATCTTCGCCGCGTTTGCCGTCCTGATCTCCTGCCTCGGCCTGTTCGGCCTCGCCGCCTTCACGGCGCAGCATCGAACCAAGGAGATCGGCATCCGCAAGGTCCTGGGCGCCCGCGTGCGCGACATCATCCGGCTGCTCGTCTGGCAGTTCACCCGGCCGGTGCTGCTCGCCAATCTCATCGCCTGGCCGGTCGCCTGGTGGGTCATGCGCGACTGGCTCAACGAGTTCCAGTCGCGGATCGAGATCGGCCCGGTGCCTTTCCTTCTGGCCGGAGCGCTCGCGCTCGCCATCGCCGCGGCGACCGTTGCCGGACACGCGCTCAGAGTGGCGCGCGGAAATCCGATCCACGCGCTGAGGTACGAATGAAGCGGAAGTAGAGCTGCGGGAGACAGGCCATGTGGCGCAACTATCTGACGACAGGCATCAGGTCGCTTCGGCGCGACCCGCTGTTCACGGCGATCAACCTCGTCGGCCTCGCCGTCGGCCTCGCCGGCTGCCTCCTGATCGTCCTCTTCATCCGCTACGAGCTCAGCTTCGACGAATGGCTGCCCGGCGCCGATCGCCTCTATCAGGTGCAGCGCATCGAAACGACCGGCACCAACGTCGGCACCCGCTACGCCCAGACCGCCTTCGTCGCCGCCGCGGCGATGCCGCCGCAATTCCCCGAGATCGAGGCGACGACCGGGCTCGTCTCCGTGTCGGGGATCTTCCGCAAGGGCGGCGAGCTCGTCGAGATCGACGACGTCTACGGCACCGACGCCAACTTCCTCGACGTGCTTCGCCTGCCGCTCGTCTCCGGCGATCCGAGCGCGGCGCTCTCGCAGGTCGGCAACCTCGTCCTCACCGAGACGGCGGCACGGCGGCTGTTCGGGCGGACCGACGTGGTCGGCCGAACGGTCACTCGGGTCGGTTCGGACGGCGACGTCGCGGTTCGGGTGACCGGCGTTCTGCGCGACCTGCCGGCCAACTCGCACCTGCGCATCGCGGCGCTGTACCGGCCCAACGTGTCGCGGCCGACGGGGACCGAGGTCTATACCAAGTGGAACTGGGTGTCGGGCTGGGTCTATGCGCGGCTTCGGCCCGACGCGGACCCCGCCGCCGTCAACCGCCGAATGGCCGCGACGCTTCGGCGCGTCGTCCCGGCCAATGAGCGCGACGATTCGGCGCGGGACGGGCTGGGCTTCACCCAGGAGCTGATGAACGTCGCGGCGATCAACACCGCCAGCATCGATTCCGGCACGTTCCGCCTCGGCACCCCCCTCAAGACGCTGGTGACGTTCGGGATCGTCGCCGCCTTCCTGCTCGTCGTCGCCTGCGTCAACTTCACCAACCTGGCGACCGCCCGCGCCAGCCGCCGGGCGCGCGAAGTGGCGCTGCGCAAGACGCTCGGCGCGACGCGCGGCCAGCTGATCGCCCAGTTCCTGACCGAATCCTTCGTCATCGTCCTGGCCGCCGCGCTGATCGCCCTCGCCCTGGCCGAGCTCGCGCTGCCCTTCCTCAACGACATGATCAGAGGCGATATCGAAGTCCGCTATCTCGGCGAAGGCGGCGTCCTGCCGCCGCTGCTCCTGCTCCTGCTCCTGGTCGGACTGCTCGGCGGACTCTATCCGGCCTTCTTCCTTTCCCGCTATCGCCCCTCGGTCGTCCTCAAGGCCAACCGAAGCGGGGCCGAGGCGCCGGGCACGGCGCGGCTCCGGATCGCCCTCGTCGTACTGCAGTTCGCGGTGTCCATCGCGCTCATCATCTGCACCGCGATCATCTATGCGCAGACGCTGTACGCGCGCTCGCAGGATCCGGGCTACCGGGTGCCGGGCCTGCTCTTCGTGCTCTACCCGGAGCTGATCGGGGACCGGTCCCAGGTCGAGACCTTCATGCGCCGCCTCGAGGCGATCCCCGGCGTGACGTCGGTGGCTCGAGTGGGGGTCACGCCCAATTCGGAGACCACCTCGGTCGGGACCTTCCGGGCGCCCGGGGCGACGGAGAGCGTCGGGCTGCAGATCGTCACGATCGACGGCAATGCCTTTCCGACGCTCGGCATGCGGGTGATCGCCGGGCGCGCGGTCAGCGAGCAACGCGAAGCCGATCTCGGCGCGCCCATGTTCAACGCCGATCCCGAGCGCGATCGTCTGATCGAGCAGCGCGGGCTCAATGTCGTCGTCGACGAAGCGGCGGCGCGGCTGCTCGGCTTCCGGGACGCGCGGTCGGCGGTCGGGCGCCAGGTCGGCCGCGACAGCGACGACGATCGCCCGGTCGCGCCCTACACGATCGTCGGCGTGGTCAACGACGCCCGCTTCGAATCGGCGCGCTTCGACAGCGTCCCCAAAATCTACTACGTCGCCCCGACCGGCCAGCTCAGCCTCGCCGTTCGTTTCGAGCCCGGGCGCGCCGCCGCGGTCATGGCGGCGGCCGAGGCGCTGTGGAAGTCGAGCGTCAATACCGCGCCCTTCGAAGGCTTCTTCGCCGACGACCGAATCGCGCGGATGTATGCGAACGACGAGCGCCGGGCGCGGATGTTCGCGATCTTCACCGCCTTCGCCGTCGTCATCTCCTGCCTCGGCCTGTTCGGCCTCGCCGCCTTCACGGCGCAGAACCGGACGAAGGAGATCGGCATCCGCAAGGTGCTGGGCGCGCGCACCCGCGACATCATCCGTCTTCTCGTGTGGCAATTCACCCGGCCGGTCCTGATCGCCAACCTGATCGCCTGGCCGATCGCCTGGTGGGCGATGCGCGACTGGCTGAACGAGTTCCAGAGCCGAATCGACATCGGCCCGACGCCCTTCGTCCTCGCCGGTCTGGTCGCGCTGGCGATCGCCGCGGCGACCGTCGCCGGGCATGCGGTCAGGGTGGCGCGGTCGAATCCGATCCACGCGCTACGCTACGAATGAGCGGGCCGGCCAAGGAGGAACAGGATGTGGCGTAACTATCTGACGGTCGGGCTTCGGTCGCTGCTGAACAACCGGACCTACGCCTTCATCAACATCTTCGGCCTCGCCATCGGCCTGGCGGCCTGCCTGCTGCTCATCCTCTACGTGCGCTACGAGACCAGCTACGATTCCTGGCTGCCGGACAGCGACCGGATCCATCAGGTGCAGGCGACGTGGCACGAGCCGGGCCAGCCGGTATCCGCGTCCCAATCGAGCCCGATGCCGGTGCGCGACACGCTCGCCGGCGGCTTCCCTCAGATCGAGGCGATCACGATCGCCGCGCCGAGCCGGCCCGCCGTCCTGCGCGACGGCCAGCCCATCTATGTCGACGCGCTGCGCGTCGACCCGGCCTTCCTCGACATCTTCCGCTTGCCGTTCCTGCGCGGCTCGAGCGCGCGGGCGCTTCCCGACGTCGCCTCGGCCGTGCTCACCCGAAGCGAGGCGATCCGGCAATTCGGGTCGATCGAAATCGTCGGGCGGACGATCACCGCCACCAGCGGAGGGCAGCGCCGCGACTATACCGTCACCGGCGTGATCGCCGACCTTCCGCGCAACAGCCACATGAAGTTCGACGCGCTCTTCCGCTTCGATCCGTCGCTCTACGCCGATCCCGAAATCTTCCGGCAATGGGGGGCGATGGGCCAATATCATTATGTGAAGCTTCGCCCGGGCGCGGATTTCGCGGCGATCAACTCGGCCCTTCCCGACTGGGAGAAAAGGGTGATTCCCCCTCAGGTCATCGACGGCCAGACGGCGAGCCAGGCCGACGTCATGGACCTCGAGCTGGTGCCGGTCCGCGACGTCCATCTGGGCGAGGCGCAGCGGCTTGCGATGACTCCCGGCAACGACCGCCGCACCGTCGCCACCTTCGCGATCGTCGCCGCCCTGATCCTCGCCATGGCCTGCATCAACTTCATCAACCTGTCGACGGCGCGGGCCGGGCAGCGGGCGCGCGAGGTGGCGCTGAGGAAGGTGCTCGGCGCCGGCCGAAGGCAGCTCATCGTCCAGTTCCTCGGCGAATCGGTGCTGCTCGCCACCGTCGCGATGCTGATCGCCCTGACCCTGGTCGAGCTCGGCGCGCCGCTGCTCGGCAATTATCTCGATGCCGCTTTCCGGCTGAGCTATTTCGGCACCGACGGGCTGATCCTGGTCGCTCTCGGCCTGGTCGCCCTCGTCGGAGTCCTGGGCGGCCTTTATCCCGCTTTCTTCCTCGCCCGGTTCCAGCCGGCCCATGTGCTGAGGGCGAACAAGTCGTCCGCCGAGCCGCACGGCACCGGGCGGCTTCGCAACGGCCTCGTCATCGCCCAGTTCGCCATCTCCATCGGCCTGATCATCTGCACGGCCGTGGTCTATTCGCAGACCAGGTTCGTCACCACGGTCGATCCGGGCTACGACCAGGACGGCCTCATCCAGGTGAAGGGAGCCTGGCGGCTTCAGGAGGCGGGCAATGGCGAGGCCGCGCAGCGTCGCCTCGGCGCGATCCCGGGAGTCGTCGCCGTCGGCTGGACCAACCTCGGAATCGCCAGCGAGAACAAGAACATCCAGTCGGTCAACGCGCCCGGCGGAATCGCCGGGCTCAACGTCGGGGTCTATGGCGCCGACCCTCAATTCTTCCCGGCGATGGGGATGCGCCTCCTCGCCGGCCGGCTTCTCGGCGAGCGGTTCGCCAACGACCGGATCGTGCCGACTCAGGAAGGGCCGGAGGCGGGGGCGCTCGCCGGGCGGGGAGTCAACGTCGTCGTCAACCGGCGCGCGGCGCGGATGTTCGGGTTCCGCGATCCCGCCGCCGCGCTCGGCCGGCAGGTCCGGGTCAGCATGGGCGGCAGCGAGGTGATGGTGCCCACGACGATCGTCGGAGTCGTCGAGGACACCCGAATCCGAAGCGCGCGCGAGGAGATCGAGCCGCTGATCTTCACCTACGATCCCGGGAACACGACCCAGCTCATCGTCCGCTACCGCTCCGGCGAGCCGGCGCAGGTGATGGCGCAGCTCGAGCGCGCCTGGCGCGAGTTCCTGCCCGACATCCCGTTCGACGCGGCCTTCGCCGAGGACCTGGTCGCCGAGCTTTACGAGCGCGACAGGACCCGAGCGGCGGTGTTCGCGGGCTTCGCGGTCCTGGCGGTGATCATCTCGTGCCTCGGACTGTTCGGCCTCGCCTCGTTCACCGCGGCCCGGCGGACCAAGGAGATCGGGATCAGGAAGGTGCTCGGAGCCCGGGTGCGAGACATCGTCAAGCTGCTCGTCTGGCAGTTCACCAAGCCGGTGGTGGTGGCCAACCTCATCGCCTGGCCGGTGGCCTGGTGGGTGATGCGCGACTGGCTCAACACCTTCGACGTGCGCGTCGATCTCGGCCCGACGCCGTTCGCGCTCGCCAGCCTGCTCGCCCTCGGCATCGCCGTCGGCACCATCGCCGGCCACGCGATCCGGGTGGCCCGGATGAACCCGATCCACGCGCTTCGCCATGAATGAGGGCGCGGCCGCGATGGCCGCCGCCCTCGCCCTGGCGGCGGCGCCGGCGGAGCCGTGGCGTCCCGAGCCGCTCTCCTCGACCCGGTTCGAATCGCATCCGGCTCCCGATCCGGTCACCGGCGACCTCTATTTCGTCCGCTCGGCGCCGGACTTCTCGGGATGGCGGATCCTCGTCAGCCGCTGCTCGGCGGGCGCGTGGGGGCCGGCCGAGCCGGCGCCGTTCGCCGGCGCCGGGGTCGAGGCCGACCCCCATTTCACGGCCGACGGGCGCCGCCTCTACTTCATCTCGTCGAGGGCCGACCCGCCGGCCAAGACCGGCGACG
>DATMVG010000154.1:0-4820 GCA_035563315.1 Allosphingosinicella sp. | reverse complement strand
TCCTTCCGACAGTGCCGCTGGACCCCGGCCTTCGCCGGGGAACAGATGTTTCCACTTCAATGGCAGTCTAGCTGGCGAGGCGCTGCAGCCACCTGAAGGCGAAGCGCTGCCGCTGAGCTTCGATCGCTTCGTCCCACCAGGCGATGGTGGCGGGATCGAAATCGCGTTCGAGGCCCGGATAATCGTCGCGTATCTCGTCCAGCAGCTCGGCCACGGCCCAGGCGATCAGCGCATTGGTGCGCGGAGGCGGCGGCTCGGCGAGCGCCCGCATCGCCGGTCCGTGCGCGCGCAGGACCTGGTCTCGATAGCGGCAGTCCCTGGCACGCGCGACGGCCGCCTCGACATACCATGGGCAGTTCCACGCCTTCGCCTTCTCCACCCAGCCGAAATGGGCGATGACCGGGGCCAGCAGGACGTCCGAGCGCGGCATGGCGTTGAGGATCACCTGGCCCAGCCATGCCTCGACCTCCTCGGACCGGGTGATCAGGCCCATGTCGGGATGGCGAAGCAAGGCGGCGCCTTCCTTGGCGAGTCGGTCGGCGTCGACGCTGTCCGGCCCGGGATCGAGCAGCATGGCCGAGATCCTCGCCAGATGCTCCTCGATGCTCGGGATCTGCCAGGGGCTTCGCGGCTTCGGGCCGGGTTCGGGCCTCCTGCCGGGGCCTTCAGGCTTCGGTCCGGGGCTGGCCGGGACATCTCGGTCAGCTTCGGGGCGGGTGATTCCGGCCGTCCGCGGCCTGACCGGTTCGACGGCCGGCGCCGGACCGCTCGAGCCGAAGCCGGCAAGGGCCGCGTCGCGCGCGTCGCGCAACGCGATGAAGGCCTGGGGTTCGCTGTCCGGGTCGATCTCCTTCAGGCGCGCCGAATAGGCCTTCTTGATCGCCCGGGCGTCGTCGGTCGGCGCAATTCCAAGCCGCTTCCAGACCGAGCGCTCCATCAGAGAAAACGCTCCCCTTCGAGCTCGTCGAGCGAGGCCAGCAATTCCGCGCGGGCGACCTCGATCCTGTCCGGATCCTGGGCGTCGAGCACGTTCCTGAACGCGGTCAGCATGTGGTTGATATGGTCGCGCCGGTCGCCGAGAAACATCTCGAAGCAACGTTCCGCTCGGGCCAAGGCCGCCACATTGGGGGCATCGTCGCGGGGGTGGAACTTGAGCGCAGCGAGCCTTTGCCGGCGCTCCGCGAGCTCCGCTTCCGTGGCCGCCTCGGGGTCGTCGACGATCACGAGCTGGTGGACGGCGCCGGTCTTCGGCACGGTCACGTCGACCTCGAGCAGCCCGCTGCTATCGTAGCTGAAGCGGCATTCGAGGGTGACCGACCCGACCGGCCCCGCAGGCACGGGCACCTTGATCTCGCCAAGCTTTACGTTGCCGGTCACCTGGCGGGATTCGCCCTGGTAGATGGCGACGTCGATCTGGCGCTGGCCCTCGTACACGTTCCAATAGGTCTCGACTCGGCTTGCGGGCAGGACGGTGTTGCGCTCGATGATCGGCGAGAAGATGCCGTCCCGAGTTCCCCCCTTCCGGTCGTTCTCGACGATCCCGATGCCGAGCGTGAACGGGCAGACGTCAGTCAGCCGCACCTCCTTGAGGGCGGCGTCCTTCGCCTTGAGCCCCGCCTGGACGGCCGCGCCGAGCGCGACCGACCGTTCCGGTTCGAGCCTGGCGCTTGGAAAGCGGCCGAACATTCGGGTGACGGCGCGACGGACGATCGGCATTCGCGTCGCTCCGCCGACCAGAAGAACTTCGCTGAGTTCCTCGGCCCGGATCCGGCTGTCGCGAAGCGCTCGAAGCACCGGCTCGCGAAGGCGGTCGACCAGCGGCCGGGCCCGCTCCTCGAACTCGGCCGCTTCGATCTCGGTGCTCAAGAGCTTGCCCTCCCAGACGATCGAGAATTCGGCGCGGTCGGAGTCGCTCAGCCGCCGGCGGGTTCGCTCGGCGGCGGCGCGAAGCAGCTCTTCGAGGCGACCGGCGCGGGCGTCGTCCGGATCGCAAGCGAGGTTCAGGGACGGACGGGCGATCTGGACGAGCAGGTCGTTGAAATCCTCGCCGCCCAGGCGATTGTCGCCGGCCGAGGCGCGCACCTCGATGATCCCGTCGGTGATCTCGACGATGGAGACGTCGAACGTGCCCCCGCCCAGGTCGAAGACGAGGAAGGGCTGCTCCTCGTCGAGCTGGTGAATGCCGTAGGCGAGCGCCGCCGCGGTCGGCTCGTTGACCAGCCGTTCGACCTTGAGGCCGGCCAGCTCGCCCGCGCGCCGGGTGGCCTTGCGCTGGCGGTCGTTGAAATAGGCCGGGACGGTGATCACCGCCTGCTCGACCGGCTCGCCCAGCCAGGCTTCCGCGTCGGCCTTGAGGCTCCGAAGCACGAGGGCGGACAGATCCTCGGCCGAATAAGTCTGTCCGCCGAGCCGGCAGGTCTGCTTGGTGCCCATATAGCGCTTGAAGGCCGTGGCCGTGCGTTCGGGATGGGTCGACTGCCGCTCGCGCGCGGCGAGGCCGACGAGGACTTCGCCTCCGTCGGAGATGCTGACGGCCGAGGGCGTCAGCGTGTCGCCCATCCTGTTGGGAATGAGCTCCGCTCCGTGCGCGCCCCATAGGCCGATCGCGCTGTTGGTCGTGCCCAGGTCGATGCCGACGATCATGCCCGCTCCTCCGATTCCTCGAACCCCTCATGCCATGGAGGAGTAAGCATTTTACCAATGCCGGCATTCCCCCGGTTCCCGCCCGCCGGCGATTCGAGGCAAGCGGGCGGAGTGCGCGGCTAGGCCGCCGATCGGAGGCGTCCTAGCGGGGCCGGGTTTCCAACCGGTCAATGGCGGCGGCCGGTTTGCACAGCATCCGCGTCGCGCCGCCGCGGCCGATCAGTTCACGCCGCCGGTGCTCAACTAATCATATCGGCGCTGGAACAGCCGGCGGGCTTCCTGTACTTTCCCGCTTGCAGAAAGGGGAAGACGAATGGCCTACGGCGTATTCACCGATTTTGCCGGATCTCCGCCGGTCATTGCCTCGGATGTGGTCGAGATCCATTCCGACGGATATACGGTCGACGGTGTCGGGGCCGCCTGGTACATTTACGACGACGACGTTACCTCGACGACCGTAGCCGCCAATCCGCGGACGCAGTTTCTTGCCGACGACGGCCGCGGATTCAGGCTTTCGACCGAGCAGACCGTCACCGACTACATGTTCGGCGCGCTCAACGGCGACGACAATGCCGATGCGCTCGAGGCATGGAGCCTCTTCGCCTGGGGCTCGCGCTGCCTGGCCGCGGCCTGCATCTCCACCGGCACCAGCGATCGCCCGGTCACCTTGGGCGGAAGCGGCCATAGTCAGACCAAATCGTTGCGCTTCGGGCTCCAGCTCTGGGCGACGGCGGAGATGAACGTCCTGCTGACGATCCGGAACTTCCGCTATTCGACCGCCGATTTCGCCGGTTGCGAGATCAGGGGCGCAAACAGCGGCAGCGAGGACGTCGCGCTCGCCAGCCGCCTCGCGAAGGTCGGGCTGGAGATCGTCAACGGGTCGCGCACCGACATGACCGGCGTCGTCACGGTCTACAGCTGCTATTATTGGGGCGTCGCCCTCGATCCGACCGGCGCGTCCAATTTCGCCCGGCTTCCTTATATCCGTGCCCTGAACTGCGGCTCCGCGCCCATGGCCGGCGGCGACGACGTGCTGACCGCCAACTGGTCGTCGCCGGTTCGCGGCGGCTCGGCAGGCTCGCTCGCTCAGACCACCACGCTTACGGTCGATGCCGTTCCGGCGGCCAGCGATCCGGCGGGAATGCAGCGGTGCGTCAAGATCGCAGGATATTATTACCGGATCGACTCCATCACGGGGAGCGGGCCCTATACGATGACCCTGTCGATGCCGTGGCTGGACCCGGTCTCCTACAACGGCGGCAGCGGCAGCGGGACCCTCGAATATGTCTTCGGCGGAATGCTCGCTCTTCGCGGAACCGACACCAGCCGCCTGAACGTGGCGGGAGACTCGTTGCGCTGCGGCTTCGCCCTCCTCGATCAGGCGCTCTACGGCGCCGACATCAGGTTCCTCGGCAGCCATCAGACCGAGGTGTATCTCGGCTTCGGACACGGCATCAACGGCGCCCAGAACGGCGGCAAGCTGCACGGCGGCTATATCGAGAATGCCACCACCGCGCAGATCCTGTCGTTCAGCAATGCCAGCTCGGATCGCGAGATGTCCGAAGTCGGCGGGCAGGACATCAATTTCGCGATGTGGTTCAAGCACGGGCCGCGCAACGGCAGCGAGCTTCTGGTCAACCAGAGGCTCGCCGAGTTCGCCAACGTCGCCGGAGCCGAAGGCTTCCTTCCGATCGCGCAGCAGGGCTTCGCGTTCACCGCGGCCTACGACCCGCCGAGCATCGCGGCGGGAGGATCGGCGTCGACGACCGTCACCATCCCCAACGCCACGCTCGGCACCGCGCTCCAGGCGCAGTTCAGCGAATCGCTTTCGGGGCTGATGCTGCTCGCCTCGGTCACCTCGGTGGCGGCATCGGGCAACGCCACCGCGACGGCGACCTTCTTCAACCCGACCGGCGGCGCCGTCAATCCCGCGGCCGGCACCCTGACGCTCA
Organism: Allosphingosinicella sp.; assembly: GCA_035563315.1. Lineage (GTDB taxonomy): Bacteria > Pseudomonadota > Alphaproteobacteria > Sphingomonadales > Sphingomonadaceae > Allosphingosinicella. Next base: position 225 of record DATMVG010000154.1, on the reverse strand, counting down.
AGGTCAGGAGGTGAGCGGAAGGACGGCGCTTGCGGGTCGGCGGCCTCGGCAGCGCGCTTGCGCCGGCAAGGTCATGCTTCAGGCCGGTTGAGCGACGCGCAGCTCCGGGGCGGTCGGGTCGGAGCCCCGGTCGGCGCCCGGTCGAGCCCGAGTCGCGGCCGAGCCGCCGGCTTGGCGGGCGCCGCCCGGCAGCAGGGCGACGCTGAGCAGATAGCCGAGCACCGC
>DATMVG010000153.1:0-3575 GCA_035563315.1 Allosphingosinicella sp. | reverse complement strand
GTCTCGATGACCTTCATCGACCAGACGATCGTCGCGATCGCGATCCCCACCCTGCAGGAAGAGCTCGACGTCTCGACCACGGGCGTGCAGTGGATCATCAACGGGTACCTGCTCTCGCTCTCGGCGCTGTTCGCCTTCGGCGGCCGGCTCGCCGACATCGCCGGCCACCGCAGGATGGTCACGCTCGGCGTGATCGTCTTCGCCACCGCCTCCGCCCTCTGCGGCGCCACCCCGACCGGCGACGCGGCCGAGGCCTGGATGATCGTCTTCCGCCTGATCCAGGGAGCCGGCGCCGCGATCATGTTCCCCGCCGCCCTGGCGATCGTGATCTCCGCCTTCCCGCTGCGCGAGCGCGGCCGCGCCCTGGCGATCTTCTTCGGCATCGCCGGCGGCCTCACCGCGCTCGGGCCGCTGGCCGGGGGCTACCTGACCGAGTGGACCTGGCGGGCGATCTTCTGGGTCAACGTCCCGGTCGCCCTGATCGCCCTCTTCCTCACCTGGAAAGCGAAGCCCGACGACACCAAGCACCCGGCGACGCTCGACTACCGCGGCACGGTCCTGGTCTCGGCCGGGATGGGACTGGCCGTGCTCGGCTTCATGCAGTCGAGCGAGTGGGGCTGGAGCAGTCCCGCGACCTGGGCCTTGATCGCCGCCGGCGTCCTCCTGCTGATCGGGTTCGTGCTCTACGAGCTGCGGGTCGACAACCCGCTGATCCGGATCCGCATCTTCGAAGACCGGGCCTTCGCGGTCGACAACGTCGTCCTCTTCCTGCTGATGATCCCGTTCGTGCCGCTGTTCTTCTTCGCCAGCATGTACGCGCAGATCTCGCTCGGCGAAAGCGCCTCCGACACCGGCCAGTACCTGATGATCTTCTTCGCCGGCTTCTTCGTCGCCTCCCAGCGCGGCGGGCGGGTCCTCGACAGAGCCGGCGCCCGGCCGACGGTGGTGCTCGGCTGCGCCGTCGCCGCGGTCGGGTTCTACCTCTGGGGCGAATCGCTGACCGAACTCTCGGTCGGCGACCAGTGGTACTACATCGTCCTCGCCGGAGCCGGCTGCGGCCTCGTGCTCAGCCCCGCCAACACCGACGCGATGAACCGGGTCGCCAGCGACCGCTACGGCGAGGCGACCGGGATCACCCAGACCGTCCGCAACTTCGGCTCCAGCCTGGGGCTCGCCGTGCTCGGCTCGATCCTCGTCCTGCAGAACAAGTCGAACATCGAGGCGAGCGCCGCCGAACACGGCGTGCCGAAGGCGGTCGCCGACGAAATCGCCGACGCGGTCAGCCAGGGCGGCGGCGGTGAAGAAGGCGCCCAGCAGGCCAGCGGCGCCGTCGCCAAGGTGGTCGACGGCATCCCCCACGACTTCGCGCTCGCGACCCAGACCGTCTTCTACGCCTTCGCCGCCGTGATGGCGGTCGCCTTCGTCGTCGCCCTGGTCGCGATGCCGAAGGGGAAAGTCGAAGACGTTTCCACCGACTCCGCGGGCTGATCGCCGCTGGCCGCGGGACAGCGGCGCGGGTACGTTCGCCCGGATGGTGAACCGGTTCCCGCCCTCCTCGTCCGGGCGCGCGCGGCGATAGGTTTCACAGGGTGAAGATGCTCGCTTTCAGCGACCTGCACCGCGACCTCGGGCAAAGCGCGAAGCTGGTCGAGATGTCGGCCGAGGCCGACGTCGTGATCGGCGCCGGGGACTTCGCCTCGGTCCACGAGGGCCTCGAGGAGATGATCGACGTCCTGGCGGCGATCGAGACGCCGACCGTGCTCGTGCCCGGCAACAACGAGACCGCCGACGCGCTGCGCGCCGCGGCGCAGAGCTGGAGCGCGGCGACGGTTCTGCACGGCGAGGTGGCGACGATCGCCGGCGCCGAGTTCTTCGGCCTCGGCGCCGGGGTCCCGGTCACCCCGTGGGAGTGGAGCTTCGACCTCGACGAGGAGGAGGCGGCCGAGCTGCTCGCCCCCTGCCCCGACGGAGCGATCCTCGTCCTCCACTCTCCCCCGCGCGGCCACTGCGACGCCGGCGCCGGCGGCGCCCAGTTCGGCAGCCAGGCCCTCCTGCGGGCGATCGAGGAGAAGCAGCCGCCGCTCGCTGTCTGCGGCCACATCCACGAGTCGTGGGGCTGCGAGAGCCAGATCGGTCGTACGCCGGTCCGCAACCTCGGCCCGGCCGGCACCTGGATCGAGCTCTAGCCGGCGCCGGCCGCAGCCATAATCAGGCGATGCCCTACCGCCTGCTCCGCTCCGCCGACGCATTCTGGCGCCGCTCGAACCAGATGGCGACTTTGAACACGGACCTCGCCAAGCAGCTCGAGGCGAGCGAGCTGGGCGCGCGGCTCTGGCGGCTCGAGCCGGGGCAGGCGTCGACCAGGCACCGGCATCGCGCCGAGGAGGAGCTCTACGTCCTGCTCGAGGGCGCCGGCCGGGTGCGGATCGACGGCGAGGAGCCGCTGACCCTGGCGCCGATGGACACGCTGCTGATCGAGCCGGGCTCGGTTCGCCAGCTCTTCAACGACACGGACGCCGACCAGCTCTGGCTCGTCGTCGGCGCCCCCCAGGAACCGGCGAACACGCTGGAGATGAGCGAGGAGCAGTTGCGCTGGATGTATCCCGACGGGCCGAAAGCGCTGCCGCCAGAGCTGGACGGCTGAGTGGAGGAGTCGAGCCCGGAGCGCAGCGGCGGGCTCGCCTTCGAGAGCGCCGGCGGCCGCTGGCTGCTCACCGTCGCCATCCTCGGCTCCGGCCTCACCTTCCTCGACGGCACCGTGGTCAACATCGCGCTGCCGGACATCGGCCGCGACCTCGAAGCCGGGACCAGCTCCCTGCAGTGGATCCTCAACGGCTACCTGCTGACGCTTGCCTCGCTGATCCTGCTCGGCGGCTCGCTCGGCGACCGCTACGGACGGCGCCGGGTCTTCGTCCTCGGCATCTGGCTGTTCACCGTCTCCTCCCTGCTCTGCGCGCTCGCGCCCAGCGCCGAGTGGCTCGTCTTCGCGCGCATGGTCCAGGGCGTCGGCGGCGCCCTGCTGACGCCTGGCAGCCTTGCCCTGATCGAGGCCAGCTTCCGCCCCGGCGACCGCGCTCGGGCGATCGGCGCCTGGTCGGGGCTGGGCGGCGTCGCCGCGGCGCTGGGACCGCTGCTCGGCGGCTACCTGGTGGCGGCCGTCTCGTGGCGGGCGATCTTCCTGATCAACCTCCCGCTCGGCATCTTCGTCGCCTGGGCCGCGACCAGGCACGTGCCGGAGAGCCGCGACCCGAACGCCTCCGGGCCGCTCGACCTGCGCGGGGCGGTCCTGACCGCGATCGGGCTCGCCGGGACCACCTTCGCGCTGATCGAAGCGCCGGAGCAGGGCGCCACGGCGACGGTGCTCGCCTGCGGCGCCATTGGAGTCATCGCCTTGGCGGCGTTCTTCTGGGAGGAGCGGCGCAGCTCCAACCCGATGCTGCCGCTGGAGATCTTTCGCTCGCGTCAGTTCAGCGCCGCCAACGCCGTCACCTTCGTCGTCTACGCGGCCCTCGGCGGGTTCTTCTTCCTGCTCGTCGCCTTTCTCCAGATCTCGCTCGGCTACTCGCCGATCGCGG
>DATMVG010000152.1:0-22414 GCA_035563315.1 Allosphingosinicella sp. | reverse complement strand
CGTACGCGACCGCGACGGCTGGCGGGTCGCCAATGTCGCGGGCACCGTCAGCACCGCCGCCGACGACTATGAGTTCGAGCCGAGCCGCGACGGCCGGTTCGCGGTCCTGATGTCGGACGGCGCCCTGTTCCGGCTCGATCGGGAAGGGGAGACTTGGGGCCCGCGGCGCCCGGTCGAGACCGGCGCGGGCGGCTTTCACGTCGGGCCGACCCTGTCGCCGTCGGGCGCGACCTTGCTGTTCACTCGCCGCACCGCCGACCGCTCGGGCGAGCTGTTCCGCCAGGCGAGCGGGCGAGCCGAAGCCTGGCCGCCCGCATGCGCGGCCGGAAACGACCAATGACGAAGCTGGACGAAGGGGAGCCGGGAGCATGTGGCGCAATTATCTGACCGTCGGCCTGAGGGCGCTGGTCCGCAACAAGACCTATGCCTTCATCAACATCTTCGGGCTTGCGCTCGGCCTCGCCGCCTGCCTGATGCTGCTCGTCTACGTGCGCTACGAGACCGGCTACGACCGCTGGCTGCCGGACGCCGAGCGGGTCTACCAGGTCCAGTCGATCAGCACGTCCGAGGACAATGCCGAGCCGGTCGCGCAGCAGGGTTCGCACGGGATCATCACCGAGAGCCTGGCCGACGATTTTCCGCAGATCGAGGCGATCGTCCGGGCCGAGGGCGTCAATCCGGTGTTCCTGCGTGACGGCGAGGCGACCTTCGCGCCGATGTTCCTGGTCGATCCCAACTTCTTCCAGGTCCTCGAGCTTCCCTTCCTGCGCGGCGACCGGCGAACCGCGCTCGGCGGCATGGACGCTCTCGTGCTGAGCCGCACCGAGGCGATGAACCGCTTCGGGAGCATCGACATTATCGGCCGGACCGTCACCGCCATCCGTCGCGGCGAGCAATATTCGCTTCGGGTCACCGGCGTCTTCGAGGACATTCCGCGCAACAGCCACATGGAATTCGCGATGATCGGCCGCATCAGCCAGCGCGACAAGGAGGAATGCGGCTGGGGCTGCGTCAACGGCTACGTCTACCTCAAGCTCCGCCCCGGAGCGAACGCCGAGGACATCAACCGCCAGCTCCACGCCTGGGAGCGGCGCAACATCCCGCCGGTCGACGTCGGCGACCAGCAGGTCAGCGAGGGCGACCTGTTCGACTGGCGCCTGGTCAACGTCCGCGACGTCCATCTGAGCGGCGCCGACGGCCCGCTCGAGCGGCCCGGCAACGACCGCCGGACGATCGTCACCTTCACCATCGTCGCCTTGCTGATCCTGGCCATGGCGTCGATCAACTTCATCAACCTCGCCACGGCGCGCGCCAGCCAGCGCGCCCGCGAAGTGGCTCTCCGCAAGGTGCTCGGCGCCAACCGCAGGCAGCTCGTGACCCAGTTCCTCGGCGAATCGCTCCTCATCACCGGGGTCGCCATGCTGATCGCCCTGGCGATGGTGGAGCTTGGCCTTCCCTATCTCTCGGCCTTCCTCAACTCCGACCTCCAGATCGCCTATTTCGGCCTCGAGGGGATCCTTCTGCCGGTGCTGATCCTGTTCGTCTTCGTCGGCTTGGCCGGCGGCCTCTATCCGGCCTTCTATCTCTCCCGCTACCAGCCGGCGGCCGTGCTCAAGGCGAACAAGTCGACCGCCGAGGCCCAGGGAACCGGCCGGCTCAGGAACGCTCTGGTCATCGGCCAGTTCGCCATCTCGATCGGCCTCATCATCTGCACGATGGTGGTCTACGCGCAGACCATGTTCGCCCAGAATACGGACCTCGGCTTCCAGCGCGAGGGCCTGATCCAGATCGGCAACATGACCCGAGCCGCCGTCATCCCGCAGACCGAGACTCTGATGCGCGAGATCGAGCGGGTCGGCGGAGTGCGGGGGGTGGCCGCCTCCCATATGCGGGTCGCGACCGAGCAGACGCTCAACACCAACGTCCAGGTGCCCGGCCGCGCCGAGCCGGTGCTGATCGGCTTCTACAGCACCCATCCGAACTTCTTCCGGACGATGGGCCTGCGCATGCTCGCCGGGCGGCCGCTCTCGCGGCGGTTCGCCAACGATTATGCCTGGACGCCGATCGAGCCCGAGGAGGCGGTCGAGCCCGCACAGCGGGAACTCCAGCAACGCGGAATCAACATCGTCGTCAACGAGCTGGCGGCCCGGCGCATGGGCTTTGCCAGCCCCGCCGCGGCGCTCGGCAAGCAGGTCAGGATCGGCATGTTCGACGGCCTGACGCCGGGGACGATCGTCGGCGTGGTCGCGAACAGCCGTTTCCGCTCGGTGCGCGAGCCGGTGGAGCCGATGATCTTCTACGACCGCGGAATCTACGGCAATCTGATCGTCCGCTATCGCTCCTCCAACCCGGAAAGCGTTCGCCGGAACGTCGGACGGGTCTGGGACCGGCTGGTGCCGGACGTGCCGTTCGAGGGCGAATATGCCGACGACCAGCTCGCCGAGCTCTACGCCACCGACGCCGCCCGGGGCCGCACCTTCGCCGGCTTCTCCGCCCTGGCGGTGGTGATCGCCTGCCTCGGACTGTTCGGCCTCGCCGCCTTTACCGCCGAGCGGCGGACCAAGGAGATCGGAATCAGGAAGGTGTTCGGCGCCCGCTCGCTCGACATCGTGCGCCTGCTCGCCTGGCAATTCTCCAAGCCGGTGATCGTCGCCAATCTGATCGCCTGGCCGGTGGCCTGGTGGGTGATGCGCGACTGGCTCAACACCTTCGACGCCCGCATCGACCTCGGGCCGACGCCGTTCCTCGTCGCCGGCCTGCTCGCTCTGGCCATCGCCATCGGCACCGTCTCCGGCCACGCCCTGCGGGTCTCGCGAACCAACCCGATCAAGGCGCTTCGCTACGAATAGGAAGGCGCGGCCGGCGGATTTCTGCCGCTGGCCTGCCTTGGCCGATCCGTGATAGCCTTGCCCGCCCGCCGGGAACGGCGGCGACACGGGTGAGGGGGCGGCCGGGGGGATGTGGCTTAACTACCTGAAGGTCGGGCTGCGTTCGCTGGCCCGTCACAAGACCTACGCGTTCATCAACATCGTGGGCCTGGCGCTCGGCCTCGCCGCGTGCCTCCTGCTCCTGATCTACGTGCGCTACGAATCGAGCTACGACACCTGGCTTCCCGACGCCGAACGGGTGTTCCAGGTGCAGACGATCAGCACCGACCCCGACGAATCCGAATCGCCGCTCGATCAATATACGCACGGGGTGATCACCGAGACCTTCCCGCGCGAGTTTCCGCAGATCGAGGCGATCGCCCGGCTCGACGAGGTCAATCCGGTGCTTCTCCGCGACGGCGAGCCGAGCTTCGCGCCGATGCTGCTCACCGACGAGAGCTTCTTCCGCATCGTCGCCCTGCCGTTCCTGCGCGGGGATCCGGCGACGGCGCTGCGCCCGCTCGACGCGCTGGTGCTGAGCCGAAGCGAGGCGATCAACCGCTTCGGAAGCCTCGACATCCTCGGCGAGACGGTCACCGCGGTGCGGCGCGGCGAGCAATATAATCTGCGCGTGACGGGGGTATTCGAGGATCTGCCGCGCAACAGCCACATGAGCTTCTCGATCATCGGGCGCCTGGGCGAGCGCGACCGGGAAGAGTGCGGCTGGGGCTGCGTCAACAGCTTCGTCTACCTGAAGCTTCGCCCCGGCGCCGACGCCGGGGCGATCGCGCGCGGGCTGCCGGCCTGGGAGCGCCGAGCCATTCCCGCCGTCGAAGTCGGCGGCCAGCAGCGGCGCGAAGGGGACCGCTACGACTGGCGGCTGGTCAACGTGCGCGACGTCCATCTCAGCGGCGCACCGGGCGCGATCGAGCGCCCGGGCAACGACCATCGCACCCTCATCACCTTCGCCGTCGTCGCCCTGCTCATCCTCGGCATGGCCGCGGTCAACTTCGTCAACCTGGCGACGGCCCGGGCGAGCCAGAGGGCCAGGGAAGTGGCGCTGAGGAAGGCGCTCGGCGCGACCCGCGGCCAGCTCATCGCGCAATTCCTCGCCGAATCCGCGCTGGTCACCGGGATCGCCGTCCTTCTCGCTCTGGTCCTGGTCGAGATCTCGCTCCCCTATCTGGCGGCGTTCCACGACGCCGACCTGAAGATACGGTGGCTCGGGGCCGGCGGCCTGCTCCTGCCGGTGTTCGCGCTGTGGATGGTGGTCGGCATCGCCGGCGGCACCTATCCGGCCTTCTACCTCTCGCGCTACCGGCCCGGCGAGGTGCTCAAGGCGAACCAGTCGACCGCCGAGCCGCTCGGCACGGGACGGCTTCGAGCGCTCCTCGTCGTGGCTCAGTTCGCCGTGTCGATCGGTCTCATCATCTGCACCATCGTCGTCTATTCGCAGACCCTGTTCGCCCAGACGACCGACCTCGGCTTCACCCGCGAGGGCCTGATCCAGATCGGCTACGCCAACCGCGCCGCGGTGATCCCGCAGACCGAGACCCTGATGCGCCAGATCGGCCGGCTCGACGGCGTCGTGGGCGTTGCCGGAAGCAACGTCCGGGCCGGCATGGACCAGGTGCTCACCACCAACGTGCAGATACCCGGCCGCTCCGAGCCCGAGGTGTTCGGCATGTACAGCGTCTCGCCGGAGTTCGTCGGGACGATGGGGCTGCGGCTGCTCGCCGGCCGCGGCCTGTCGCGCCAATTCGCCAGGGACGACGCCTCGATTCCGCTCGACCCCGAGGACGCCGCCCTGGCCGCGCAACGGGCTATGACGGTGCGCGGCGTCAACATCGTCGTCAACGCGGCGGCGGCGCGGCGCCTCCGTCTTACGGACCCGCAGGCGGCGATCGGCCGCCCGCTCGGGATCGCCATGTTCGGCGCCGAGGAGGGGCTGGTCCCCGCCACCATCGTCGGCGTGGTCGCCGACAGCCGCTTCCAGTCGCTGCGCGAGCCGATCGAGCCGATGATCTTCTTCGACCGGCGAATCTACAACAATCTGATCGTCCGCTACCGTTCCTCCGATCCCGAGCGCCTCCGCCAGGGCATCGGCCAGGTCTGGGACGGCCTCGTGCCCGAGGTGCCGTTCGAGGCGGAATATGCCGACGACCAGTTGGCCGAGCTCTACGCCACCGACGCCGCCCGGGGCCGCACCTTCGCGGGCTTTTCGGCCTTGGCGGTGGTGATCGCCTGCCTCGGACTGTTCGGCCTCGCCGCCTTCACCGCCGAGCGGCGGACCAAGGAGATCGGAATCAGGAAGGTGTTCGGCGCCCGCTCGCTCGACATCGTGCGCCTGCTCGCCTGGCAATTCTCCAAGCCGGTGATCGTCGCCAATTTGATCGCCTGGCCGGTCGCCTGGTGGGTGATGCGCGACTGGCTCAACAATTTCGACGCCCGAATCGACCTCGGGCCGACGCCGTTCCTCGTCGCCGGCCTGCTCGCTTTGGCCATCGCGATCGGCACCGTCTCCGGCCACGCCCTGCGGGTCTCGCGAACCAACCCGATCAAGGCGCTTCGCTACGAATAGGAAGCCGCCGATCGCCGCCGGCCCCGAGGCATGGGGAACGGAAGCCGCGCGAGCCCGGTTGTGCGGTCGTCATTCAGGGAGGCGCTGGTGCGAATCCTGCTGCTCGGCGCGACCGGACTGATCGGTGCGGCGGTGGCGGCGCGGCTCTCGGCCGCGGGCCACGAGGTGATCGGCCTCGCCCGCAAGCTCGATTCGACCGCCCGGCGCGTGCCGGTGGCGGGGTGGGTCCGCGGCGATCTGCGCGACATGGCCCGCCCGGAGGCGTGGCTGCCCGCGCTCGCCGGAATCGAGGCGGTGGTCAACTGCGCGGGGACGCTTCAGTCGAGCCTGCGCGATTCGCCTCGCGGCGTTCATCGCGACGCGCCGTCGGCGCTGTGGCGCGCGTGCGGGCAGGCGGGCGTGCGCCGGGTGGTCCATGTTTCGGCGATCGGAGTCGACCGCGGCGGAGTCACCGATTTCTCCCGCACCAAGGAGGAGGGCGATTCGGAGCTCGAGACGAGCGGCCTCGACTGGGTCATCCTTCGGCCGTCCGTGGTCCTCGGCCGCTCCGCCTATGGCGGAAGCGCCCTGTTGCGCGCTCTCGCCTCGCTCCCGCTCCTGCCGCGCATCCCGGACGCCGGACCCCTCGACGTCGTCCAGCTCGACGACGTCGCCGAGACGGTCGTTCGCCTGGTGCGGCCGGACGCGCCGGCCCGGATCGCGCTCGACCTGGCGGGGCCCGAGCGGCTCTCCTTCGCGGAGGTGGTGGCGGCCTATCGGCGCTGGCTCGGCTGGCCCCCGGCACGCGAGGTCCGGGTGCCGGCCTTGCTGCTCGCCGCCGCCTGGAAGGTCGGCGACGGCATCGCCCGGCTGGGGTGGCGGCCGCCGATCCGAAGCACCGCGCGGATCGAGATCGTCCGCGGCGCCGTCGGCGACAATGCCGCATGGACTCGAGTCACCGGAATCGCGCCGCGCCCGCTCGGCGAGGCGCTCGCCGCGGAGCCGGCGTCGGTCCAGGAGCGCTGGTTCGCGCGGCTCTATCTGCTCAAGCCGCTGGCGATCGGAATCTTCGCCTTGTTCTGGCTGATGACCGGGCTCGTCTCGCTCGGGCCGGGCTGGGACCATGCGGTCGACGTGATGGAGATGACCGCCGCCGCTCGCTGGGCCGAGCCGGCGGTGCTCGGAGGAGCGCTGCTCGACTTGGCGATCGGCGCCGGCATCCTGTTCCGGCCGACGACTCGCGCGGCCCTGATCGCCGCCTTGGGCGCCTCGATCCTCTACCTCCTCCTCGGCACCCTGCTCCTGCCGGCGCTGTGGGCCGATCCGCTCGGCCCGATGATGAAGGTGTGGCCCATCCTCGCGCTCAACCTGATATGCCTCGCCATCCTGGACGAACGATGACATCAAGCATGATCATGTCAGGCAAGTGCGCTTGTCGCGTCTCGCGAAATGATAGGCATGAGCAGGTGCACAGTGCCCCGCACCGTGCAGCCCTCTCCGGGGGAGAGGGCGGCCTGCTCAACCTGACCCAATCATGCTTGATTACCTGATCCTCAAATATCTGCACCTGATCGGAGCGACGGTGCTGCTCGGCACCGGCGCGGGCATCGCCTTCTTCATGATGATGGCGCACCGCACCGGTGACGCTCCGACGGTGGCGGCGACGGCTCGGATCGTGGTCGTCGCCGATCTCGTCTTCACCGCCACCGCCGTCGTCGCCCAGCCGATCACCGGGCTGCTCCTCGCCCGGACCGTCGGCTACGGACTGGACGAAGGCTGGATCGTCGCCTCCATCGCCCTCTATCTGTTGACCGGCGCTTTCTGGCTGCCGGTGGTGTGGATGCAGGCGCGGATGCGCGACCTCGCGACCGCGGCCGCCGCGGCGGGCGAGCCGCTGCCGGCGCGCTATCATCGCCTCTACCGCCTCTGGTTCGCCTTCGGCTTTCCCGCCTTCGCCGCGGTTCTCGCCATCTTCTGGCTGATGATCGCCCGGCCGGAGATCGCGCTGTGAGGCTCGGCTCCCGGCTCCTGGTCGGCGCCATCGCCGGAATCGTCGGCACGATGGCGATGACGGCGACGATGCGCCGCCTGCACCGGAAGCTGCCGCCCGGGGAGCGCTATCCGCTGACTCCGCGCGAGATCGTCGACGCCGCCGTCGAGCCGGCCGACGAGCCCGGGAGGGAGCTGACCATCGCCGCGCATTTCGCCTATGGCGCCGGTTGCGGAGCCGTGCTTGCGGCCGTCAATCCGCGCGTGGGCCCGCTCAGCGGCGCCGTGGCGGGCGGCGCGATCTGGTTGACCAGCTATATGGGCTGGATTCCGGCGGCGGGCCTGCTCAAGCCGGCCACCGACCATCCGGCGCGGCGCAACGCACTGATGATCGTCGCCCATCTCGTCTGGGGCTGGACGACGGCCGAGGCGATAAGCGAACTCGGCGCCGCCCGCGGCTCCATCTTCGCCGAGGGCGAGGACAGGGACGCCGCAGCGTGAAGGGGAGTCGCACGCGAACGTCCCCGCATCCTCAGGGCTCCGCGGCGTGAGGGGACAGTCGAGCGCGACCGTCCCCGGCTCGGTCAGTCGACGTGAGGGCTGACGGCGGGCGGATCGCTGGCCGGGAAGCTCTCGTCCGAGGCCTGATCGACCTTCTCCCAGTCCTTCGGCGGATCGCGCATGGCGTCGGGACCGGCCGAGCGAGCGCTGCCCGACTGGCCGACGGGACCGGCCGCGGTCTTGCCGCGGCTCAGCGCCGCCGCCGGCCGCTCGCCATTCTCGCCCGCCCACCAGCGCCGGGTGAACAAGGCCGCAGCGAGCCCGGCGACGGCGGCGCCGGCGGTGGCGACGATCGTTCGGTTGCGGCTCCAGGCCATGGTCACACGCCTTCGCGCTGGAGAGTCGCCGGCTGCGCCGGCGGCAGCCCTTCGCTCTCGGCCTGAGCCATCAGCTCGGCCTTGCGGGCGGCAAGCCGCTCGCCCAGCGCTTCCAGGTCGACGTCGGCGGCGCGGGTCTGCTGGAAAAGGTTGTCACGCTCCTTTTCCTCCTCCTTGACGTGGTGCTCGATCAGCTCCTGCAGGACCTTGACCTTTGCGTCGTAAAATTCCTCGTCGGGCTCGGCGCTCTCGAGCTCGTTGATCAGAAGCTTGGCGCTGTCATGCTCGACATAGGCCTCGTCGAGGGCGTCCTCCTCGACCTTGCCGCGGATCGCCGGATAGTAGATCTCCTCCTCGATCAAGGCGTGGACCTTGAGCTCGGTGCAGATCTGCTCGACGATCCTCTGCTTGGCGGAGGCGCCGCTCGCTTTCTCGAAGCGCTCGAACAAATCCTCCACCTTGCGATGGTCCTGGGCGAGAAGCTGAAGTCCGTTTTGGGCGTTGGTCCGGTCGGCCATTATGGGTCTCCTATTGCGGCTCTGGAACAATCGGAGCGGGGGGCCGGTTCCGGCGAGACCGAGATGAGGACGCGAATTTGAACGACACCGAAACCCTCTCGCCGGTGCTTCCGAACGAGGTCGAGGAGGCTACCCGGCGGCTGCTCGCCAAAGCGTGCGAACGCGATCTCAGCCTCGCCACCGCGGAGAGCTGCACCGGCGGGATGCTCGCCTCGCTGCTCACCGACGTCCAGGGCGTCGCCCATGCCTTCGACCGCGGCTTCGTCACCTACAGCGAGCAGGCCAAGACCGAGATGCTCGGCGTCCCGGCGGAGCTCATCCAGGACAAGGGCGCGGTTTCCCGCGAGGTGGCGCTGGCCATGGCCGAAGGGGCGCTGCAGCGCTCCCGGGCCAATGTCACCCTCGCCGTCACCGGCTTCGCGGACAAGGGCGACGAGCCGGGCCTGGTCCACTTTGCCTGCGCTCGCGCCGGGCGTAAGACGACGCACCGCGAGGAGCATTTCGGGCCGATCGGCCGCGGCGCCACGCGGGTCGAGTGCATGCGGGTGGCGATCGAGATGATGACGGAGATGCTGTGATGGCGGAGGGCAGGAAAGCCCCGTTCGGCGCGATCCACCGGCACGGCTTCGTCCGGGTCGCCGCCGCCAGCCCGACCGGCTCGTCGGGCGACGTCGCCTTCAACGTCGACCAGGCGGTGGCGCTCGCGCGCGACTCGGCGGCCAAAGGCTGCGACCTCGTCGTCTATCCCGAGCTCAACCTGTCTTCCTACGCCGTCGACGACCTGTTCATGCAGGAGGCCTTCCTCGACTCCGTGGAGCAGGGGATCGCCCGCTTCGCCGAGGCGACGGCTGAGCTCGCGCCAATATTGGTGGTCGGCGCTCCGCTGAGGCGCAACGGACGGCTCTATAATTGCGCACTGGTCGTCAGCCGCGGGCGGATCCTCGGCGTCGTGCCGAAGAGCTACCTGCCCAATTATCGAGAATATTACGAGAAAAGGTGGTTCGTCTCCGGAATCGGCCTCAATGGCATCGAATGCGCCGTGGCGGGGCAGACGGTCCCGTTCGGCACCGACCTGATCTTCGCCGCAACCGACCTGGACGACTTCATCTTCCACGTCGAGATCTGCGAGGATTATTGGGCGCCCCAGCCGCCTTCGACGGTGGGGGCCCTCGCCGGCGCGCTGATCTTGTGCAACCTCTCCGCGTCCAACATCACCATCGGCAAGGCCGACGAGCGCAAGCTGCTCTGCGCTTCGCAGTCGAGCCGCTGCTGCGCCGCCTATGTCTACGCCGCCTCCGGGCCGGGCGAGAGCACGACCGACCTTGCCTGGGACGGGCAGGGCTCGATCTACGAGTTCGGCGAGCTGCTGTGCGATTCCGGCCGCTTCGATCGGGAGCCGGAGCTGTGCATGGCCGACATCGACGTCCAGCGGCTTCGGCTCGAGCGGATGCGGATGCCGACCTTCAACGACAATGCGGTCGCCGCCGGCCATCCCGAAAAGCGCGCTCGCCGGATCCATTTCGAGCACCAGCCCGACTTCGCCGACATCGGCTTCCGCCGCCAGCTGAGGCGTTTCCCCTACGTCCCCAACCGTCCCGAGCAGCTCGACCAGGATTGCTACGAAGCCTTCAACATCCAGGTGCAGGGCCTCGCCAAGCGATTCCAGACGACCAGCGGCAAGCATCTGGTGATCGGCGTCTCCGGAGGGCTGGATTCGACCCACGCCCTGATCGTCGCGGCCAAGACCTGCGACTATCTCGGCCTGCCGAGGTCGGCCATCCTCGGCTTCACCATGCCCGGCTTCGCCACCGGGGAGGAGACCAAGTCCAACGCCTGGAAGCTGATGGACGCGCTCGGCATCGTCGGGGAGGAGATCGACATCCGGCCCGCCGCCCGCCAGATGCTCGGCGACATGGGCCATCCCTTCGCCAAGGGAGAGCCGGTCTACGACATCACCTTCGAGAACGTGCAGGCGGGCCTGCGCACCGACTATCTTTTCCGGCTGGCCAATCATCGCGGCGGCTTCGTCGTCGGCACCGGCGACCTGTCCGAGATCGCTCTCGGCTGGTCGACTTACGGCGTCGGCGACCAGATGAGCCATTACGGGGTCAATGCCGGCGTTCCCAAGACCCTGATCCAGTATCTCGTCCGCTGGGCGATCAAGTCGGGCCAGTTCGACGAGGCGACGAACGGCGTGCTCGAGGCGATCCTGGCGACCAAGATCTCGCCCGAGCTGGTGCCGGCCGACGAGAAGAGCGGAATGCAGAGCACCGAGGAGCGGATCGGTCCCTACGAGCTTCACGATTTCTTCCTGTTTCACACGCTGCGCAGCGGCCAGCCTCCCTCCAAGGTCGCGTTCCTGGCCTGGCAGGCGTGGCAGGACGCCAATACGGGGCTCTGGCCGCTTGGCTATCCCGAGGCGCTCAAGCGCGAATATGACCTCGCAACGGTGCGCAAGTGGCTCGAAGTCTTCCTGTTCCGATTCTTCCAGATCAGCCAGTTCAAGCGTTCCGCCATTCCCAATTCCCCCAAGGTCTCCGCGGGCGGAGCCCTGTCGCCGCGGGGCGACTGGCGCGCCCCGAGCGACGGAACCGCGGATCCCTGGCTCGACGAATTGCGCCAGGCCTTTCAAAAATAATATAAATAACCTGCATCAGCGAGAAAAATGCTGCGCTGCGGGAACCCGCCCCGCCCGCGCTACGTTTCCAGAATTGTCTTTTCGCTACAGGGGTTTCACGTTGATAAAGCTCAGCAACGCCGGTTCGGGCGTGACTTCGCGTGTGCGCACGCACCTCGATCTGACGTTGATCTGTTTCTCCCACCTGCGCTGGAACTTCGTCTTCCAGCGCCCCCAGCACCTGATGAGCCGTTTCGCGGAGACCGGCCGAGTCGTCTTCTGGGAGGAGCCCGAGGAGGCGCTTGCCGGTTGCGAGCCGGCGCTCGGCGTCAGGACCTGCGCGGAAACCGGAGTCATCGTCGTCACGCCTTCGTTGCCGAAGGGCATGGAAGAGGCCGAGCAGGAGCGCGTCCTCAGGTCGCTGCTCGACTCCTATCTGGCGGGTGAGCGCGCGCCGTTCGTCCGCTGGTATTACACGCCGATGATGCTGCCCTTCACCAGGCATATCGAGGCTGCCTGCACCGTCTATGACTGCATGGACGAGCTGGCCAACTTCCGCTTCGCGCCGCCGCTTCTCCTGCCGCTCGAACAGGAGCTGCTCGACTCCGCCGACGTCGTCTTCACCGGGGGCTACAGCCTCTACGAGGCGAAAAAGGACCGGCATCCGAACGTCCATCCGTTTCCGTCGAGCGTCGACCGCAACCATTTCGCTCGCGCCCGGGCGGTCGGGCCGTTGGCGGGCGGGGCCGCGGCGGGGCCGCGCTTCGGCTTCTACGGGGTTATCGACGAGCGCATGGACCTCGCTTTGGTGGCGGCGCTCGCCGACGCACGGCCCGACTGGTCGATCGAAATGGTCGGGCCGGTGGTCAAGATCGAGGCCGACCAGCTGCCGCAGCGGCCCAATCTCAGCTATCCGGGCGGCAAGACCTACGACGAGCTTCCCGGCTGCCTGGCGCGCTGGGACGTGGCGCTGATGCCCTTCGCCATCAACCAATCGACCCGTTTCATCTCGCCGACCAAGACTCCGGAATATCTCGCCGGCGGCCGGCCGGTGGTGTCGACCCCGATCGCCGACGTCATCCGTCACTATGGCGATGTCGAGGGCGTCTTCATCGCCGACGGCGCGGAGGCGTTCGTCAGGGCCTGCGACGAGGCGCTGGCGCTCGCCCGCGGCGACGGCGGCTGGCTGTCCGACGTCGACGTCAAGCTCGCCAATCTGAGCTGGGACGTCACCCACGCCCGGATGGCCGGGCTGGTCCGCGAGGCGATCGCGGTGCCGACGACCGGGCCCAACATCCTCAAGGCGCACAGCCGCAAGCGCTACGACTATCTGGTCGTCGGGGCCGGCTTCGCGGGCGCTGTGATCGCCGAGCGCCTGGCCAGCCAGCACGACGCCCATGTGCTGATCATCGACAAGCGCCCGCACGTCGCCGGCAACGCCTACGATCATCTCGACGATTCCGGAGTGCTCATCCACCAATACGGACCGCACATCTTCCACACCAACAGCGACGAGATCGTCGACTATCTGTCGCAGTTCACCCAGTGGCGGCCCTACGAGCACCGAGTCCTCGCCCAGGTCCGCGGCCAGCTCGTCCCGATCCCGATCAACCGGACGACCCTGAACAGGCTGTTCGGCCTCGACCTGTCGACCGACGAGCAGGCGGCCACCTATCTCGCCTCGAGGGCCGAGCCGGTGGCGGAGATCCGCACCTCGGAGGACGTCGTCGTGTCGGCGGTCGGCCGCGAGCTCTACGAGCTGTTCTTCCAGGGCTATACCCGCAAGCAATGGGGGATCGACCCCAGCGAGCTCGACAAGGCGGTCACCGCCCGGATCCCGACCCGCACCGGCACCGACGACCGCTATTTCGGCGACAAGCACCAGATCATGCCTCGGGACGGCTATACGGCGATGTTCAACCGGATGCTCGACCATCCCAACATCGACGTGCTGCTCTCCACCGGCTACGCCGACATCATGGACGAGATCGAGGCCGGCCACATCGTCTATACCGGGCCGGTCGACGAATATTTCGGCTTCAGGTTCGGCAAGCTGCCCTATCGGAGCCTGCGCTTCGAGCACAGGACGCTCGAGCAGGAGCGCTTCCAGCCGGTGGCGGTCGTCAACTACCCCGATCCCCAGGTCCCCTACACCCGGATCACCGAATACAAGCACCTCACCGGGCAGCACCGCCACGGCCGGACCAGCATCACCTACGAATATCCGAGCGCGGAGGGCGACCCTTATTACCCCATTCCGCGGCCGGAAAATCAGGCGCTCTACAAGCAGTACGAGGCGCTGGCGGACGCCAATCCGAACGTCACCTTCGTCGGACGGCTGGCGACCTATCGATATTACAACATGGACCAGGTCGTCGGCCAGGCGCTCGCCGCCTTCCGCAAGCTCGACCGCAAGCGCAGCGCGCCCGCGACGAGCCCCGCCATCTGGACCCAGGCCGCGGAGTGAGGCTCACTCCGCCGCTATGGCGGTGGGAAGCTCGGCGCTCCGCGCCACGCCGGCAAGATAATCGTCCAGGGCGCTTTCGAAGCTGCGCAGCATGATTCCGCGCCGGCTGGTCAGCGCGGTGCTGGTCGAGGCGGGAGCGTCCTCGGCGAGGACCAGCGTAGCATCCAGGCCGGCGCCCTCGGCGACCCGGCGGGCGAAGTCGTGCCAGCTGACGCTGCCCGAATTGGCCAGGTGCCAGAGCCCGGTCTCGCCGTCGATCAGAAGGTCGAGCGCGGCATGGCACAGATCGGGGACGTAGGTGGGCGAGACCTCGGTGCGGCGGCACGCGCGGACCGCTTCGCCGCGGGCGAGCCGGGCCAGCACGCTCCAGGCGAAATTATAGGCGTCCCACGGCCCGAAAAAGGCGCTGGTGCGGATGACCAGCGCATCTGCGCCCGACGAGAGCACGCTGCGCTCCGCCTCGGCCTTGCTGCGGCCGTAGACCGAGGTCGGGCTGACCGCATCCCCCTCGTGATAGGGCCGCCCGGCTGAGCCGTCGAAGACCAGATCGGTCGAGAAGGTGACGAGCGGAATCCCCGCCGCGGCGCAGGCGCGGGCGAGCCTGCCGGCCCCTTCGGCATTGGCGGCGAAGCATGCCTCCGGCTCGCGCTCGGCGTCGGCGACCCGGACGAAGCCGGCGGCGTTGATCACCGCCCAGGGCCGGAACCGGCGCAGCGCCGAGGCGATCGACGCCTCGTCTTCGAGGTCGAGCTCGGCCCGGCCGGTGGTGCGGAAGGGCAGGGCGCGCTCCTCGCAGAGGCGGGCGAAGGCGCTGCCCAGAGTCCCGGTCGCGCCGGTGATCAGCAGCTTTCGGCCCTCCGTTTCGCCCGGCCGGCAGCGTCCGTTCCACGGATAGAGCCTTGGCGGTCGGCGCCACCAGCCGGGACAATCGAGCGCCGGATGATCGAACTTCCTGCCGGCGGCGAAAGCGGTCGCGGCTCGGGCGATCACCGTCGGCCGCGGCTCGCCGGCGCGCACGTCGAACGCGCCGGTGTCGTAAAAGCCGTTGCGCCGGGTGAGGAGGAAACGCCAATCGACATTGCCGAACAGCGACCAGACGGTGACGGCGCGAAGGTCCATGCCCTCGTCGCGGAGCTGCGTGGCGGTGTTCCACGCTTCCGCGAACCAGCGCAGCTGCTCGTCGCGGTGGCAGCCGTGATGGACCTCGGTGACGGCGAGCGGGATTCCGTAACGCTCCCACACCTCGCGCAGGCGCGGCCCCAGCCCGGTGTCGGCCTCGAGCCTCTTCACCCGGACCGCTTCGGCGTCGACATAGATGTCGCGGCGATTGCCGCCGATTTCGTGGCCCGGATAGAGAAGGAGCCGGTGGTCGAGGAATCGTTCGCTGGTCAGATAGTGGTTGATCCCGAGCAGATCGGGCGTGCCCGCCCCGGATTCGAACGCCTCCATCTCGCCCCAGCCGATTCCGGCGCCGAACAGGATCTTGTGGAACGGGTGCCGCGCGGTGACCCGGCCGCAGAGCAGGTCGAGGCTCAGCCAGCGGCGGTCATTCTCGTGCGCGGCCTGGTAGCGCAAAGGCGCCGTCGAGAAGGTCTTGCCGACATCCTCGGTCTGGACGAGCCGAGCGCCCGGAACCGTGGCCCGGATCGCCGCCATCGCCTCGATCGTGCCTCGGCATTGATTGACCAGCGCCCGAAGGAATGACGGATAGTCCTTCCGGTGCGGATACCAATGGCCGTACAGAGCGGAAAAGCGCGCCGTGGTCAGCGGCTCGTTCACCGGAGTCCACATCTCGATCCAGGGATAGCGCTCGGCCGCCAGCGCCGCATATTCGGCCAGCTTGCGCGGGAAGTCCGGGTCGAGCAGGTGGGTGTGGGCCGGCCCCGAGCCGTGATGCAGAAGGCCGCCGATGACTCGGATTCCGCGCTCGCGAAGCATCTCCAATCGCTCGTCGGTCCAGGCGAAGTCGGGCCGGCCCTTTGCCTCGGGCGCGACCGATTCCCAGAGGATCGGGTAGCGCAGCGTCCTTATGCCCAGATCGGCGATCAGGTCGATGTCCGCGGCTCGGCGCCGGTGGCCGGTTTCCGCGGTCTGATCGCGCCAGTCGTCGCCGACGCGCGCGATCGTGCACTCGACTCCTCCCCACAATTCCAGTGGGGGGGTTCGGTGAGCCATGGCTCGCCCCTGTTGCGACCGCCGGTGAGTGACGGCCATGTAACGAACGGCGTTGAAATTGCGGGGTTCCGGTCCGCGCGAGCAACCCTAAAGTGGATCAGTCAGATTCCTCCGCCCGCTTGCCTGCCTGCGCCGAATAGTGCAGGCCGCCGGTTCCTTGCCGCGCTTTTTCGGGGTGCTCCACATGATCCGCAGCCTTGCCGCCGTCTCGCTCCTGCTCGCCTCTACCGCTGCGCTCGCCCAGGCGCAGCAAAGCGGCAATCGCGAGCGGCCCAAGTGGGACGTGAACGCGCCTCCCGGGCAGCGCACCCGGCAGGTTCCGATCAGCGTGTCGGAAGGCACCTGGATGAACGTCGACGTCAGTCCGGACGGCCGCACCGTCGCCTTCGACCTGCTCGGCGACATCTACACCATGCCGATCTCCGGCGGCCGCCCGGCGCGGATCACGTCGGGCCTCGCCTTCGACATGCAGCCGCGCTTCTCGCCCGACGGCCGGCTGATCGCCTTCACCTCCGACCGCGGCGGCGGCGACAATATCTGGGTCATGAACGTCGACGGGTCGGGCGCCCGCGCCATCACCCGCGAAACCTTCGAGCTGCTCAACAACCCGACCTGGAGCCCGGACGGCCAATTCATCGCCGCGCGCAAGCATTTTACGACCCAGCGCTCGCTCGGAACCGGCGAGATCTGGCTCTACCATGCGAGCGGCACCGGCAACGGCGTTCCGCTCGTCCAGCGTCCCAATCCGCAGCACCAGAAGGAGCTCGGCGAGCCCGCTTATTCCGCCGACGGCTCGGCCATCTATTTCAGCCGCAACGTCACTCCCGGACCGATCTTCGAATATGCCCAGGATTCGAACCAGCAGGTATTCGCGATCGAGCGCTACGACATCGCCACCGGCGAGCGCACGCAGGTCGCCGGCGGTCCCGGCGGGGCGGTTCGGCCGACGCCGTCGCCCGATGGCCGCTGGCTGGCCTACGTCCACCGGGTCGGCGGCCAGAGCCGGCTGTTCGTCAAGGACCTGCGCTCCGGCGAGGAGCGGCAGGTCTATGGCGATCTCGACCTCGATCTGCAGGAGACCTGGGCGGTCCACGGGGTCTATCCCAGCATGGACTGGACGCCCGACAGCAACACCATCGTCTTCTGGGCCGGCGGCCGGATCCGCCGGGTCAATGTCGACGGCGCCGGCCAGGCCGAGATTCCCTTCGAGGTCAGCGACACCCGCGTCGTCATCGAGTCGCCGCGCCCGCAGGTCGAGGTTGCGCCGGCCACCTTCACCACGCGCATGCCGCGCTTCGCCTCGGTGTCCCCGGACGGCAGCCGGGTCGTCTTCGAAACGCTCGGTCGGCTCTACGTCCGCGATCTTGCCGGTGGCTCGCCGCGGCCGCTGACCGCGCAGGACGGCGACTTCCAGCTCTTCCCGAGCTGGTCGCGCGACGGCAGCCGGATCGCCTTCGTGTCGTGGAACGACGAGCGGCTCGGCGAGATCCGGACGGTCGGCGCCGACGGCAGCGGGATGCGCACGGTCACTCAGCAGCCGGGCCATTATCGTCGCCCGCGCTTCTCGCCCGACGGCGCCACCATCGTCTACGAGCTGAGCGGGAGCGGCGGCCTGACGTCCGACGAATGGTCCGCGACCACGGGCGTCTTCCGCATTTCGTCCGCGGGCGGGGCCTCGACCCGAATCCTGGGCGAGGGCGGCAACCCCCATTTCGGCGCCACGGCCGACCGGGTCTTCCTCGAGGTGAGCCAGGAGCAGAAGCTCAGGCTGATCAGCGTCGACCTGAACGGCGGCAACCGCCGCGATCACGCCCAGGGCGACCTGGTGACCGGTTACGAGGTATCGCCGGACGGCCGAACGCTCGCCTTCCGCGAGAATTACAACCTGTTCGTCCTGCCTTTCTTCAGCGGCGCCGCCACGCTCAACGTCGGCGCCCGCGCCACCCAGCTCCCGGTCACCCGAGTCACCAACGGCGGCGCCAGCTATCCGAGCTGGACCCAGGGCGGCCGCCGCCTGGCCTGGAGCCTCGGGCCGACGCTGTACGGCGCCGACACGGCGGACCTGCTCCGAACCGCCCCGGGGGGAAGCTACACGCCGCCGGCAAGCGGCACCTCGCTCGCGATCAGCGCCAGCGCCGACGTGCCGCAGGGTCGAGTCGCCCTGGTCGGCGCCCGGATCGTCACCATGGCCGACGAATCCGGCGGCATCATCGACGACGGAGTCATCCTGATCGAGGGCAATCGCATTCGCGCCGTCGGCCGGCGCGGCGAGGTGACCATCCCCGCCGACGCGCGGCAGGTGGACGTCGCCGGCAAGACCATCATCCCCGGCCTGATCGACGGCCACGCTCACGGTCCTCAGGGCGAGGACGACCTCATCCCCCAGCAGAACTGGTCCGCCATGTCGCACCTCGCGCTCGGCGTCACGACGGTCCACGATCCGTCGAGCACGTCGAGCGAGATCTTCCCCGCCGCCGAGATGCAGCGGGCCGGAATCATCCTCGCGCCGCGCACCTTCTCGTCCGGCGAGATCGTCTACGGCGCCCGCTCGCCGGGCCGCTACGCCCAGATCGACTCCTATGAGGATGCCCTCAACCACGTCCGCCGGCTCGAGACGGAAGGCGCCCATTCGATCAAGAACTACAACCAGCCCCGCCGCGACCAGCGCCAGCAGGTCGCCGCCGCCGCCCGCGCCGAGAACATCCTCGTCGTGCCCGAGGGCGGGTCGCTCTTCTCGATGGACATCAGCCTCATCCAGGACGGCAATTCGACCCTCGAGCACAACATCCCGCAGGCGCGCCTCTACGAGGACGTGCTGAGCCTCTGGTCGCAGACTCGAGTCGGCTACAATCCGACCCTGGTCGTGACCTATGGCGGCCTCGCCGGGGATCCCTATTGGGCGCAGGCCATGCCGGTCTGGAACCACCCGCTGCTGACCCGGCATACGCCGCCCTCGGAGCTCGCCTCCCGGGTGCGCGCGGTGACGGCCCCGCCCGAGCAGTTCGTCGACCAGTACAGCGCCCGGGAGTCGCGCCGCCTCGCCCAGCGCGGCGTTCCGGTCAGCATCGGCGGCCACGGCCAGCAGCCAGGCCTAGCCGAGCATTGGGAGCTGTGGTCGTTCGTCCGCGGCGGCGCGACTCCGGTCGAGGCGCTGCGCTTCGGCACGTCCGATCCGGCGCGGATGTACGGCTTCAGCGACATCGGCACTCTAGAGGCGGGCAAGCTCGCCGACCTGGTCGTCCTCAACGCCGACCCGACGGTCGACATCCAGAATACCGACGACATCGCCTTCGTGATGCTGAACGGGCGCCTCTATGAGGCGGAAACGCTCAACGAGACGGTGACCGGGACGCGCCGCCGACGGCCTTATTATTGGGAAGAGGCCGGTGCGGGAGGCGAAGGCGCGCGCTAGCAATTCGGTAACGACTTGGGAGGATACTCGCCCCCTATCCGGGAGGGGTGCGATGGAATTCCAGGCTGGCGCCTTCGAAGCCGTCACCGAGTTCGACGAGCCCATGAGCGGCCCCGTCGAACGGCGTTCCGAGCGGCGCCGCGAAGGCGTCGCCGACTTCGCCACCCTGCAGTTTCGCGGCGTCGGCTATGTCGTGCCGGTGCTCAACATCTCGACCCGAGGCACGATGGTCGAGAGCGATCTCGCGCCTCGGCTCGGCGAAAGCGTCATGATCCGGTTCGCCGGCTGCAGCCCGATCTACGCCTTCGTCCGCTGGATGCGCGACGGCCGGCTCGGCCTCAACTTCGGCTGCGAGCTGACGATCGGCTGACCTCGCCCGCCGCGAGCCGGTTTCGGAGTC
Organism: Allosphingosinicella sp.; assembly: GCA_035563315.1. Classification (GTDB taxonomy): domain Bacteria; phylum Pseudomonadota; class Alphaproteobacteria; order Sphingomonadales; family Sphingomonadaceae; genus Allosphingosinicella. Next base: position 2,531 of record DATMVG010000152.1, on the reverse strand, counting down.
GATCCTTCCGCCCCAGCGCCTCGTCCCCTATGGACCGCTGAACCGGGTTCAGAATGGCGACGGGAGCCTCCCCAATGATCGATCTCTACACCGCCGCAACGCCCAACGGGCACAAGGTGTCGATTCTCCTCGAGGAGCTCGAGCAGCCCTATGAGGTGCACGTCCTCGATCTCAGCGCCGGCGACCAGAAGCAGCCCTGGTTCGTCGCGCTCAACCCCAACGGCCGGATCCCGGCGATCGTCGACCGCGGCAACGGCGATTTCGCCGTTTTCGAGAGCGGCGCGATCATGCTCTACCTCGCCGAGCGCTCCGGCAGGCTGATCCCGGCCGACGAAAAGGGCCGCAGCCGGGTCGTTCAGTGGCTGATGTTCCAGATGGGCGGCCTTGGGCCGATGATGGGCCAGGCCAACGTCTTCGCGCGCTATTTCCCCGAAAGGATCCAGCCGGCGATCGACCGCTATCTGCGCGAGAGCCGCCGACTTCTCGAAGTCCTCGACCGCCACCTTGCCGGGCACGAATATCTCGCCGGCGACTATTCGATCGCGGACATCGCCAATTTCGCCTGGGCGCGGATCCACGAATGGCCGGGCGTGGACGTGATGGGCCTCGACCATCTGCGGCGCTGGATGGACTCGATCGCCGCCCGCCCCGCGGTCCAGCGCGGGCTGCAGAAGCCGCCTCGCGACAGCGACGAGGCGGCCCAGGTCGAGCGGGCGCGACAGCTTCTGGTTTGATCCTGCAGGCGTTATAGGGCCCGCAAAAGGAGACCCGCCGATGAACGAGATGACCCGCATTTCCGCGCAGCCCGCCTACAGCGACGCCGTGCAGGCTTTCCTCTCGCGCGAGCCGAAGCTGTTCATCGGCGGCGAGTGGGTGGCCTCGTCGCACGGAGCGACGATCGCGGTTTACGACCCCTCCACCGGCCGCGAGATCGCCCGAGTCGTGGATTCCTCGGACGCCGATGTCGACCGCGCCGTCGCCGCCGCCCGGGCGGCTTTCGACGACGGCCGCTGGACCGGACTCCCCGCCGAGAAGCGCGAGCGCCTCGTCGCCCGCCTCGCGGATCTGCTCGAGGCCGCGATCCCGGAATTCGCCGAGCTCGAATCGATCGACAACGGCAAGCCTCGCACGGCCAGCCAGGGCTACGACCTGCCGACCTGCGTTCGAACGCTGCGCTACATGGCCGGCTGGGCGACGAAGCTCGTCGGCGAGCATGTCGAACCCTCCAGTTATCCGGGCGGCTCGATGCACGCTTATGTGCGGCGCGAGCCGGTCGGCGTGTGCGCCCAGATCGTGCCCTGGAACTTCCCGCTGATGATGGCGGTCCAGAAGATCGCTCCAGCCCTCGCCGCCGGCTGCACCATCGTCCTCAAGCCGGCCGAGCAGACGCCGCTGACCGCGCTTCGCCTCGCCGACCTCGTCGCCGAGGCCGGCTTCCCGGCCGGCGTGCTCAACATCGTCACCGGAATGGGCGAGACCGCCGGCGACCGCATGGTTCGCCACCCCGACGTCGACAAGGTCGCCTTCACCGGCTCGACCGAGGTCGGCAAGATCATCAACCGCACCGCGACCGAGACCCTCAAGCGGGTGACGCTCGAGCTCGGCGGCAAATCCCCCGTCATCGTGCTTCCGGACGTGGACATCGCCAAGACCGCGCGCGGCGCGGCGACCTCGATCTTCGCCAATTCCGGGCAGGTCTGCATCGCCGGCTCGCGGCTATTCGCCCATCGCGACATCTTCGATCGTCTGCTCGAGGCGGTGACGGCCAACGCGCAGCAGTGGAAGGTCGGTCCGAGCCTCGATCCGGAAACGCGGATGGGCCCGCTCGTCTCGACCGAGCAGCATGAGCGGGTCCTCGCCTATATCGAGGCCGGCCGGCGCGAGGGCGCCTCGGTGCTGTGTGGCGGCGACGCGCCCGGCGGCGAGGGCTATTTCGTCAACCCGACGGTGCTCGTCGACGTGAAGCCCGAGATGAAGGTGGTCCGCGAGGAGATATTCGGCCCCGTCCTCGCCGCTCAGCGCTACGACGATCTCGACGAGGTGGCGAAGGCGGCGAACGACACCAGCTACGGCCTCGCCGCCAGCATCTGGACCCGCGACGTGTCGGCGATGCACAAGCTCGCCGCCAAGCTCAAGGCCGGCATGGTCTGGGGCAATTGTCCGGCCGCGACCGACGTCGCTCTGCCGTTCGGTGGCTTCAAGCAGTCGGGCTTCGGCCGGGAGAGCGGCCGTCACGGGGTCGAGGCCTATACCGAGCTCAAGACGGTCGCCATCGCGCTCTAGCGGCGGCCGGCCGAGGTCGGGTTGATCGCGGCTGCGCTCCGGTCCATCGCCCGCGCACAGGACAAGGATCTGGGTCTCATGCGTTTTTCGACACTCATCGCGCTGCTCGCGGCCGCCGGCCTGGCGGCTCCGACATCGGCCCAGGAGGCCGAGCCGAGCCGCCTCGAGGATCTCCGGGGGACGGTGGACTCGCTCCAGGACGAGGCGCCGCCCGAGGCCCAGCCCCCCGCTGACCCCGCCGCCGACCC
>DATMVG010000151.1:0-7070 GCA_035563315.1 Allosphingosinicella sp. | reverse complement strand
CCCGTGCCATAAGTTCGCGGGTCTGTCAGCGCCGAATTGACTGGTTCAGGGGGAAGTGGGGAACTCCGACGGCATCGATCTGAATGGGACGACGCCGGTTCCTGCCCGCCCCCGGGCCGGGGGCCTGTGGTCGGCGGTCGTGCTCGCCGGGAGCCGGCCGGAGGGCGACCCGCTCGCCGCCGCTTTCGGCCTCCCCGCCAAGGCGCTGGTCCCGGTCGCCGGTGAGCCGATGCTTGGCCGGGTCGCCCGCACCTTGCTCGATTGCCCGTCAGTCGCGCGGGTCGTCGTGATCGCCCAGGAACCGGAGCGGCTGGCGCAGGACGCGCTCCGCTGGATGGCCAGCGATCCGCGAGTCGTCCACGCCGCGGGCGGCGCCAGCATCACCGCGAGCCTGTCGGGCGTGCTCGGCACGCCGGCGGCGCCGTGGCCGGTCCTGATCACGACCGCCGACCATCCTTTGCTGACGCCCGAAATCATCGAATACTTCCTCTCCGAAAGCCGCGGTTCGGACGTCACCCTCGGAATCGTTGAGCGGGACCTGCTTCTGGCCCGCTATCCGGAGAATCGCCGCACCTGGCTGCGCTTCCGCGGCGGCGCTTATACCGGTGCCAATCTGTTCACCGCGCAGAGCGAGCGTGCCCTCGCCGCGGTCGCGGCCTTCGCCGCGGCCGAATCGGACCGCAAGAAGAGGCTCAGCCTGCTCTGGCATTTCGGCCCCGTCCTCGCGCTCGGAGCGGCGATGCGCGCGCTTTCGATCGAGCAGGGCATCGCCCGAGTCGGTCGCGGCCTCGGAGTCGACGCCACCGCCGTCCCGCTGCCGTTCGCGGAGGCGGGGATGGACGTCGACCGACGCGGCGACCATGAGCTGGTCGAACGGATCCTCGCTGCCCGCAACGCGGTCGCCGCGCCGCTCGGGGCCGAGGCGGAGATATCCATCTTCGATCTCGACCGGACCCTCACCCGGCGCGGCACCTTCACCCCCTTCCTGCTCTACGCCGCGTGGCGGCTTGCGCCCTGGCGCCTGTTGCTCGCTCCGGCGGCTCTCTATTCCTTTCTGCTCCACCTCGCCGGGCGAATGAGCCGAAAGCGCCTCAAGGAGCGTCTTCAGCACGTCTTCCTCGGCGACCGCGTGCCGCGCCGGCGCATCGACGAAGTCGCGGCCGCCTTCGCGCGCAGGCTTCGCGCCGGGGGTTTCCGGCAACAGGGGCTCAGGCAGATCAGCGAGGAGAAGCGGCAGGGGCGGCGGGTGCTGCTGGCGACCGCGGCCAACGCCTTCTGCGTCGCGGCAATCGCCGAGGAGCTCGGCGTGGATGAGATCGTGTGCACCCAGTCGGGGTGGGACGGCGACGACCTGCGGGCGCGCATCGAGGGGCCTAATTGCTATGGCAGCGACAAGCTGGCCATGATCGAGGCGTATCTGAACCGGTCGGGAAGGCCTCGAAGCGCGATGCACGTGCGCTTCTTCTCGGACCATCATTCCGACGCCTGCGTGCTGGCCTGGGCCGACGAGGCTTTCGTCGTGAACCCCAAGCCGCCCTTTCGCGCTTATGCCGGCGACGAAGGCTGGGCGGTGCTGAGCTGGGCCTGACCGGGAAGTGGCGCACCCTCGAACCGGGGACGATCGCGAATTTAGGCGTCGGGAATCGGCGCCGGAAGCGGAGGCATGGATGGGGTGGTTGAGACGGGGGTTAGGGGCGGCCGGCGCCCTGGCGGCGCTGGCGGCGTTGCCGGTGCTTCCGGCGCTGCACGCGCAGCAGGCGCCGGCGGCGATGGAGCGGGTGGCGGATCGCCAGCCCGGCGAGGGCGCCGGACCGTTCCGTCGGCTCGTCATCCGCGGCGCCACCTTGATCGACGGCAGCGGCGCCCCGCCGCGCGGACCGGTCGACATCGTCATCGCCGGCAACCGCATCGAGAGCATCGCCGGCGCCGGCACGCCGGGCCTTCCGCTCGAGCCGAATCGCGAGCCGCGCGACTCCGACCATGAGATCGACGCCACCGGCATGTACGTGCTTCCCGGCTTCGTCGACGTCCACGGTCATAACGGCGATCCTGAAAAGGCGCCCAATGCAGGCTATGGCTACCGGTTGTGGCTCGCTCACGGCGTCACCACCGTGCGCGGCGTCTCCCTCTATTTCGGGCCCAACAACATGTCGCTGTCGGACCGGCAGCGCAGCCGCGACAACAGCATCGTCGCGCCTCGCCTGTTCGCCTACATGGCGCTCGGCGACGGCTGGGACCGCGGCGAGGTCACCAATGCCGAGCAGGCGCGGGCCTGGGTGCGCTGGGCGGCGGCTCAGGGCTATGACGGCGTCAAGTTCTTCAACGACCCGCCGGCGGTCACCCAGGCGGCGATCGAGGAGGCCCGTCGGCTGCGGCTCGGCACCGTCGCCCACCTGGCCCAGGGCGGCGTCGCGGAGGTGAACGCCGATCGCGCCGGCGAGATGGGGCTGCAGGGCATCACCCATTTCTACGGCCATTTCGAATCGCTTCTGAGCGACCACCGGATCCCCAATTATCCGACCGACTACAATATGTTCGACGAGCAGTGGCGATTCTCGCAGGCGGCTCGGCTCGCCGACCAGGCGGTGGAGCCGGGGAGCCCGGAATGGCGCGCCTATCTCGAGCGCCAGCTCGAGCGCGGCATCTTCTTCTCGCCGACATTCAACATCTATTCGGCCGGCCGCGACGTGATGCGGGCGCGCAACGCCGATTGGCACGCACGCTACACCTTGCCGTCGCTGCAGCGCTTCTTCGATCCGAGCCGGACCCACCACGGCTCCTATTTCTGGGACTGGACGACCGCCGACGAGATCGCCTGGCGACGCTTCTACGGCAGCTGGATGCGGCTCACCAACGATTACAAGAATATGGGAGGGCGGGTCACGGTGGGCTCCGACCCCGGCTACATCTACCAGACCTGGGGCTTCTCCTACATCCAGGAGCTCGAGATGCTGCAGGAGGCGGGCTTCTCGCCGCTCGAGGTGATCCAGGCGGCGACGATCAACGGCGCCCGCGAAATCTACGAGCCGAAGGGGGAGGAGCCGCCGTTCGGCCTGGTCCGGCCCGGCATGCTCGCCGACCTGGTGATCGTTCCGGGCAACCCGCTGGCGAACCTGAAGCTGCTCTACGGCACCGGCCACATGAGGCTCAATCCGGACACTCAGCGGGTCGAGCGCGTCGGCGGGGTCCGGTGGACGATCAAGGACGGCATCGTCTACGACGCGCCGGCGCTGCTCGCCAGCGTCGAGCGGATGGTGGCCGAGGCGCGGGCGCGCGAATCGGGGCAGTGAAGCCGCTTCTCCTGGCGGTCGCAGCGCTGGCGCTGTCCGGGCCCGCGCCGCCGGCGCAGCCGCCGGTCGAATATGTGCTGACTCCGCAGGTCGGCGACGCGGGGCTCGAGCGGATCGAGGTCGAGCTGCGTTTCCGCGGCGACGCCGACGGGGAGACGGCGCTTGAGCTGCCCGACCGCTGGGCCGGAACCGGCGGCCTCCACGAGGCGATCCGGGATCTGAGGGTCGAGGGCGGGACGCTCGGTCCCGGCGCCGAGCCGTCGGGCCGTCGGATCGGCCATGGTCCGGGCGCACCCCTGGTCGTACGCTACAACATCGGCCTCAGCGCCGCCGACCCAGGCGTCGACTATGAGAAAGCGAGGCCGGTGCTTCGGCCGGGATGGTTCTACGTCCATGGCGAAGGGGCACTGGCGACTCCGGCGGGCCGCGGCGGCGCCCCGGCGCGGCTGCGCTGGGGGCCCGCCCCGGGCGGCTGGCGGGTCGCCTCCAATCTCGACGGCGAGGCGGGCGAGGGTCTCACCGTCGACGAAACGGTCCAGGGCATCTTCGCCGGCGGGACCGACCTGTCCGTGCTCGTGCGCGACGTCGGCGGCCGCCCGCTCCGAGTGGCGATGCGCGGGCAATGGCGGTTCGACGCCGCCGCCATGAGCATGGCGCTGGCTCGCTTGATCGAGGCCGAAAACCGCTACATGTCGTCGCCGGGCGTCCCCTTCTTCGTCTCCCTCATCCCGCAGGCCGGCGGCGAGACCGGCGCGCTGAGCACGGGCGGAACGGGAAGGACGAACGGCTTTGCGCTCGCCTCCACGACCAATGTCGATCTTGCCGATCTCCTGCGGACGCTGGCGCACGAATATGGCCATCGCTGGTTCGGACGAAGCCTCGGGCCGAGCGCCGACCCCGAGGCCGAGGAATATTGGTTCACCGAGGGCTTCAACGACTTCGTCGCCGCCCAGGCCCTGGTCGCCGCGGGGCTGTGGAGCGAGCGCGATTATGCCGAGGGGCTGAACCAGGTGCTTCGGCGCTACGGCCAGTCGCCGGCGCGGGATCGCTCCAATGCCGTGACCGCCTCCGCTTTCTGGCAGGATCCGGCCGCTCAGCAGATGCTCTACGATCGTGGCCATCTGTTCGCCCTGCTGCTTGCCGGCGAGGCGGGCGGAACTCGTCATTTGCGCCTGGCGCTGGCGCGGATGGCCCGGGACGCGGCGAGCTTTCCGACGCGCGAGACTCAGGCCGCGAGGTTCGTGCGCGCCTTCGACGCCGTCCCCGCAGAGCGCCTGGCGGCGCTGATCGCCGCCAAGATCGTCCGCGGCGAGGCCATCGCCCTGCCCGAACGCCTGTTCGCCGCCTGCGGCGAACTGCGCTGGACCGAGCAGCCGGTCTACGCCACCGGCTATACCGCCGAGGACCGGCCCGGGGGCCGCTACTTCGCCACGGTCGAGGAGGGCAGCCCCGCCTGGCGGGCCGGGCTTCGGCCGGGCATGCGCTTCGTTCGGCGCGAATCCTTCCGCCACGGCGATTCCAGCGTCCCCTTCGTCATGCGGGTCGCCGACGCAGCCGGGGAGCGGGTGCTGACCTGGCTTCCGCAGGGCCGCGAGCGCATCCGCTTCCAGCGGCTCGAGTTGAATGAACAGGCCGAGGATGGCGAGCGCGCCCGCTGCCGCGCCGAGCTGAGCGGCGGATGACGGTCAGTCGCGGCGCCGGGCCGCGCCGACGAGGGAGCGGATCATCCAGGCCTTGACGTCGCGGGCCTCGTCGTCGCCGAGCTGGAGGACGTCCTTGAAGACGAGCCGCGCCTCGGTGCCGATGACGAGCGCGAGCGCTCGGGCGAGCCTCTCCTTGTCCCTCGAGTCGAGCTCGGGCGACGGCGCCAGCGCCGCCTCGATGAGGGCGGCGCGGCGATTCTGGCGGGCGGGCAGGCCCTCGCCGCCTTCCCCGTCGAGGCTGCGCTGGAGGGCGTTGATCAGCATCATCCGCAGCGCGGTCTCGTTCCCGCGCACCATCGCGTCGACCGCCGCCTCAGCCTTCAGCGCACGCTCGGCCGCATCGACGCAGGGGTCGCCCTGGAACAGCGCGGGACTGGGCATGGCGATGTCGAGCGCCGCCTCGATCAGAAGCGGCTCGACCCCTGGGAAGTAGCGGTAGGCGGTGGCTCGGGAGACCAGCGCCTCCTCCGCGACCTCGTCCAGGGTCGGCTTGCGCCCGGATTGCATCAGCCGAGCGGCCGCCTCCAGCAGCGCCTTGCGGGTTCGGCGCTTCTGGTTGGTGCGCCCGCCGGGGTCCGCGTCGGCCATCAGCCCGCCAGCTGCTGCTGGATGGCGGCGAGATCGATCCACACATTCTCCCGAGCGATGCTGCCCTCGTCGGTGAATTCGAGGACGTGGAGCAGGCGGAACTCGAGCGGCCGGCCCTTCCCCTCGATGCCGAACGGGCGCCCGGGCGCCGTGCCGCTCCAGACGCTGTCGTCGACCATGAAATTGTCGCCGTAGAGCCGTCGGGTCGAGCGGACGCTGCCGTCGGCCAGGTCAGCGAACAGGGCCTCGTAGAAGGGCCGCACCGCTTGCGCGCCGCGCGCCGGCCCGCTCGGCCATCCGACGATGTCATGCTCGACATCCTCGTCCAGCGTGGCGATGACGCCGTCGACGTCGTCGGCCAACTCGAAAGCGAAATGCTCGTCCAGCTTGCGGTTCATTTGGTCTCTGGTGAGGCCCATCGTCACTCCCCTTGCCGTCCAGCCCGCCCGCGCCGATCCATAATGAGACTATAATCTCACGTCAAGACTAAAGTCTCTTAAAGCTTGCGAGGCACCGAACCTGTCCCGCCACGTTGTGGCCGGATGACGAAGAAGACCGATAAAGACGGACCCGCGCAGAGGCTGATGGACGCGGACGCCGCCGCGCTCGCCGGAGCGAAGCCCTATCGCGACACCGCCGCCGTCCGGGCCCTGTCCTGGTACAGCGAGCTCGGCGACCAGCCGCAGATGCTGACCCTGTCGGGCGGAGTGCTCGCGCTGGGCCTGGCCAGGCGCGACGCCCGGCTGGCGCGGGCGGGCTTGCGAATGATCGCCGCCCACCTCCTCGCCACCGCCGCCAAGAACTTCGTCAAGCGCCGGGTCGACCGGACCCGCCCGCGCAGCGCCCGCGGCGAGGACGGGCACAAGCCTCGACCCGGACGCAACGACAGCAAGGAGGAGACGAGCTTCCCTTCCGGCCACAGCGCCGGCGCGGTCGCGGTCGCCCGGGCCTTCGCTCGCGAATATCCCGCTTACCGGCTGCCGGCCCATGGTGCGGCCGGACTGATCGCGCTCGCCCAGATCCCGCGCTGCGCCCACTATCCGACCGACGTCGGCGCCGGAATCGCCATTGGCCTCGCCGCCGAGGCGCTGGTCGACGGCGTCTGGTCCGGGCTGAGCCGGTCAGGCGAAGCAGCCGGCCAGGATCTCGAAGGATCGCAGCCGAGCCCGCGGATCGAAAATCTGTGAAGTGACCATCAGCTCGTCGGCGCCGGTGCGCTCGACGAACGCCTCGATCGCCGAGCGGACGCTGGCCGGCGAGCCGATCGCCGCGCAGGACAGGAGCTGATCGAGGGCCGCGCGCTGCGGCTCGGGAAGCGCCTCGGAATAGCCCTCGATCGGCGGCTTGAGCCGGCCGGGCCGTCCGCTGCGCAGCTCGACGAAAGCCTGCTGGAGCGACGTCGCCAGCAGGGCGCCGGCGGCATCGGTCTCCGCCGCGAAGACGTTGAAGCCGAGCATCACATAGGGGCGGTCGAGCTGTCCGGACGGCC
>DATMVG010000150.1:0-31140 GCA_035563315.1 Allosphingosinicella sp. | reverse complement strand
GCCCGATCCCGCGCGGCCGGCCGAGGACGGACCGCCGGGGGCTCCGGAGATACCGGAGATCGTCGCCCCACCGCCGGTCGCTCCGAGCGAGGAGAAGCCGACGCCCGAGGGCGAGACCGCCTAGTCTGTCCCGTTGAAATGGAAACATCTGTTCCCCGGCGAAGGCCGGGGTCCAGCTCCACTGCGGAAGGACTGGGGTCCCGGCCTTCGCCGGGAAACGATTCAGCTTCAGCCGGACGGACCCTTGGGCGCGAGTCGGCGCGGCCGCGGGAGAGCGGCCTGGCGCCGAGGACGACCGACCGCGGCCTAGACGGTGGGCGGGGCCGAGCGCCGGGCGCGGCGGCGGTCGTAGATCTTCTTCGCGCCATAGGCGCCGAGCGCCGCGAATCCGAGCGGGGTGAAGGCCCGGCGGAGCAGCCAGGGCGCCGCCGCGCCGATGAGAGCGCCCCTCATCCCTTCGTTGCGGCCGGCGAGCCGCCGCCCGATGCCGGCGCCGATGAGCTTGCCAATCATGTCAATCTCCGGTCATGAGTTCACTTGGCCGAAACAGCGCCGCAGCGGCGGGAAGGTTCCGCTCCGGGCCGCCGAAGGAGCCGCGGATTGAGCAGCGAGCCGAGCAGCCACCGGATCTTCATCGAGCGGCTCGTCATCGCGATCATCGTCGTCGGAATCGCGCTCCTGCTGTGGAACCTGCGCGGCCTGTTCATGCTCGTCTTCGGCGCCGTCCTGGTCTCGGTCATCCTCAACATCCTCGCCGAGCCGATCGAGGAGCGGCTCGGGCTGCCGCGCTGGGCGGCCCTGCTCGCCGCCGTGCTTGTCGTCGCCGGCGGCCTGGGCTTCTCCTTCTGGATCTTCGGAGCCCAGGTCGCGCGCCAGGCCGACGCCCTCACCGACATGGTCCCGGCGGCGTGGGCCGCGCTCCAGTCGAGGCTCGATTCCTGGGGCATGGGCGAGGCGGTTCGCGAATGGTCGGCGACGCTCAGCGGCGGCGGCGGAGTGGTCGCCAATCTCGGCAACATCGCGGTGCGGGTCGGCAACGGCATCGCCGACACGCTGCTGGTCATCGTCGGCGGCATCTATCTGGCCGCCCAGCCGGAGCTGTACCGGGTGGGGACGATCAAGCTCGTGCCGGAGCGCGGCCGGGCGCTCGCCGCCCAGGCGCTCGACGCGAGCGCGCGAGCGCTTCGGCTGTGGCTGCTCGGCCGGCTGGTCTCGATGGCGACGGTCGGGGCGCTCACCTGGCTCGGGCTGTCGATCATCGGAGTGCCCTCGGCGCTTGCGCTCGGACTGCTCGCCGCCCTGCTCGAGTTCGTGCCCTTCATCGGGCCGATCGTGGCCGCGGTTCCCGCCATCCTTCTCGCCTTCGCCGGCAGCCCCCAGGCCGCCTTGCTCACCGCCGGGCTGTTCCTCGCCATCCAGCAGTTCGAAGGCAATGTGCTCGAGCCGCTGGTCCAGCAGCGCGCCGTCGACCTGCCGCCCGCTTTGCTGCTGTTCGCGCTGGTCGCCGGCGGGCTGGTCTTCGGGATCGTCGGGATCATCCTCGCCGCGCCGTTCACCGTCGTGCTCTTCGTCATGGTCAAGCGCCTCTACGTCCAGGAGGCGCTCAACACGGCGACTCCGCTGCCCGGCCAGGAGAAGCGCGGCTAGCCGGGCTGCCGGGCGCGGCTAAGCCGAGGCGATCGCTGCATTTTGCCGTTGCGCCGTCGCCTCCGGCCGGCTTAGTCTCGGCGCCGGGGCCGGCGCTCGCCGGCGAGGGGGGTGGATCATGGCCGACTTCAACGGCTCGTCCGGCAACGACACGTTCACCGGCGGGGCCGAGGACGACACCGCCAAGGGCAAGGGCGGCAACGACTCGCTGAGCGGCGCCGGCGGCTTCGACCGTCTCGTCGGCGACGGCGGCTCGGACACGCTCGACGGCGGCGCCGATTCCGACTGGCTGTTCAGCGCCGAGGAATCGCCGCCGTTCAGCCTGCCTTATTACGACAATCCCTTCACCGCGCCCGTGCTCGACACGGGCAGCACGATCGACACTCTGCGCGGCGGCGCCGGCGACGACACGATCTTCGCCGGCTATCGCGACGATGTCGACGGCGGCAGCCAGGACCATGCCGGCGACCGCTTGTTCATCAGCTTCCTCGGCGCCGGCACCGGAGTGACCGTCGACTTCCGGCTGGCGTCCCAGGTGATCGGCGGCGGCACGATCACCGGCATCGAGAACATAAGCTGGGTGCAGGGCAGCAATTTCGACGACGACATCAACGTCGCGACCAACTTCCACACCGGCTATTCGGACTTCACCGCCGTCTTCGGGATGGGCGGCGACGACCGCCTCGTCGCCGGCTATTATACCGGCACCCTGTTCGGCGGCAGCGGCAACGACGTCGTCGACGGCCGCCCGAGCCAGTATCTCCAGGAGGTCGACGGCGGCGACGGCGACGACACGCTCTACACCAACTCGAACACCTTCGGCCTGGCCGACGGCGGCGCCGGCAACGACATCATCTACTCGCACGGCCAGACCTATGGCGGCGACGGCGACGACCTCATCATCCTCCAGCAAAGCTATTATGCAGGCTTCGTCTTCGGCGACGACGGCAATGACGAGATCAGGGCCGCCGCCTGGTTCGGCAATTTCATCATCGGCGGCAACGGCGCCGATGTCCTGCTCGGCGAGGCCGCCGGCGACGTGCTCGTCTCGGCGCACCTCGACCCCGAGACCTCCTCCCCCGCCAACGACATGGGGCGCGAGCGCGACAGCCTCTCGGGCGGCGGCGGCGACGACCAGCTAGCCGCAGGCTATGGCGACAATGTCAACGGCGGCACCGGGACCGACTCGCTGTCGCTGTCGCTCGGCGGCTCGACCAAGGGCCTCACCATCGACACGACCGCGATCGCGGCCGGAACGCCTTATTCGCTGGGCGGCGGCACCATCCAGAATGTCGAGACCCTCGCCTACCTGCGCGGCACCAACTTCGCCGATACGCTGAAACTGGCGACCCAGGCGGAGCTGCTGACGGTCGATGCCGGCAACGGCTCGGACACCATCTATTCGAACAACAGCTCGGTGGCGGTGGCGGGCGGCACCGGCAACGACCGCTTCGTCAGCGGCGCCGCCGGCGACACGTTCGACGGCGGCACCGGCACCGACACGATCGACTATCGCAATTCCGCCTCGGGCGTGACCGTGACCCTCGCCCTGGTCGCCGGGAACGTCGGCTCGGGAGCGGGCGGCGACGAGCTGACCAACGTCGAGAATATCGACGGTTCGGCGCATGGCGACACCCTCAACGGCAGCGACGATGCCAATGTCATCAACGGCATGGCCGGGAACGATACGATCAAGGGCAATGGCGGCAACGACCTGATCGACGGCGGCGCCGGCGCCGACACCATGCGCGGCGGCCCCGGCGACGACCTCTATACGGTCGACGACGCCGCCGACCTGGTCGACGAGGCGAGCGGCGGCGGCACCGACCGGGTCAATGCCGCGGTCCACTACGCCCTGGGCGCGGGCGAGCATGTCGAGACCCTGGCCACCACCGACCGGCTCGGAACGACGCCGATCGAGCTCAGCGGCAACGAGCTCGCCAACACGATCTACGGCAATGCCGGCGCCAACGTCATCCACGGCGGCGACGGGGCGGACCTGCTCGACGGCGGCGCCGGCGCCGACGATCTGCACGGCGGCGGCGACGACGATTCCTATGTGATCGACTCGGCGGCCGACAAGATCTTCGAGCTCGCCGGAGAGGGGACCGACAGCGCGACGAGCAGCGTCACCTACAAGCTTGCCGACCATGTCGAGAACCTGACCCTGGCCGGCGGTGGCGCGATCAACGGCACCGGCAACGACCTCGCCAACACCCTCACCGGCAACGATTCGGCCAACACCCTCAACGGCGGCGCCAATGCGGACATGCTGCTCGGCGGCAAGGGCCACGACCTCTATGTCGTCGACCATGCCGGCGACAAGGTCGTCGAGACTGGCAGCAGCGGCACCGACACGGTGCAAAGCTCGGTCGATTTCGCGCTTCCCACCCATGTCGAGCGGCTCGTCCTGACCGGATCGGTCGGGCTCGACGGGCGCGGCAATTCCGGCGCCAACAGCGTCACCGGCAATTCCGGCGGCAATTTGCTCAACGGCGGCAGCGGCGACGACAATGTCGACGGCGGCGCCGGCAACGACAGCCTTTACGGCAGCCTCGGAATGGACGTGCTCAAGGGGGGCGCCGGGCTCGACCGCTTCCTGTTCAACACCGCGCTCGGAAGCACGAACGTCGACAATATCGTCGATTTCTCGGTTCCGGCGGATTCGATCTATCTGGCCCGCTACGTCTTCACCCGCGCCGGCGCCACCGGCACGCTCGGCGCCGCCGCCTTCCGCCAGGGCACGGCCGCCGCCGATGCCTCGGACCGGATCGTCTACGACCAGGCGACCGGCCAGATCTTCTACGATTCCGACGGCAGCGGAGCGGCCGCCCAGATCCTCTTCGCCACGGTCGCGGTCGGGACCGCGCTGACCAACGCCGACTTCGTCGTCTACGGCTAGGCCGCGGTCGGGCCCGCTGGCCGGCCCCGACAGCCCGTCACCCAGAACGCGTTCCAGGCAGGCCGCCCGCGCCGGGAGGCCGCCCTCCACCGGCCGGCGGAGTCAACGCATCGAGAGGAGCCGGAGCGGGTTTTCGAGGAGCTTCTTCAGATCCTGGATGAAGCTGGCCGCGTCCCAGCCGTCGACGACCCGGTGGTCGCAGGAGAGCGAGAGGTTCATCATCTTGCGGATCGCCAGGTCGCCGTCGACGACCACCGGCATCTCCTTGACCTTGTTGACGGCGATGATGGCGACCTCGGGCCGGTTGATCACCGGCGTCGAGACGATTCCGCCCATCGGGCCCAGGCTGCTGATGGTGATCGTCGAGCCCGACAGCTCATCACGGCTCGCCTTGCCGGCGCGGGTCGCTTCGGCGAGCCGCAATATCTCCGCCGCGAGGTTCCAGACGTCGCGGCCCTCGGCGTTGCGGATGACCGGGACGGCGAGGCCGTTATCGGTCTGGGTGGCCATGCCCATGTGGACCGCGCCGGAGCGGTGGACGATCCCCGCCTCGTCGTCGAAGCGGGCGTTGATCTGCGGATAATCGGGCAGGATCCGGCACATGGCAGCGATCAGGAAGGGCAGCAAGGTGAGCTTCGGATGGCTTCCGCGATCGTCGTTCATCATCGCGCGGGTCGCCTCGAGCGCGGTGACGTCGACCTCGTCGACATAGGTGAAATGGGGAATGCGGCGCTTGGCCTCCTGCATGTTCTCGGCGATCCGACGCCTTAGGCCGACCACCTTGACGTCCTCGTCGCGACGCTCCGGGGGACGGCCGGGCGAGCCCGAAACGGCGCCGCTGTAGAGGAGATAGGCGTCGAGATCGGCATGGCGGACCCGCTCGCCGGAATATTTCACCTGTGAAAGATCGATTCCGAGGTCGCGGGCGCGGGCGCGGACCGCGGGCGAGGCGAGCACCGGCCGCCTGCCGGTCACCGGCGGGTCGGGCTGCGGGTTGAACCCGACCGCCGAACCGGGATCGGGGGCCGAGCCCCCGCCCCTGTCCGCGCGCCACTCGCCGACCCGGCGGTCAGGATCGGGACGCTCGTCCGCCCGCCGGTCCTCGGCCCCGCGGCGATCGGGCGTGGCGCGGCGCTCGTCGGGCTCGACGTCGGTGGTCGGGACCGCCTCCTCGAGCGCCGCGGTCGGCTCGATCATGCCGTCGGCGAAGGGCATTTCGTCGGTCCGCTCGCCCGACGCCGAGCTGTGGTCGCCCTCCTGGCTCGAGCCGCCGTCGCCGCCGGCGGCGCCTTCGGTCTCGAGCACGATCAGGACGCTCCCGATCGGGATCATGTCGCCGACCGCGCCGGCGACCTCGAGGACCTTGCCGGATACCGGCGATTCCATCTCCACCGTGGCCTTGTCGGTCATCAGGTCGGCGATCGCCTGGTCCTCGCCGACCTCGTCGCCGACAGCGACGTGCCAGGCGACGATCTCGGCCTCGGCAATGCCCTCGCCGATGTCGGGCAGCTTGAATTCGTAGCGCGCCATGACGGGATCAGTCCTCCAATGCCTTCCTCAGCGCCGGGCCGAGCCGCGCCGGGCCGGGGAAATAGGTCCATTCCATCGAATGCGGATAGGGCGTGTCGTAACCGGTGACGCGCTGCACCGGAGCCTCGAGATGGTAGAAGCAGCGTTCCTGAACGAGCGCGGCGAGCTCGGCTCCGAAGCCGGCCGTTCGCGTGGCCTCGTGGATGACGACGCAGCGGCCCGTCTTCCTCACCGATTGCTCGATCGCGGCGATATCGACGGGAACGATGGTGCGAAGGTCGATCACCTCGGCGTCGATGCCCTCGGCCTCGGCGGTGGCGAGGGCGACGTGGACCATCGTTCCGTAAGCGAGGATCGTCACCGCCTCCCCTTCCCGAGCGACCGCCGCCTTGCCGATCGGGACGGTGTAATGGTCGTCCGGGACCTCGGCGGCCGGGTGCTTCGCCCAGGGCGTGACCGGACGATCGTAAAAGCCGTCGAAGGGACCGTTATAGATTCGCTTCGGCTCGAAGAAGACGACCGGATCGGGGTCCTCGATGGCGGCGATCAGAAGGCCCTTGGCGTCGTAGGGGGTGGAGGGGATCACGGTCTTGATCCCGGGCATGTGGGCGAAGAAGGCCTCCGGAGACTGGCTGTGGGTCTGGCCGCCGAAGATGCCGCCGCCATAAGGCGAGCGGATCACCATCGGCACGCTCCATTCACCGGCCGTGCGGTAGCGGATCCGACCGGCTTCCGAGAAGATCTGGTCGAAGCCGGGGAAGATGTAGTCGGCGAACTGGATCTCGGCGACGGGCTTGAGGCCGTAGAGCGCCATTCCGATCGCGGTGGCGACGATGCCGGCTTCGGCGATCGGCGTGTCGAAGACCCGGCTGCGGCCGTATTTCTTCTGCAGGCCGGCGGTGACCCGGAAGACGCCGCCGAAATAGCCGATGTCCTCGCCCATCACGACGACTCCGCCGTCGCGGGCCATCATCACGTCGTGGGCGCTGTTGAGCGCCTCGATCATGTTCATCACGGTCATTTGCGGCGGGCCTCGGCCTCGGCGCGCTGCTCGGCGAGGTGCCAGGGCGGATCGGCGAAGACGTCCTCGAACATCGAGGCGACCTCGTCATAATGGCCGTTGCCGAGCGTGCCCTGCTTCTCCGCGTCCTTCTGGGCCTGGCGGACCTCGGCCGAGAGCTGCTCCTCGAGCGCCTTGTGACGTTCCTGGTCCCACTCGCCGAGGCCGACGAGATGGCGCCGGAGCCGCTCGATCGGGTCGCCGAGAGGCCATTTCGCGCCGGCCCCCTGCGGGCGGTAGGCGGTCGGATCGTCGGAGGTGGAATGGCCCTCGACCCGATAGGTGAACAGCTCGATCAGGGTCGGCCCGAGGTTGGAGCGGGCGCGGTCGGCGGCCCAGCGCGTGGCCGCGTAGACGGCAAGGGCGTCGTTGCCGTCGACCCTGAGCCCGGCGATGCCGTAGCCGACGGCGCGCGCGGCGAAGGTGGTCAGCTCGCCGCCGGCGATTCCGCAGAAGGTCGAGATCGCCCACTGGTTGTTGACGACGTTAAGGATCACCGGCGCCCGGTAGACGCCGGCGAAGGTGACCGCGTTGTGGAAGTCCCCCTCCGCGGTGGCGCCGTCGCCGATCCAGCCGGCGGCGATCCGGCTATCGCCGCTGATGGCGCTCGCCATCGCCCATCCGACCGCCTGCGGCAATTGCGTCGCCAGGTTTCCCGAGATCGAGAAGAAGCCGGCGGCGCGGTCCGAATACATGATCGGCAGCTGGCGCCCCTTGAGCTTGTCGCCGCGGTTCGAATAGATCTGGCACATCATCTCGGTCAGCGGATAATCGCGCGCGACGAGGAGCCCCTGCTGCCGGTAGGTGGGGAAGCACATGTCGTCCTGGGCCAGAGCGTGCGCCGCCGCCACAGCCACCGCCTCCTCGCCGGTCGACTTCATGTAGAAGCTCGTCTTGCCCTGCCGCTGGGCGCGATACATGCGATCGTCGAAAACCCGCACCAGCACCATGTCGCGAAGCATCCGCCGAAGCGTGTCGGGGTCGAGCCGCGGGTCCCACGGACCGACCGCCTTGTCCTCGTCGTCGAGCACCCGGATCAGGGTGAAGCAGAGCTCGTGGGTGTCGGCCGCCGCCGCCGCGACGTCGGGACGGGCGGCGCCGCCGGCGGCGGGAATGTCGATGCCGCTGAAGTCGACCTCGTCGCCCGGGCGCGACTCCGGCTCCGGAACGTGGAGGGAGAGAGCCGGCCGGTTGCGGCGCTCGGTTCTATCGGCCATCCTGTGCCCTGTTTTCCTGCGGTTCGCGTCGCCGTTAGTGGATTTTTCGAGCGCGCGCACCCCTTCGTGAAGGATCGGCCGATGCGGTTGTTCGCTCTCCTCGCCGCTGCCGCCGCCGCGCTCGCCGCCTGCGCCACCGCGGCGCCCGAGCCGCCCGCGCCGGTTCACTATGTGATGCGGCACCTCCATACCCCGGCCGGGGAGCGCGATCCCGACCTCACCGCGGAAGGGCAGCGGCAGGCGGCCCTGCTCGCCGGCTGGTTCGGCCGCGAGCCGCCCGCGGCGATCTACGTCAGCACCTTCAAGAGGACCCTGCAGACCGCGGCCCCCCTCGCCGCCCGGCTCGGGCTCACTCCGCTCGTCTACGATCCCGCCGACACCCCGGCGCTGCTCGCCCGGGTCCGCGCCGGCCCGCGGCCGGCGTTGATCGTCGGCCACAGCAATACCGTCCCCGACATCGTCGAGCAGCTCGGCGGCGAGCGGCCGGGGCCCCTGGCGCACGAGGATTTCGGGGACGTCTGGCAGGTCGGCCCGGATGGGGCGACGACCCGGCGACGGATCGAGGAGTGAGGAAAAGCGACCGCCCGCTCGCCCGTCCGGATCGCGCCGGAAGGACGAGGCCGGCGGCGCCCGCCTAGAGTCGGTGCGGTTGAAACTGAATCGTGTCCCGGCGGAGGCCGGGACCCAGTCTTTTCGTTCGCGCCGCTGGACCCCGGCCTTCGCCGGGGAACGAAGTGCTTCAATATGAGCAGGACCAGCTCAGAGGTCGATACAGGCGGCGATCGATTCGAGCTTGCGGATCCGCTCCTTGAGGTCCGCCATCTCGATCAGGTCGGCGGCGGGGCCGCGCGATTCGCGGCGAAGCGGCCCGGCCAGCTCGAGACGCTTGATCTCGAGCCATCCCTGCCAGCCCTTGAGGCCGGCGAAGACGGCGATGCTCAGCGCGAGCAGCCCGAGGCTCGCCAGGGTGATGGTGGTCATGGCTTCGCTCATTTTCTCCTCCCTTCCCTCAGCGGCGCTTCAGCGCAGCTTCTCGATTTCCGATGCGGTCCGCTGGGCCGGATCGGTGGCGATCCGCTCGAGCACCGCGAGGCGCTCGTGCAGCTCCTCAATCTCCCGAAGCCGGCCGCGTTCGGTCCCGACGCCCGCCGAGGCGGGGTCGGCCTGACGGCGGCGCCGGCGCGATCTCAACATGGACTGGACGAACCAGAGCAACAGCGCTCCGAACATCATCCCCATCACGAATGCCGGCTCCGGCTCCATCTTTCCTGCTCCCCTTGAAGTGGTTGTCGTCGATCAGCGCAGGTCTTCGATCTCGCGGGCGAGGCGGCTGTTCGAGCTGGTGACGTAAGTCTCGATCGCCTGCATCCTGAGGTCGAGGTTGCGCATCCGCTCGCGCGATTCCTCGCGCGCGGCGAGCCGGCCGGGCGCGTAAGCGGCCTGGCGCCCCTGCCGTCCGAGGTAAGCCGCGCCGAAATAGGCGAAGACCGTCCACGGGAAGGCGCCGAGCAGGGTGACCACGACGAGCGCGACCCTGATGATGGTGGCGTCGACCCCGGTATGGTTGGCCAGGCCGGCGCAAACGCCCAGGAACTTGCCCTCCGAACGGTCGACCTCGAACCTCTTCCCGCTGCTCATTTCGTCCTCCTCGTCTCCGGGGCTTCGCCCGCTTCCAAAAGTTGATTTCCCTGCGGCCTCGCCTCGGCGGTCACGGCGCGTTCGAGTACTTCGAGCCGCCGCTCCATCCGTTCGATCACGGCCAGCATCTCCTCGCCGTCGATCGCTTCCGGCTCGCGGCGCGCCTCGACCCGGGGCCGCCGCGGCGGGCGCACGACCAGGTAGACGAGCAGGGCGACGACCAGCAGGGCGACGATTCCGCCCACCGTCATGGCGATCCCGATCGCCTCGCCCACCTCGGCGCCGTCGATTCGGAAGGTCATGCCGCCTCCTTCATCGCCGCCTTCATCGCGGCGAGCTCGGCATCGACCCGATCGGCCACCTTGAGCTCGGCAATCTCGTCCTCGAGCGTCCGCGCCGGCGCCGCCAGAAGCAGCGCATCGGCATGGCCCTCGGCGAGGTCGGCCTGCCGCTCGAGCAGGGCGAAGTTGGAGAAGGCCTCCTCGACCCGGCTGCCGGCATACATTTCGCGCATCCGGGCGCGGTGCTCGGCGCTTTCGAGGCGGGTCGAGATGGCGTTCTGGCGGACCCGGGCCTCGCGCAGCTTGGCCTGGAGCTTGGCGATGTCCGATTCGGAAGCGCGCAGCTCCGAGTCGATGCCGGCAATCTCTTCCTTGAGCTGATTGGCGAGGTCGGTGAGCTTCTCCTTCTCCATCAGCGCGGCCCGGGCGAGGTCGTCGCGGCCCTTGCTGAGGGCGAGCTCGGCGCGCTCGGTCCAGCTGTCCTGAAGCTCGCGCAGCTGTGCGACCTGGCGCCTCTTCTCCTTCTGGTCGGCGATCGACCGCGCCGCGGATGCCCGCACCTCGACCAGGGTCTCCTCCATTTCGAGGATGACGACCCGGATCGTCTTCGCGGGGTCATCGGACCGGTTGACCAGGTCGATGACGTTGGCGGCGATGATGTCGCGGGTTCGGGAGAAGATGCTCATCTGATGCTCCGGAAGCTGAGGTTCGGCGGCGGCCGGGGTACCGGTGGGGGGGCGTGCCGGTCCCCGGCCGCCTGGCCCGCGGGTCAGGCGTCGGCCTGAACCGAAGCGGCGACCTGCAGCGCGTAGCTGGCCGCGGAGCTCTGTCCGGCCGAAGCGGCGGGGCCGACGGCGGCCGCGACGCAGGCGGTGGAGATGACCAGAGCGCCGACGGCGGCGGTGGCGATGCGGTTGAAAGTGGTCAGGTTGATCATGGCGTTGCTCCTTCAGGACCTTGGTGAAACTGATGCACCAAAGGTAACAAGAGGCGTGCCAAGTCGGATTTTCCGCGGAAATCCGCCGTTTCCGGCTTGAGGAGGGCGAGCGGGGGGCTCCCCACCGCGCCGGACCTTGGCAATTTCCGCTAAATGTTGGCGGCGATCCTAGCGGGGATCGGGAATCGTCTTCTTCGCCGGCGCGTGGGCATTCTCGCCCACCGCCTGGTCGCCGAGCTGGCCGGTGCCGTGATATTCCATCCCGGACTGGCCGCCATGGCCTTCATAGCCGTCGGTCCCTTTCCCCTCCTTGCCGGTGTGGGGATTGGGATAGGCGCCGCCGCCGGACTGGCCGCCGCCCTTGGCGCCGGTGCTCTTCTCGGCCTTCTGCTGGTCGGACATCGGGGGACTCCTGCCGTCTTCGAGCGCTCAACAAGCCGGCGGCCGATGCTGTTCCCGACCGAGGCCTGGATGGAAGTCGCTCTTGCGCCGGCGCATTCCGAGGTCGGGGCGGGTCATGTCGAGCAGCTTCGCCCCGGCCATGAACACCACTCCCGTGCAGGCCGCGA
This sequence comes from Allosphingosinicella sp., assembly GCA_035563315.1. Taxonomy (GTDB): domain Bacteria; phylum Pseudomonadota; class Alphaproteobacteria; order Sphingomonadales; family Sphingomonadaceae; genus Allosphingosinicella. The sequence continues at coordinate 19,359 of DATMVG010000150.1, read as the reverse complement.
ACATCACCCAGCCGAAGAAGCCGGGATATTGCTCGACATAGTGAAAGCCGCGCTCGACCGCGCCGAGCGCGAGCGCGTAGATGACCGCGCAGGCCTCCCACCGGGTCTTGATGACGAACAGCCGGCCGAGCTTCTTCCACATGCCCGGAAGGGAGCAAGAAGCGGGCCACCGACGCAAATGCTGGGCTGCGTCGGTTAACGCGGTAACGATTTGTAAACCATGCCGACGCTTCGAGCCCGACGGTCAGGGAGCGCTGCGCTTGGTCACCTTCGGCCTGAACTCGATCTTGCCGTCGGAAGCGACGGTGAAGCGATAGGCCTCGTTGGTCCCCTTCTTGCCCGAATGGGTGAAGGCGAGAACCCGCTCGCCGTCGGTGCGGACGTGGGCGATGCCGAAATTGGTGCGCTCAAAGGCGAAGAAGCGGCGGCCGGCACGCTTCGGGTCGGGATCGTCGACATAATCGCGCGCCTTGAAAAAGGCGGCGAGCTCGGTGCAGAAGATCACCGCCGGGGTGGTCCGCGACGCCTTGCCGATCGCCGCCATGAACGTCGCGCGCGGGTGCATATATTCCTTCGCCTCATTCTCGTCGCCCGACGAGATCAGCGAGACGACCGGCTCGACCCGGGTCAGGAAGTCGAAATTGAAGTCGGCCGAACCATGATGCGGAGTCTTCAATATCTCGGCGGCGAGCGAGGCGCCGGGCATCGCCTGGTGGAGGCGGTGCATCGATTCCTCGTTCATGTCGCCAGTGAACAGGAAGCGCACGTTGCCGTAGCTCAGCCGGAACGCGACCGAGTGGCCGTTGACCGTATGAGAGGCCGACCAGCTGGTGGAGCCGCCGCCGGGCTTGTCCCCGAGCATCAGCTCGGCGTCCTCGGGCGGAGCGGCGAAGAAGGCGAGAGCAGGCTTGCCGGCGACGGTTTCGGTGACCGGGCCGAGAAGCTCGACCATGATGCCGTCCGGCTTGAGGAAATCGAAGGCGTCCTGGCTGGTGTGGTCCAGGCGGCGAAGCTCGAGCGTGTCGCCGGTCACCGATTTGAGCCGCGCGGCCCAGGACGCCAGCGCTTTCTTCCATTTCTGGAAGGGGACGTTGAGCTCGCTGTCCGGAAGGGCTCCCGGATCGTCCACGAGATCGACGCAATAAGGACGCCCGCCCTGGATCGCATATTGGCCGAACATCTCCTCCTCGGGACGGTTCTTGCCGGCCAGCTTCCCCGGGCGCTTGGCGAGGCCGTTATGGTAGACCCGGCGTGGCGCCATGAAGATGCGCTTGTGCGGCTTGGCGTGGGTTTCGGATTTCTCGAGCTCGGTGAGGCCCTCGAAATGGTCGGCATCGCCATGGGTGACGACGACGGCGTCGACGAGGAGCGGGTCGGCCGGGCTCGTCCCGCGATAACGCGCCGCGGCGTGGCGGGCGAACAATTCATTGTCGCCGCCGTCGACGAAGATGACCTTGCCGCTCGGCGTGTCGATGATCAGTCCGTCGCCCTGCTGCACGTCGACCATCGAGATCCGCAATATCGGATCAGACCGCAGCTTTGCCTTGGCCGAGATCATGCCTTCATCGACGATGCCCTTGAGGCCGTGGACGCGCACCTTCTTGCCGGCGCTGTCCTGCGAAAGCACTTCGACCGCGTCGCCCCAGTAAAACTGCCAGGTCGAACCGTCGCTGTGGCGCAGATCCACGACGTCGTCGTCGAGATATTGCAGCATGAGTTCCTCCGCCGCGGGCCCCCGGCAGCTTAACACTCAAGCAGGCGGCGCACCAAGCACGGAGATGGACGACCCGCCCTCAGGCGCGCCGGCGCGGGCCTTCAGGCCTCGAGCGCGAGCAGGGCGAAGGTCGCCAGCCAATGCTCGCCCATATAGTCGCCGGCGACGTGCGGCAGGCTGGCGTCGAGATGCTCGTCGGCCGTAAGCCGGGCAAGCTCGGCCAGATCCGGATCGAGCGCGTCGGCGAGGCCGCGCCAGCACCAGGCCCGGCTCAGATTGACCCCGTCGAGGTGGGCGATCTTGCCGTCCGAGCGGTCGGAGACGAAGGCAGGGCGGAACAGGCTGCGCGGCACGCCGGCGGCGAGATCGGGGAGAAAGGCATCGAACCAGCGGCGGAAATCCTCGGGGGCGAGCACGCGCCGGAGCAGCAGCGCTTCGCTGAGCGCGGGGGAGAGGAAGTCGTCGCCGCCCGGCTCCCAGCCCGGGCAATCGCGGTCCTCGCCATAATAATCGGCGGCCCTCGCCCGGATCAGCGAGGCGAGGTTGCCGTCGTTCGCCTCCGCCCAGTCGAGCGCCAGGATGAGCGCGAAGGCGGTGTTGAAATGGGTTCCGGCGCGGATCGGATAGGTCAGCCTCGGCAGATAGAGCGCGAAGCGCTCGGCGAAGGCGCTCGCCAACGGCTTCAGATGCGCCGCCCACTCGCCCTCGTGCCGCTGGGCCTCGCGGTGAAGTGCGAGCAGCCAGGCCCAGCCATAGGGCCGCTCGAAGCCGCCGCTATAGGCGCGGTCGAGATAGGCGAGCTCGCCCTTGACCCTGGCCGGGACCAGCATCTCGTCGAGCAGCGCCGCCACCCGCGCCGCCGCTGGGAGCCCCGGGAAGAGCCGCCTTGTCCTCAGCAGCAGCCAATAGCCGTGGACGCAGCTGTGCCAGTCGAAGCTGCCGAAGAAGATCGGATGAAGCGCCCGCGGCCCGAGCGCGTCCTCCGGCCCCTCCAGCACGTGATCGAGCTTGTGCGGATATTCCCGGGTGACGTGGCCGAGGGCGATCTCGGCGAAGCGGTTCGCGGTCTCCGCGGTGAGGCTGTGCTTCACGTCGGTTTCGGCGGGGGGCGGCATGACGGTCAGCGGAAGGCCAGGAAGTAGATCAGCAGGATGTTGATGACGAGCAGCGGAATGGCGGTGCCGACCTGAGCGCGGATCACGCCGTTGCGGTCCTTGAGCTCGAGCAGGGCGGCCGGGACGATGTTGAAGTTGGCTGCCATCGGAGTCATCAGGGTGCCGCAGAAGCCGGCCAGCATCCCGATCGCGCCGACCACCGCCGGGTTGCCGCCATAGCCCTGGATCAGCAGCGGCACGCCGATCGCCGCCGCCATCACGGGGAAGGCCGCGAAGGCGTTGCCCATGATCATCGTGAACAGCGCCATGCCGAGGCCGAACACGATCACGGTCAGGAAGACGTTGCCCTCGGGGATGACGAAGCGCGTCGCTTCGCCGATGATCGTTCCGACTCCGGCGGCGGCGAAGACGACGCCGAGGGCCGCGAGCATCTGCGGAAGCACCGCGGCCCATCCGATCGCGTCGATCAGCCGCCGCCCCTCCTGGAGTGGCGCGATCGGCGGCGGCCTGAGCCAGGCGTAGAGGGTCAGCAGGGCCAGCACGGCGCCGAGGCAGAGGAAGATGTAGGTCTCCCGCTTCTCCTCGATCCAGCCGAACGTCCCCAGGGGCGTGTAATTATAGACGAGGGTGCCGACCAAGGCCGTCGCCGGGATGATCAGGGCGGGCAGGAAGAGCTTGTTGCCGAGCTGGTGCGACCAGGTCTGGCGCTCGCCCTCGGTCGTCGTCGCGGGCGCGCTTCGGCCGATCATCCCGAACCCAGCCAGTCCGGCCAGAGCGAGCACGAGCAGGCCGTTGGCGAAATCGCCGAGCCAGCTCCCGGCGAGCAGGCTCAAGGCCATCAGTCCCCAGAAGGCGGCGTTGCCGAGCCGCTTGCTGTTGGACTGGTCCAGAGCGCTCAGCAGCGCGAAGGCCGCGAACATGAGGCCGACCAGAGCATAGGCCCATTGCAGGCCTATCATTTGAGCCGCCGCCTCAGCGTTCGGTCGAAGCGCAGCAGGCGAGCGCCGTGGATGAGGAAGGCGGCGATCGCCGTCGGTATCGCCCACAGCGCCAGCTCGAGCGGCGCCAGATTGTAGCCGTAGGTGGCGAGCGTGGCCTGGATGAGGACGATCGAGCCGATCGCGATGAAAATGTCCTCGCCGAAGAACAGGCCGACATTGTCGGTGGCGGCGGAATAGCTCTTCACCCGCTCCTGGCTTTGCTCGTCGAGCTCGCCATGCTGCTCCTCGGCGGCGGCGAGCGCCATCGGCGCGATCAGCGGGCGGACGGTCTGCGGGTGGCCGGCGATCGAGGTCAGGCCGAGCGCCGAGGTCGCCTGGCGGAAGAGCAGGTAGACGACGAGAAGGCGGCCCGCCGTCGCCGCCTTGATCGAGCGGATCACCCTGGAGGCGCGCTGCTGGAGCCCGTAGCGCTCGAGCAGGCCGACGACGGGCAGGACGATCCAGACGATGGCGATGATGCGGTTGTCGTTGAACGCCTTGCCGAGCAGCGAGACGACCTCGACCGGACCCTTGCCGGCGATCAGCCCGGTCGCGAGCGCAGCGACGGTGACGACCAGCATCGGATTGAGCCGCAACGCGAAGCCGGCGACGACGATCACGATTCCGAGCAGCGGAAGATAGTGGGTCATCACATTCCTCCCCGGGACGAGGAGGGGGACCTCGGCGCGAAGCGGCGGGGTGGAGGGGGGTAGGAGGCGTGCACGGAGCCCCCTCCACCGCACTTCGTGCGGTCCCCCTCCCCGTCCCGGGGAGGATCTCTAAAGCTTCCCATATCCCCCTCCCCCCGGCGTTTCGATGACGAACATGTCGCCCGCCTCCATCATGGTCGAGGCGGTCGCTCCCAGAATCTCCACGCTCCCGTCGGCGCGCACGACCTTGTTCACGCCCGGCCGGGCATCGCCGCCGCCGGCGATTCCGCGCGGCGCAACGCGCCGGCGATTGGACAGGATGGCTGCGTTCATCGGCTCGAGAAAGCGGATATGGCGCTCGATGCCGTCGCCGCCGCGATGCGCGCCCTCGCCGCCGGAATCGCGGCGGATGGCGAAGCGCTCGAGAAGGACGGGAAAGCGGGTCTCCAGGATCTCGGGATCGGTGAGGCGGCTGTTCGTCATGTGGGTGTGGACGGCGCTGGCGCCGTCGAAGCCAGGCCCGGCCCCGGCGCCGCCGGCGATGGTCTCGTAATATTGGTAGGAATCGTTGCCGAAGGTGAAATTGTTCATCGTCCCCTGGCTCGGCGCGAGCGCGCCGGCGGCGGCGAACAGGCAATCGGTGATCACCTGGCTGGTCTCGACGTTGCCGGCGACGACCGCCGCCGGATAATGCGGGTTGAGCATCGATCCTTCCGGCACCCTGAGCGCGATCGGGCGCATGCAGCCGTCGTTGAGTGGGATGGCGTCGTCGACCATGGTCCGGAAGACATAGAGGGTGGCGGCTCGGCAGATCGAATAAGGGGCGTTGAAATTGTTCGGCTGCTGGCCGCTCGTCCCGGCGAAGTCGACCACCGCCGAACGGCTCGCCCGATCGACCGAGATCGACGCGCTGACGACGGCTCCGTTATCTATTTCATACTTAAAGCATCCATCGGAGAGCCGGTCGACGAGCCGCCTGACCGCCTCCTCGGCATAGGCCATGACGTGCGCCATGTAGGCGTCGACCGACTCGCGGCCATATTCGGCGGCGACCCGCGCCAGCTCGCCGGCGCCGCGCGCGCAGGCCGCGATCTGGGCCTTGAGATCGGCGACGTTGCGGTCCGGATTGCGCGCCGGCCACGCCCCGGAAGCGAGCAGTGCTCGAAGCTCCGGCTCGCGGAAGCGGCCGCGATCGACGAGCAGGAAATTGTCGATGAGGACGCCCTCCTCGTCGACCGTCTGGCTTCCCGGAGGCATCGAGCCCGGCTCGATCCCGCCGATATCGGCATGGTGGCCACGGGCGGCGACGAACCAGGTGGGGCCGCCGCCGCCATCGTGGAAGACCGGCATGATGACGGTGATGTCGGGCAGGTGGGTGCCGCCGCGATAGGGCGCGTTGAGGACATAGACGTCGCCCGGAAGGATGCCGCGGCCGTCGCTCGGCTCGCCGGCATCATCGGGACCCCTCGCCTCGATGATGGTCCGGATCGAATCGCCCATCGAGCCGAGATGGACCGGAATGTGCGGCGCGTTGGCGATCAGGTTGCCGTCGCGGTCGAAGACGGCGCAGGAGAAATCGAGCCGCTCCTTGATGTTCACCGACGAGGCGGTGTTCTGAAGCGCCACCCCCATCTCCTCGGCAATCGCCATGAAAAGATTGCCCATCACTTCGAGCATGACCGGATCGACCTTCGTGCCCATGGCGGGCGCGGCCTCGCGCGCGGCGGAGCGGCTGAGGATGAGATTGCCGAAGGGGTCCACCTCGGCGCTCCAGCCGGACTCGACGACGGTGGTGGCCGAGGGGTCGATGATGAGCGCCGGGCCGGGGATGGTGTCGCCCGGGCTGAGAGAATCGCGCGAATAGAGGTTCCCCGGCGAAGGCCGGGGTCCAGTCGCGGTGCCGGACTGGGTCCCGGCCTTCGCCGGGACACCAGGAAGTTCCAGACTTTCGCCCTTCCCCACGGCCTCGACAATGACCGTCTCCACGACCACGGGCGAGTCCACGGCAAAGCCGAAGCGGGAGCGGTGGGCGGCTTCGAAGGCGGCCTCCATCCCCTCGCTCAGCTCGACTTCGAGGGCCGTGTCGCTGCCCTCGTAGCGCAGGGCCGCGCGGCGGCGGAGCTCCGGGGCCTCCACGCCCTGGCGGCGAAGGGCGCCGGCAGCCTCGACTTCGAGCTCGCCGAGAACCTCGGCCAGATCGGCTCCGGCAAGGGTGCGCTGCCGCAACTCGACCATGTCGGCCAGGCCCATGCCGTAGGCGCTGAGCACTCCGGCCAGCGGGTGAACCATGACGCACTCGATGCCGAGCGAGTCGGCGACGAGGCAGGCATGCTGGCCGCCGGCGCCGCCGAAGCACTGGAGCGTGTAGCGGGTGACGTCGTGGCCGCGAGCGATCGAGATCTGCTTGATCGCATTGGCCATGTTGTCGACAGCGATCCGGATGAACCCCTCCGCCGCCTGGCGAGGGGCCAGTCCGGCGCGATCCGCGACCTCGCGGCAGCGCTCGAGCGAGGCCTCGGCGTCGATCGGCTGGTCGCCGCCGGGCCCGAAGACGTGGGGGAAATGCTCGGAGCGGATCTTGCCGAGGACGACGTTGCAGTCGGTGATGGTAAGCGGCCCGCCCCGCCGGTAGCAGGCCGGGCCGGGGACCGCTCCGGCGCTATCGGGGCCGACCCGGAAGCGGCTGCCGTCGAAATGGCAGATCGAGCCGCCGCCGGCGGCGACCGTATGGATTTCCAGCATCGGCGCTCGCACCCTGACCCCGGCGACGGCGCGCTCGCTGGTCCGCTCATAGGCGCCGGCAAAGTGCGAGACGTCGGTCGAGGTGCCGCCCATGTCGAAACCGATGACGTGGCCGAAGCCGGCCTGGCCGGCGGTCCGCGCCATGCCGACGATCCCGCCGGCTGGCCCCGAGAGGATCGCGTCCTTGCCGCGGAAGGCGGCCGCGTCGGTGAGCCCGCCGTTCGACTGCATGAAGAACAGCCGTCCCGCGCCGCCGAGGCCGGCGACGACTCGGTCGACATAGCGGCGCAGAACGGGCGAGAGATAGGCGTCGACGACCCCGGTGTCGCCGCGGCCGATCAGCTTGATCAGCGGCTCGACCTCATGGCTCGCCGAGACCTGCTCAAAGCCGATCTCCCTCGCCATCGCGGCCAGCGCCGCCTCGTGCGCGGTCCAGCGCCAGCCGTGCATCAGAACGATCGCGATCGCCCGGTAGCCGCGGTCACGGGCCTGCCGGAGCGCCGAGCGAGCCGCCTCGACGTCGATCGCTCGAAGCACCTCGCCGCGGGCGCTGACCCGCTCGTCCACCTCGATGACGTGCGAATAAAGCGGCTCGGGAAGGACGATTCGGCGGGCGAAAATGTCCGGCCGCGCCTGGTAGCCGATGCGAAGCGCGTCGCCGAAGCCGGCGGTGATGGCGAGCACCACCTCCTCGCCCTTGCGTTCGAGAAGCGCGTTGGTGGCTACGGTCGTGCCCATCTTCACCGAGCCGATCGCGCCACCTCCGCGCTCCTCCAGGATCCGACGGATTCCGGCCACCGCCGCATCGTCATAGCGTTCCGGATTGTCCGACAGCAGCTTGCGCACCACCAGCTCGCCCTCGGGGGAGCGGGCGACGATGTCGGTGAAGGTGCCGCCGCGATCGATCGAGAAGCTCCAGGCGGCCGTCATGGCGGCGAGCCCTAGCATCCGGGGCAAAAGCGGAAAAGCGCCGGTCGGGGTGGAACCCGCGCCGAGCCCGCGGCTTTGGCATTGCCGTGGCCGATCCCTCCGCTCCAGCGCCTGCGCAGCCGGTCGACAGCCCGGCGGACATCCCGCCGCGCGGCTGGAAGGAGATAGCCCTTGCGACCTGGAAGGATGCCGGCGAGGACAATCTGAGCCTGGTCTCGGCCGGCGTCGCCTTCTATGCCTTCCTCGCCTTCGTCCCGCTGCTCACCGCGCTCGTGCTGAGCTACGGCCTGGTCGCCGAGCCGGCGTCGGTGGTGAGCCACATGCAGACGCTGACCAGCGTCATTCCGCAAAACGCGGCGACCATCATCGGCGACCAGCTCCAGAGCATGACCGAGTCGAGCGGCGCCAAGACCGGCTTCGCCCTGCTGCTGGCGATCGGCATCGCCCTCTACGGCGCGAGCAAAGGCGCGGCTTCGATCATGACCGCGCTCACCATCGTCTTCGAGGTCGGCGAGACCCGAGGCCTGGTCAAGCGCACCTTGATGTCGCTGGCGATGACGGCGGGCGCCGTCATCGTCCTGTTCCTCGCCATCCTCGCCATCTCGGCGCTTCACTTTCTCGAGGCGCTCGTCCCCGACCTCGGCGGGGTGCTTCAGTTCCTGCTCAAGGCCGCCTTCTTTCTCGCCGCCGCGACGGCGGTGGTGCTGCTGCTCGCGGTGATCTACCGCTACGGCCCGAACCGGCCGGAGGCGGAGTGGAAGTGGATCACCCCCGGATCGGGAGTCGCGACCCTGGCCTGGCTCGCCGCGACGCTCGGCTTCGGCGCCTATGTCGCCAATTTCAGCGACTATAACGCGACCTACGGTTCGCTGGGCGCCGTCATCGTCTTCCTCACCTGGCTCTACCTCACCGCCTATATCGTCCTCATCGGCGCCGAGCTGAACGCGATCGTCGAGATCAAGGTCGGCAAGGCGCAGGTTCGCGACGAGGAGGCCGCACCGGCGGCATCGGCGGAGCCGCCGTCTCGCCCGGGCGCGCCCTCGTTCGGCAAGGTCGTCGCTCGCCTCGGCTTCTTCTCGCTGCTGCTGAGCCTGCTCGGCCGCGGCCGACAGGCTCGCATCTAGCCGTGATCGGGGCCGTCCTGTTCGACGTCGACGGCACGCTCGTCGACAGCAACGACCTCCACGCCGGGGCCTGGCAGGAGACCTTGCGCCGCTTCGGGGTCGAGCTTCCGTTCGGCGAGGTCCGGGAGCAGATCGGCAAGGGCGGCGACAACCTGCTTCCGACCCTGCTTCCGCCCGAGCTGGTCGAGCACCGCCAGCAGGAGATGGAGGCGCTTCGCGCCGAACTGTTCCAACGCGACTATCTGCCGCGCGCCGCGCCCTTCCCGGGCGTTCGGGCGCTCTTCGAGCGGCTCTATGCCGACGGGATCAAGATCGTGCTCGCGACCTCGGCCAAGCAGGCTGAACTCGACTTCCACATGAACCTGATCGGAGGCGCCGATCTCGTTTTCGCGACGACCACCAAGGACGACGTCGAACGTTCCAAGCCCTGCCCCGACATCTTCGCCGCCGCGCTCGGTAAGGTGGCGCCGCTCGGCACCCGCGAGGCGGTCGTCGTCGGCGACTCGCCATGGGACATCAAGGCCGCGGCGAAGCTCGGAATCGCAGCGGTCGGCGTTCGCTGCGGCGGATTCGCCGAGGATTGGCTGCTCGAAGCGGGCGCCACGGCGATTTACGACGGGCCCGAGGACCTTCTCGCCCGCTATCCGGACTGGCTCGCCGCGGCTTGACCGGGCGCTCTGCTTGCGACAGCGCAGGAGCGACCATGGCCGACCCTCCCTTCACCACCGCCGACTTCCACAATGTCGTGCAAAAGCAGATCGTCAACGCCGTCTATGAGACGATGGCGGGTGACAAGCTCGACTGGGAGCTGATCGCCCCGATCCTCGAGACCGCCCGCGAAATCTGCCGAAGCGACTTCCGGCAGGCGGCAAGCATCCGTTTCCACGCGGTGCGGGCCGAAGGCGAGGAATGGATCGATGCCGAGGAGGCGTTCCTCGGCGTTTCGGTGAGCGATGGCGAAGGCGGCGAGGAATGGCTGTCGGAAACCTATTGGGTCTCCGACATCGCCCTGGCGGACCGCGATCCGGCCCAGGTGCGACGCACCGTCGCGGCGCTCGAGCGGAGCCTGGCCAAGGTCAATGCCTGGCTCGCCGAGCAGGAACAGGCGAATCCCGGCGAGCCGGCGTGAAGGGGCCGTCAGGCGACTGTCACCTGACGGCCCCTTGCGCGCGCGCCGCGTTTAGTTGCCGGCGCCGCTGATACCCTGCTCGTAGAGCTGGATGCAGCGATCGTCGCCTGGGCCGGGCGAGCAAGGCGGATAGCCCGACTGCGCCTCGACCGGTCCGCCGACGCCGGTGAATTCGCTGTGCTGGGCGACTTCGCTCTCAGCGGCGGCGGCGCCGGAAGCGGCCATCTCGCTGTCGAGGGTCTCGCCCTCGGCGGCGTCGATCGCGCCGTCGCCGTTCATCGCGATCTCGGCGGCGTCGTTGCCGACCGGCTCGAACGGACCGCCCTGCGCGCTGTCGATCGCCTCGGCCGAGCCGTGGGCGACCGGCTCGTAGGGGCCGCCCATCGCGGTCGCGGACGAATCGTCGAGCAGGCCGCCGGTCGGCCGGTTCCAGCTGGCGAGCTGGGTGCGGACGCCCTCCTCGTAGAGCTGGATGCAGCGATCATCGCCGGGGCCGGGGTCGCAGGGCGGATAATTCTGGGTCGCGGGCTGCGGCGTCAGGCTCGCCGTCGTCGCGGAGTCGGTCTCGAGCGGGCCGCCCATGCCGGTGTGGGCGGTTTCGGCCTTGTCGAACGAATCTAACGACGCGGTCTCGACCTTGGAGTCGCTCTCCAGCCCGGCCGTCCCGAACTTCGAATCGGTTTCCAACGAAGCCGATTGGAGCTTCGGCTCGGCGTCGAGGGAAGCGGTCTGCAGCTTGCCTTCGGTGTCCGCCCATGCCGGCTTGTCGAAGCCGCCGTCGAACGAGGCCAGCTCGGCCTTGGTTTCGCTGCCGGCGGCGATATCGGGCTTCGTCGCCGCAAGCGAGCCGTCCCAGCCCGCCTCGAACGACTTGGACCCGGTGGCAACCTTGGCGTCGGTCGCGACGATCGCGTCGGTGGCGACCTTGACCGCTTCGACCCTATTCTCGTCGATCGGCTTGGTATCCGCCGCCAGGGCGAATGTCGACGTGCTCAGCAGCAGCGCTCCGGCTGCGACATAATAGCGATTCATTTCTTGGCCTCCTGCCATTCCCGCGCGCATCGAAAATCGCGCGGCCGAAAGCCCCCACGCCCGCACTTGAGTGCAGTGTGCCGAAGAAACGACCCGGGTCAGGTTTTTCTCCCTTGCTGCGGCGAACGGGTCAGAACCTGCCGTCGACCCGCATGCCGAAGCCCCGCCCGACGGGACGCAGGCCGGCGGCGAGCAGGCGGGCCCGTATCGCCTCGTCGGCGCTGCGCACGAAAAGGTCGAGCCGGTAGCGGCCGTCGGCAAAGAGGCGGATGTTGAGCTGCTCCATGCCCGACTGGCTCGCCAGGGGGAGGAGCAGCGCATCGTCGGCGCAGCGCGGGTTGCCGCTCAGCCCGGAAGCGAGGCCGATGCCCGCCACCTCCCCCGCGACCGCTGCCCTGACGCGGCCCTCGGCACGGGTACAGCGGCCGCTGGCGAAGCCGGCGCTCACGTCCTGGAAATCGAGCGAGGTGAGCGGCACCGGCGAGGACAGCGCGCCGAGGCGGAAGCGCCCGGTCACATCCTCGAAGCCGAAGCTGTGGCGCGACAGCGACGCCGCGCCTTCGAACGGGGTGGCGGGATCCGCGCCGGCGAGCGACAGCCGCGCCCGGCCGAGCAGCAATGGCAGCAGATTGAGGCGCGCCTTGACGTCGCCGAGGGCGACCGGACCGATCTGCGCCTCCTGAAGGGCGCCGCGCCAGACGCTGCCGGTCGCCGCCCGGGCGGTGAGGCCGCGCTCGTCGAAGCCGATCCCGCCCAGCACCAGCCGAAGCGGCAGCAGCGCGACGAGGGCGAACAGGAAGGCGGCGGCGAGGAACAGGGTCCTCCCCAGCGGCAGTCGGATCCGCATCAGCCGGTCCGCGCCCTGAACTCGGCCTCGACGGCGAGGGTCTGGTCCTGATTGGTGCGCGCGCTCAGCGAGCGGACGACGAGGCCGCGCCGCTCCATCAGCCGAACCCAGGCGAAGAAGGCCTGCGGCCGAGCCGCGTCGATGGCGATGATCGCCGCCGACGGCCCTTGGCCGGCGATCCTAGCTCCGGTGAAGCCGGCCTCGGTCGCGGTCCGGCTGAGAAAGGCGTCGACGGGCAGCGGCGCCGCGCCCAGCCCGTCGCGGTGGAGCGCCCGGCTCGCCTCCGCCCGCGCCCGTGCCTCGGCGAGCGCCGAGACCGCGTCGCCGTGGCGCCGCTGCGCCCGATCGAGGCCGTCGGAGAGCGGCCTGATCACCAGCAACCATCCCGCGACCAGGACGATGAGCGCCAGCATGACCAGAAGCAGCCGCTGCTCGCGGGAGGTTCGCAGCCGCCACCAGCCGACGATGCCCTCGATCATGCCGGCCGCACGATCAGATCGGCCGTCGCCCGGCCGCCGGCCGTGCGCTGCTCGCCGGGCTCGACGCGCAGACCGACCGCCTCGATCCGGGCCTGGAAGGCCGTGAAAGTAGCCGGATTGTCGATCATCACCGTCGCGGCGAGGCTGCCGTCGGGGCGATAGTCGATTCGGGAGAGCTCGACATTGGGGGTCGAGCGGACCGCTTCGAACAGCACCGAAGCGGCGGCGCCGAAAGCCGGGCGAAGCCCGTCTCCCGAACCGGTCGCGCCACCGGCAAGCGCATCCGCTTCGGCCTGGATGCGATCGGCGGCGAAGGTGTAGCTGAGGATGGTCGCCACCTGCACGGCCAGGGTCAGCACGGCCAGAGCGATGGCGAAGGCGGCCACCCGGCGCAGCCGCCCGGCCTCGACCTTCCACTGGCGCCGCCGGCCGAACGGTCCCTGGCGCAGGTCGAGCGGAGGCGCGGCGAGGACGGGTCCCAGCTCCGCCTCGAATCGCGCCTCGTCGATCGTCTCGACCGCGGCGCCGCCGGTCAGAGCCTCGGCCAGGTCCGGCTCCAGGGTGAATGCGGCGGCCGGCCCGCGATAGTCGGACAGCGCGCCGACCTCGCGCCGGATGAAGCCGTCGGCCGGCGCGTCGAGCAGAAGCGGCGACGGCACCACCGCGTCGGGATCGACTCCCGCCGCGGCCGCGGCCGCGAGCCAGGCCGACATCCGGGCGGACGAGACGAGCGCGGCCGGGGTCAGCCCCCCTTCGGGGCGTCCGACCGCGACGTGGAGATCGGCGATCGGCTCGGCGCTGGCATCGGCGAGCATCAGGCGCGCCGCGGCGGCGGCCTGAGCGGGAGCAAGCCCGTCCGCCAGGTCCAGCCAGTGCACCGTCACCTGCTCGCCGGGGACGACGAGGACGGCCTTCGCCCATCCGATGGGGAGGCCCGCGGATACCTCGCCGGCACCGGCCGCGCCGCCATCGCCGGCGAGCAGCCAGCAGCCGAGCGCGCCTGCCTCGTCGGCGAAGAGGACGAGGATCGCCGAGCCGGCGGGGTCAGTTGGCGATGTCTTCATTTTCGTCGGAACCGCCTTCCCGGCCGTCGGCGCCAAACGAGGCGATCTGGAACGGCCGTCCCTCCGGCCCCGGAGCGGTGTAGCGATACGGATTGCCCCAGGGATCGTCCGGAAGCCGCCGGATGTAGTTGCCGGCGAGCAGCGCCTGCAGCCCCTCCTGAGCGGTCGGGTAGCGCAGGTGATCGAGCCGGTACATTTCGATCCCCTGCTCGAGCGTCGCGATGTCGGCCCGCGCCTTGGTGACCGCGGCCCGGTCGGCGGCCGGCATGACGTTGATGATGACGATGGTGGCGAGGAGGCCGATGATGACGATCACCACCATCAGCTCGACCAGCGAGAAGCCGCCTTCCCGCTCGCGCGGCGAGCGGGATGGCGCCCCCGCGCAGCCGGGGGCCCAGCGAAGGCGCCCGAGCAACTGGGCTCCCGCCTTCCGGGGAGCACGCCTTGGGTTCGGCAACTTCATCAATATCCTCCCGCCAAAGTGTCGAGCTGCAGGATCGGGAGCAGGATCGACAGCACGATCAGAGCGACGACGATGCCCATGACGATGATGATCGCGGGCTCGAGCAGCGCCAGGGCTGTGGTGGTGAAGGCGTCGAACTCGCGGTCGAGATAGTCGGCGGCCCGTTCCAGCATGAGATCGAGCCTTCCCGACGCTTCGCCCGACGCGGCGAGATAGACGAGCAGAGGCGGGAACACGCCGGCCTTGCGAAGCGCCCCCGAGAGGCTGCCGCCGGTCCGGATCGTCTCGGCGATCTCGGCCGAGGCGGCGCGCAGAACGCGGTTGTGGACGGTGCCGGTGGTCAGCCTGAGCCCCTCGAGCAGGGGCAGCCGGCTCGCCACCATCGTCGACAGAGTGCGCGCCAGCCGGGCCGCGTGAAGGTCGCGGATCAGCCGCCCCACCAGCGGCAGGCGGAGCAGCAAGCGGTCGAACTTCATCCTCAGCCCCTCCTCCTTGAGGGCCCGGGCGCCGAGCAAGGCGGCGAGCGCGACGAGGATGAGCAGGGCCCACCACCACTGGCTGAGGAACTCGGACAGTCCGATCACGATCCGGGTCAGCAGCGGCAGCTCCTGGCCGACATCCTCGAACTGCTCGACCACCTTGGGGACGACGAAGATCATCAGAGCAAAGACGACGAAGGCCGCGACGATCGCCAGGATCACCGGATAAGCGAGGGTCGACAGCACCTTGCCCCGCACCTGCGCCTGCCGCTCGAGCAAGCCGGCCAGCCGCTCTAGGATCTTGGGCAGGGTGCCCGAGCTCTCGCCGGCGGAGACCATCGCGCGGTAGAGCGGCGGGAAGCTCTTCGGCTCGCGGCCCATGGCGTCGGCGAGGCGCCGGCCCTCGACGACGCCTTCGTGAACCGAGCCGAGCACCCGGCGGACCTCCTCGCGCTCGGCCTGTCGGGAAAGGGTTCGCAGCGCCTCCTCGAGCGGTGCCACCGTGATCAGGGTGGCCAGCTGGCGAGTGAACAAGGTCAGCTGCTTGGCGCCGAGCCGCTTGCGCGCGATCAGGCGGCGGGACAGCAAGGGCGGTGCGGCGGCCTGCGAGGTCGGCTCGATCCTGACGACATAGAGCCTGCGCGAGACGAGCTGGGCCTTGGCCGCATCGGGGCTCTCGGCGCGCACCGAGCCGCGCCGCTCGCGCCCGGCCGTGTCGAGCCCGACATAGGCGAAGTCAGGCATCGAGGGCCTCGTGGCGCGACACCCGGATCGCTTCCTCGGCGCTGGTGACGCCGTCGAGGACGAGCGCTCGGGCCGCCGCCGCCAGGGTCGGCGAGGATCGGAAGGCGTGGGCGGCGATCGCCGTCTCGTCGCCGCCGGCATTGATCAGCCGGCGGATCGAATCGTCGACCCTGATCGCCTCGAACAGCCCGACCCTGCCCTTGTAGCCGGCGCCGCCGCACGCGCCGCATCCGCGCGGTTCGAAGACGGTCGTGCCGGGCTCGATGCCGAGCAGGCCGGACAGCGCCGGGGCGGCCTGGACGGGAGCGCGGCAGTCGGGGCACAGCCGCCGCACCAGCCGCTGAGCAAGCACCGCGCGCACGGTGGAGGCGATCAGGAACGGCTCCACTTTCATGTCCCTGAGGCGGGTGATCGCGCCGACCGAATCGTTGGTGTGGACGGTGGAGAGGACGAGATGGCCGGTGAGCGCCGCCTGGACGGCGATGTCGGCGGTTTCGCGGTCGCGAATCTCGCCGACCATCACCACGTCCGGATCCTGGCGAAGGATCGCGCGCAGGCCGGTGGCGAAGGAGAGGCCCACCTGCGGGTTGATCTGGGTCTGGCCGACGCCGTCGACCGCATATTCGACCGGATCCTCGACGGTGAGGATGTTGCGGCTGCCGTCGTTGAGCAGCTTGAGACCGGCGTAGAGCGTGGTCGTCTTGCCCGAGCCGGTCGGGCCGGTGACGAGGACGATTCCGTTGGGCTCGGCGAGCGCGCCGCGGAAGAGCGCCTTGACGCCGTCGCTCATGCCGAGCCGGTCGAGGTCGATGCCGGCATTGTCCTTGTCGAGGATGCGAAGCACGACCCGCTCGCCGGCTCGGCTCGGCAGGGTCGAGACGCGCACGTCGATCAGCTTGCCGCCGAGCGTCAGTCCGATCCGTCCGTCCTGGGGCAGCCGGCGCTCGGCGATATCCAGCCGGGCCATCACCTTGACCCGGCTGACCACGACCGGAGCCACGTGCGGCGGCATACGCAGCGTCTCGCGAAGCACGCCGTCCATCCGCATCCGGACCACCAGCCCCGTCTCGTAGGGCTCGATATGGATATCGGAGACGCCCTGGCGAGCGGCATCGGCGATGATTCCGTTGATCAGTCGGATGGCGGGCGCGTCGTCCGACGTGTCGAGCAGGTCGTCCGCGCTCGGCAGGGCAGCGGCGAGATGGCCGAGATCGTCGTCGAAGCCGAGCGACCCGGCAGCGTCGGCGGCCGCCTCGGCGCCGGAGGCGTAAAGGTCGGAAAGCAGTCGGTCGAAGGCGGCGGAGTCGACCTTGTGCAAGGCGAAGGGCCGGCCGAGGAAACGGCGCAACTCGATCCACGCCCTCGGATCGGCGTCCTGCCTGATCGCGACATCGGCGCGCCCGTCGGTCTCGCCGGTGACGATCAGGCCATGCCGGCGCGCGAAAGCGTAAGGAACGCGAACCGCCGGTGCGGGCGCGGCCGCGTCGAATTCGTCGCCGCGCCCGATCCTCATTGCGGGGGCGCCTCGCTCGGCGGAAGCTCGGCGGGGGTCACCACGGCGTCCTGCGGCTGCGGCGTCGCGGGCGCCGCCGGCGGCACGGTGCCGAGATAGTCGCGAACCAGCTCGTCCAGAGTCGGCTCGCGGCGCGGGTTGGAGAGGAGTTGCTGGCCGCGGGCGTAGCCGTAGCGGCGCGCACTCACCGCCCGGGCGTCGTCGGCCGAGCGAAGGATGGTGGGCCGGATGAAGATCATCAGGTTCGTCCTCCCCCGCGACCGCCCGCGCGACCGGAAGAGATTGCCGAGGACCGGGATGTCGCCGAGCAGCGGAATCCGCTCCAGGGTGCGGCGCTCGTTGTCGTCCAGGAGGCCGCCGATGCCGACGATCTCGCCGTCGTCGACCGTGATGGTGGTCTCGATCTCGCGCTTGTTGAGGATGATCTCGGGATTGTTGTTGGAGACGGCGCCGGCGATCGAGCTCACCTCCTGCCTGAGGTCGAGCTTGATCGTTCCGCCGGCATTGATCTGCGGCCGCACCTCCAGGGTGATGCCGACATTCTGGCGCTGGACCGTTCGGAAGGCATTGTCGAAATTGTTCGACAGAGCTTCGCCGGTGGTGATCGGGATTTCCTGGCCGACCAGGATCCGCGCCTCTTGGTTGTCGAGGGTCATGATCGACGGGGTCGACAGGATGTTCGACCGGTTGTCGGAGCGCACCGCATTGACGATGGCACCGAAGATGGCGTTGCCGGTTCGGAAGGCGGCGCCGGCAAGACCTCCGGTCGCGCTCGCGATCGAGCCGATCGCGGCGTCCTCGAGGTCGTCGACGAGATCGTCCGAGGCGCCGAGCTCGCGCGCGGCGATGGCGCCGGCGATCAGGTTGGCGTTCGGCGCGATGTTCGAATAATTGGTGACCGCGAACGGGATGTTCGAGCCCTGCAGGCCCGAAAGGAACAGCTGGACTCCGAGCTGCTGAGCGGCGCCGTCAGAGATCTCGACGATGATCGCCTCGACCAGCACCTGCTGGCGGCGAACGTCGAGCTGGCGGATCACCTCGCCGAGCATGCGCTGGACGTCGGGGGTCGCCGAGATGACGATGGCATTGGCGCCTTCGAAACGCGTCACGACGGCGTTGCGGGCGGCGAGCGGCGGAGTCCCGCTCGGCGCCGCCGCGGCGGCCGGCGCCGGTGTCGGCGCATCGGCCTGCATCGTCGGCTGGTTGCCGTCGTCGTCGGCGCGGCGGCTGCGCCGGAGCCGCTCGCGGCTGGTCGGCGGAGTCACCGCCTGGCCGAGCAGCTGCTGGAGCACGGGAAGGAGCTGCTCGGCGTCGGCATGCTCGAGGAACACGACCCGAATCTCGCTCCCGCTCGCGGCTCGCCGGTCGAGCTCCTCGGCGATGGCGACGAGCTGGGCCACCGTGCCGGCGTCGCCGCGAAGCGCGATGGCGTTGGAGCTGTCGACCGGGACGACCGACACGCCTTCCGGAGCAAGCTCGCCCAGCGCCTCGCCGATCTCGCGCGCGCCGGCATGTTCGAGGCCGATCACTCGGGTGACTCCGGAATCGACGTCGATCTGGCCGAGCACTTGGCGGATCCGGCGGACATTGTCGGCGAAGTCGGAAATGACGATCGAGTTGCGGCCGGCGGTGATCGAGCCGTCGCGGCTGACCAGCGGCCGAAGGGTCTCGACCGCGGCGGCGGCGTCGATGTTGCGGACCCTCAATATCTCGGTGACGAAGCCGCTCGGGCTGCCCCGCCGCGACCCGCCCACCGGCGCCGAGGCGGCGGCGCCGGCGATCGGCTGGACCCTCAGCGCGCCGCCCGCGGCGGGCACGGCGACGAAGCCGTTGGCGCGCAGGGTCGACAGGAAGAGCTCGAAATACTCGCTTCGCGACAGCGCCCGGTCGGTCACCACCGACACCCGCCCCTGGACCGCCGGGTCGATGATGAAGGTCCGTCCGGTCACCCGCGCGGCGTCCTGGATGAAGGCGCGAATGTCGGCGTCGCGCAGGTTCAGCACATGCTGAGCCGCAGCCGGGGAGAGCGAAGCGCAGAGAAGGGCAAGAGCGATCAGGAAACGCTTCACAGGTTGAGCCTCACTCGCATCGGCACGGCGACCCCGCCGCGATTGACGACGACCGTCGCCTGGCCCCCCGACTGCCGGAGAAGGGCGCGCGCCTGCTCGGTCGAGGTCACCCGCTGGCCGTTGACCGAGACGATGACGTCGCCCGGCGCGAAGCCGGCGGCGCGGAAGGCGCGGCCGTCGCCGCCGGGGCTCACGGCGATGCCGTCGACCCGGCCGCCGATCGTTCGCGGCTGGAACTGGATCGGCGGCCCGGGCGCGGCGGGGGCAGGCGCCAGGCGAGGCGGC
>DATMVG010000149.1:0-7820 GCA_035563315.1 Allosphingosinicella sp. | reverse complement strand
GAACCGCTCATCCTGAGTAGCCACTGAGCGAAGTCGAAGTGGCGTATCGAAGGACCGTCCTTCGATACGGGCCTTCGCCAGGCTCAGTCCCTACTCAGGATGAGCGGGTTTTGGTCAAGCTAGCCCGATAGCGCCCTAGCTCGATCCAGCCCCGCTCAGGATGGGCGGTTCTGGGAAGAGGATGACCCTCTATCCCCGGGCGCTGAACACGTGCGCCGACATCGGCGCCTCGACCTCGCCCGGTCCGGTCAGCCCGGCCAGCGCGGCGGCGGCCGCCTCGGTCGCCTCGTCGAGCCGCTCGGGCCCATGCTTCTCGATCTCCGCGCGGAGCGGAGTGCCGTGGCACAGGCCGGTCGCCGCGGCGCGCGGCGATTCGACCCGGCTGCGCCGCTCGAGGGTCTCGCCGGCGACCTCGTCGAAGCCCGCCGCCCGCAGGTCCTGCTCGATCCGCGCCTTGTCGTGGTAGCCGAAGGGGATCCGCTCGAGGAAGGTCGGCGGATCGTCGGGGAAGAGCGCCGCCACCGCCCGGGCCAGATGGTGCGAGACGGGATTGTCCTCGAGCCGGTTCCAGACGTTGAACAGGAAGGTCCCGCCGGGACGAAGCACCCGCCGAGCCTCGCGATAGGCGGCGATCCGGTCGGGGAAGAACATCACCCCGAACTGGCAGGCGACGACGTCGAAGCTCGAATCGTCGAAGGGCAATGACTGGCCGTCGGCCTGGCGGAAGGCGACCCGGTCCGATGCCACGCGCTCGGCGGCGACGTCGAGCATCGCCTGGTTGAGATCGGTCGCGACGATCTCGGCGGCGGGCACCGCGCCCGCCATCTCCGCGGTGACGACGCCGGTTCCGGCCGCGGTCTCGAGGATTCGCCGAGGCTCGAGCGCGGCCACCCTGCGGGCCAGATCGGCGGCATAGGGGGCGAACAGCAGGGGCACCAGATAGCGGTCGTAAAGCGCCGGAATCGAGCCGCTGAACTGTACGTCGGTCGAAGTCATGCCGTTCTCCCCGGTCGGCTGCACCCTATGCCGCGGGAGAGAGGGTGTCGAGCGCGGCGCGAGCCGCCCGGCGCAACCGATTGGGGCGAGAGGTTGTCATCGCCAGGTGCGGAAGGAGGGGCGGTCTTTCGAAAGACGATCACGCTCTGGCCCGGACGAGCCGGATGCCGCTCCGGCTAGTCACGCCCGAGCCTTTGATGCAGGGCCCGCTGCTCCGCGCCGAGCCGGAGGAAGCGCGCGGCATTGTCGTAGAGGATCGCGCGCTTCTGCGCCTCGCTGAGGAAGGGCGCCTCCTCGATGACCCTGATCGCCCGTTCGATCGTCTCGGGCCAGACCATCTGGTCGGAGCCGAACATGATCCGGCTTTCGAAGCCGGCTTCGACGATCCGCTCGAGATAGCGATAGAAAGCGGGTCGCGGCTGGGTGTAGACGATGACTCCGACGTCGAGATGGACCTGGGGGTGGGCGTAGAGGAGCGCCAGCAGGTCGTCGATCATCGGGTAGCCGGCATGGGAGAGATAGACTCGCAGCCTGGGGTGGCGGACCAGCACCTCCTCCATGGTGAGCGCGCTGTGAAGCCGGGCGCGATAGCCTTCGGCGCCGAGATAGATGGCGCCCGGCGGGCCGGTGCCGACGTGGATGGCGACGGGAATGTCGAGCTCCTCCGCCAGCGCCCAATAAGGCTCGAGCCGGGGATCGTCGGGGGCCACGCCCAGATACTGGGTGGTGACCTCGCCGAGCACCTCGAGCCGGCCGCCGCGACGAAGCTCCCGTAGGCGCTCGGGCGTGGTCCCGGGCTCGAGCGAGAGTTCGACGGCCGGGATGAAGCGCTCGGGCCGGGTGCGCCGCCACGCCTCGACCCGATCGGCCGGCCCGCTCAGCACGCCGATCACGTTGAGCCGCTCCATGACCGCGAGGGTTCGGCTGCGCACCTCGTCGTCGGTCATCGGCGACCAGACCGGATCGGGGCAGGGCGGCTCCCGCAGCCTTTGCAGGAATTGCTCGCGATAGGGCCGCCGCTGGTCCCAGGCGTCGAAGCCGGCGAACGGCGTGCACATGGCGAGCGGAGGCGGCCCCTGCTCATCGGCGGCGAGCGCGTGCATGTGCATGTCGAGGATCGGGGCGCGGTCGGCCGCTCCGAGCGGCGAGGCGGCGATGAGCAGGACCGCTCCGAGCGCTGGCTTCACGATCGTCCCTCCGGCCGGCCTGCTTAGCGGCAAGTCCCCGGCCTGTCAGCAGGGGTCCGCCCTTCGCCCAGAGCGATTCCGCTTGAGCCTCGCGGCGAAGTTCAGCATCCCTGATCCGGGCCCGTCCGCGGGCGAACAAGCAGGGATGTAGTCATGTCGAGGAAGATGATCGCCTTGTCCGCCGCATGTTCGATGGCCGCGTCGCCCTGTCTGGCCGCGGACTTCGCCCAATTCAACGAATCGGGCGCCCGGCGCAGCGGCGCCGGAATCGGCGCCTATGTCGAGATCCCGTTCGGCGGGCCGCGCGGCGGCCGCGCCCAGGCCGGGCTCAGGATGACGGTGAGCCACGATTATCGCGACGCCCGGGCGCCGACGGCGCCGGTGGTCCGATCGAACGCCTTCGACCTTCGGCTGGCCGGCGACCGCCGGCCGACGCTGTACATGGCGGGCCGGCCGATGACCGGCGAGCAGGCGCGGCGAAGCAATCTGGTCGGGCCGACCGCCGGCATCATCGGGGTGGCGGTGCTGGTCGCGGCGGTGGTCGGCGGCATCGTCATCTACAAGGCGATCGACGATTCCGGTGACGAATAGCCGGCGGAGCGGGGGGAAGATTATGCGACGGATCGGATCATGGTTGGCGGCCGCCTTGCTGGCGGCGGCTCCGGCGGCGGCCCAGGACGCCCCTCACGAGCGGCAGGCCCGGCAGATCTACGAGCGCCTGATCTCGTTCCGAACCGCCGCCGGCCACGGCCAGGTGCCGGCGATGGCGAACTACATCGCCGAGACCCTGCGCTCGGGCGGAGTCGCCGCCGAGGACATCGTCATCCTGCCCCACCAGGAGACGGCGGCGATGCTGGTGCGGATCCCCGGCAGCGATGCGGCGGCCCGTCCGATCCTCTTCTCGGGGCATATGGACGTGGTCGACGCGCGCCCGGAGGACTGGGAGCGAAGCCCCTTCACCCTGGTCGAGGAGAATGGCTATTTCTTCGGCCGCGGCACCGGCGACAACAAGGCCGGAATCGCGGCGATGGTGTCGACCATCCTGCGCATGAAGGCCGACCGCCGCCGGCCGCGGCGGACGCTCGTCTTCGCCTTCATCGGCGACGAGGAGACCGGAATGGCGACGACCCGGCTGGTCGCGGCGCACGAATGGGTGCGCGGCGCCGAATATGCGATCAACACCGATGCCGGCGGCGGCGGCCTCACCGAGGAGGGGCAGCCGCTCATGTACGTCGTCCAGGGCGGCGAGAAGACCTACGTCACCTACCGGCTGACCGTCCGCAACCCGGGCGGGCACAGCAGCCGGCCGCGGCCGGACAATGCGATCTACGAGCTTGCCGAGGCCCTGCTCCGGATCAGGGGCCACCGCTTCCCGGTGATGAGCAATGCCCTGACCCGGGGCTATTTCGAAACGCTCGGCCGGATCCTGCCCGGCGCCGAAGGCGAGCTGTTGCGCCGCTTCGCCGCCAATCCCGAGGATGCCGAGGCCGGCGCCGCGCTTCGGCTCAGCCCGACCGAGGGCGGGGTCGTCGCCACCACCTGCGTGGCGACGATGCTCGATGCCGGCCATGCCGAGAACGCGCTCCCGCAGCGCGCCGAGGCGATGGTCAATTGCCGAGTCTTCCCCGGAGTCGGAGTCGAGAGCGTTCGCTCGACCCTCGCCGAGGTCGTCGCCAATCCGAACATCGCCATCGAGGTGACCGGAAACCCCGTCGAAAGCCCGGTCTCCGAGCCGCGCGCCGACGTGATGGAGGCGATCGCGCGCTCGATCCACGAGCGCTATCCGGGCCTTCCGATCACGCCCTACCAGGAATCGGGCGGGACGGACGGCCTGGTCTATCGCAACGCCGGCATCCCGACCTGGGCCAGCTCCGGGATCTTCATGAAGGATTCCGACATGTTCTTTCACGGCCTGAACGAGCGCATCCCGGTGGCGGGCTTCTATGCGGCGCTCGACCATATCCACGATCTGGCGACCGAGCTGGGCGGGCGGTGACCCTTTCGCGCGCCCTCGCGGCCCTGGGCGCGGCCGCCCTGCTCGCCGGCTGCGCGACCGCGCCGGCGCAGCGCGAGGCGGGCTACGACGTCGTCATCCGCGGCGGCACCGTCTATGACGGCAGCGGCGCCGCGCCCTATGCCGGCGACGTGGCGATCCGCGGCGACCGGATCGCCTATGTCGGCCCGGCCGCGCCCGGGCCGGCGGCGCGCGAGATCGACGCCCGCGGCCTGGCCGTCGCGCCCGGCTTCATCAACATGCTGAGCTGGGCGACCGAATCGCTGCTTCACGACGGCCGCGGCCAGAGCGACATCCGCCAGGGCGTGACTCTGGAGGTGATGGGCGAAGGCTGGTCGATGGGCCCGCTCAACGAGTCGATGAAGCGGCTCGAGGAATCGCGGCAGGGCGACATCCGCTATCGGATCGAATGGACGAGCCTGGGCGAATATCTCGAGCATCTCGAGCGGCGCGGAGTCTCGCACAACGTCGCCAGCTTCGTCGGAGCGACGACGGTGCGGGTCCACGAGCTCGGCGAAGGCGACGTCGATCCGACGCCCGAGCAGCTGGCGCGGATGCGCGAGCTCGTCCGCCGGGCGATGGACGAGGGCGCGATGGGGGTCGGAAGCTCGCTCATGTACGCGCCCGCCCATTTCGCCGAGACCGACGAGCTGGTCGCCCTGGTCGGCGAGGCCGGCCGTTGCGGCGGCATGTACATCAGCCACATGCGCTCCGAGGGCGACGACATCATGGAGTCGCTCGACGAGCTGATCGAGATCGCCCGCCGCTCCGGCGCGCCGGCGGAAATCTATCATCTGAAGATGGCCGGGCGCGACAATTGGCGCCGCTACGGCGAGGTGATCGCGCGCATCGAGGCGGCCCGCGCCGAGGGGCTTCGAATCACCGCCGACATGTACACCTATCCGGCCGGCGCCACCGGGCTCGATGCGGCGATGCCGCTATGGGTCCAGGCCGGAGGACAGGAAGCCTGGATCGAGCGGCTGCGCGATCCGGCGGTGCGCGCCCGGGTCGCCGAGGAGATGCGCCGGCCCGGGCAGGGGTGGGAGAATCTCTTCCACGGCGCCGGGCCGGAAGGGATGCTGCTCGCCCAGTTCCGCAACCCGGCGCTTCGCCACTATACCGGCAAGACGCTGGCCGAGGTGGCGAGGATGCGCGGCACCAGCCCGGAGGAGGCGGCGATGGACCTCGTCGTCGAGGACAATAGCCGGGTCGGGACGATCTATTTCCTGATGTCGGAGGAGAATGTCCGCCGCCAGATCCGATTGCCCTGGATGAGCTTCGGCTCGGATGCTGCGAGCCAGGCGACCGAAGGCGTGTTCCTCAACTCGCATCCTCACCCCCGCACCTACGGCAATTTCGCCCGGCTGCTCGGCCGTTACGTCCGCGACAAAGGCCTGATCCCGCTCGAGGAAGCGGTCAGGCGGCTGACCTCCCTTCCGGCCGGCAATCTCGGCCTCGCCGACCGCGGCGCGCTGCGCCAGGGCTATTTCGCCGATCTCGCCATCTTCGACCCAGCCGCGATCGCCGATCGCGCGACCTTCGCCGAGCCTCACCAATATGCGGTCGGAATGCGCCACGTCTTCGTCAACGGGGTGCAGGTGCTGGCCGACGGCGAGCATGAAGGCGCCACTCCGGGCCGGGTGGTGCGAGGCCCGGGCTGGAACCGCTGCCCGCCGGCAAACTAGGTCGCATATTGCCACGGAGCCCAAAAGCGGCTTAGCCGTTGAAGATGAAACAGGGCGCAGGTCCGAAAGGTCTTTTCGGTGAGTAAGAGGCGCGCCTACATCAACGCCGTCGCCGGCGCGGTTCCCGATCACGACGTCCACAAGCTGTTCATCGACTGGGCCGAGGCCAGGATCGCGGAGCCCCGGCTGAGGAAGCTGTTCGCCCGGATGGCCGAGCGGTCGGGGATCGAGCATCGCTGGTCGGTGCTTCCCCGAGCCGCCGACGGCGGCCGCCCGGATTTCTATCGGGCCTCGCCGCCGCCGACTTCGGCGCGAATGGCCCGCTATGCCGAAGCCGCGCCGAAGCTCGCTCTCGAGGCGATCGCCCGGCTCGCCGAGCGGACCGCCCTCGACGGCATCACCCACCTCGTCGTCGCCAGCTGCACCGGCTTCGTCGCTCCGGGCATCGACCAGATCATCGCCCGCGAGCTCGGCCTCGACGGGGTCGAGCGGACCCTGGTCGGCTTCATGGGCTGCTATGCGGCGGTCTCCGCGCTGCGGGTGGCCCACCATATCGTCCGCTCCGAGCCCGAGGCGAGAGTGCTGACGGTGACGGTGGAGCTGTCGTCGCTCCACCTCCAGGAGACCGAGGACCTCGAATCGCTGCTCGCCATGCTTCAGTTCAGCGACGGCGCCGCCGCGGCGCTGGTCAGCGCCGATCCGGAGGGCCTCGAGATGAGCCACCTGTTCGCCCTGGCGCTGCCCGATTCCCAGGCGCTGATCCAGTGGAGCATCGGCGATACGGGCTTCGAGATGGTCCTGTCGGGCGAGGTGCCTGGGCGGATCGCCGGCGCGCTCCACGACGAGGGTGTCCGGGCGGCCTTGTACAACGGCTGGTCGCCGGACGAGATCGACAGCTGGGCCGTCCATGCCGGCGGCCGTTCCATCCTCGACGCGGTCGAGAAGGGGCTCGAGCTTCCCCAGGGCGCCCTGGCCGCGTCGCGCGACGTGCTCGCCCGCTTCGGCAACATGTCCTCCTCGACCCTGATGTTCGTGCTCGCCGAGCTGATCGGGCGGCCCGGCGTGGAGAAAGGCGTGGCGATCGCCTTCGGGCCGGGCCTGGCGGCGGAGGGCTTCCACTTCGAGCGGGCGGCGTGATCGGCCTCGCGGAGCGCGTCCGCCGCGACGAGCAGATGGACGATCCGAGCCTCGATCCGGCGGTCTACGACCGGGTGCTGGCCGACCTTTCCCGGGTCAATTGGTGGACCCTGGCGGCTCGGCCGACGCTCGCCTTCCTGCGCCGCGGAGCCGCCGGGATGCCGGCCTTCCGGCTGCTCGACGTCGGCTTCGGCCAGGGCGACATGCTGCGGCGGATCGCGCGCTGGGCGCGGCGGCGCGGGATCGCCGTCGACCTGATCGGAGTCGATCTCAATCCCGGCAGCGCCGCCGTCGCCCGAGCCGCGACTCCCGCCGGCTGGCCGATCGAATATCGAACCGGCGACTATGGCGAGGTCGCTGGATCGCTCGACTTCGTCATCAGCAGCCTCGTCGCGCATCATATGACCGACGCCCAGCTCGACGCCTTCATCCGGTTCATGGAGAAGCGCGCCGAGCGCGGCTGGCTGATCAACGACCTCCACCGGCACAGCCTCTCCTTCCTCGGCTTCCCGCTGCTGGCGAGGGCGATCGGCGCCCATCGCATCGTCCGCGAGGACGGCCGGCTGTCGATCGCCCGATCGTTCCGGCCGGGCGAGTGGCGCGCCATCCTCGCCGCCGCCGGAATCCCCGAGGGCGCGGCCCGGGTGGTCCGCCGCTTCCCCTTCCGCCTGTGCGTCGAACGGCTGCGCTGATCGTCGGCGGCGGGCCGGCCGGCGCCGCCGCCGCGATCGCGCTGGCGAGGGGCGGGGCGGCGCCGCTGCTGATCGAGCGCAACCCCGGCGAGCGCGACGTCGTGTGCGG
>DATMVG010000148.1:0-4330 GCA_035563315.1 Allosphingosinicella sp. | reverse complement strand
TCCCCGGCTCGAGGCGGGGCAGCGCCTGGCGCCGCTGGTCACGGCGATGATGGACGTGTCGGACGGCCTTCTGATCGACGCCGGGCGGATGGCCTCGGCGAGCGGCTGCCGGGTTTCGATCGAGCTCGATGCGGTGCCGCTGTCGCCGGACCTGCTGGCGCTGCGCGGCGACGGCCGCGCCGCCCGCCTCGCCGCGGCGGCCGCGGGCGACGACTACGAGCTGCTGTTCGCGGCCGCTGAGGACTCCGGACCGGTCATCCTCGCTCTGACCGAGCGGATCGGATTGCCCTTGTCCCGCATCGGCCGGTTCGAGGCCGGCGGCGGACTGGCGCTGGCCGATTCCGAGGGCGCCGTCCCCCTTCCCGGGACGCTCGGATACGAGCATCGCCGGGGCGCCCCGATGCTCGGCCGGCTTGCCAAGCGTCGGCGGTTGAATCCTTTTCCTTTCCCCCGTAAAGGGCGCGCCACACCGGGCGCGCCCGCCCAGGGCGCCGGCCCTTGCCTGCTTGAAATCCAGGGGAAGGACGTTTCATGACCGTCGTGCTCATCGCCATTGGCTGCGGCCTCGTCGCGGTGCTTTATGGCATCCTCACCAGCGCCCAGGTGCTGCGCGCGCCGGCCGGCAACGCCCGGATGGTCGGCGTCGCCGAGGCGATCCAGGAGGGAGCGAAGGCCTATCTCGGCCGCCAGTACACGACCATCGCAGTCGTCGGGATCGTCGTCGCCGCCCTGGTCGGCTATTTCCTCGGGCTCACCGAGGCGATCGGCTTCGTCATCGGCGCCCTGCTCTCGGGAGTCGCCGGCTATATCGGAATGAACATCTCGGTGCGCGCCAACGTCCGCACCGCCGAGGCCGCTCGGACCAGCCTCCAGGGCGGGCTCACCGTCGCCTTCCGCTCGGGCGCGATCACCGGAATGCTCGTCGCCGGCCTCGCCCTGCTCGCCATCTCGGTCTTCTTCTACGTCCTCGTCGCCGTCCAGGGCCACGCCCCCAACGACCGCGAGGTGATCGACGCGCTCGTCAGCCTCGCCTTCGGCGCCTCGCTCATCTCGATCTTCGCCCGTCTCGGCGGCGGCATCTTCACCAAGGCCGCCGACGTCGGCGCCGACCTGGTCGGCAAGGTCGAGGCCGGAATCCCCGAGGACGATCCCCGCAACCCGGCCGTGATCGCCGACAATGTCGGCGACAATGTCGGCGACTGCGCCGGCATGGCCGCCGACCTGTTCGAGACCTACGTCGTCACGGTCGGCGCGACGATGGTTCTGATCGCCCTTCTGGTCACCGCCGGCGCCGAGCAGATGCTGGCGCTGATGAGCCTTCCGCTGATCATCGGCGGAGTGTGCATCCTGACCTCGATCATCGGCACCTATTTCGTCCGCCTCGGCCGCAAGCAGTCGATCATGGGCGCCCTCTACAAGGGCTTCTGGATAACGGCGATCCTGTCCGTCCCTGCCATCTTCTATGTGATGATGCAGACTCTGGGCGACATGAACGCGGTCATCGGCGGCGCCGTCGAAGCGGCCGGAAGCGAGGTCGAGCTTGATGTCGCCCGGACCGCGGTCGAGGACGGGTTCACCGGCATGGACCTGTTCTGGTGCGCCCTCATCGGCCTCGGCGTCACCGGGCTCATCGTCTGGATCACCGAATATTACACCGGCACCAACTACCGGCCGGTCCAGTCGATCGCCCGGGCGTCGCAGACCGGCCATGGCACCAACGTCATCCAGGGCCTCGCGATCAGCCTCGAATCGACCGCCCTTCCGACGGTCGTCATCTGCGTCGGGATCATCGTCTCCTACCAGCTCGCCGGCCTGATCGGGATCGCCTTCGCCGCGACCGCGATGCTGGCTCTGGCCGGGATGGTGGTGGCGCTCGACGCCTACGGGCCGGTCACCGACAATGCCGGCGGGATCGCCGAAATGGCGGGCATGGAGGACAGCGTTCGGGTCCGCACCGACGCCCTCGACGCCGTCGGCAACACCACCAAGGCGGTGACCAAGGGCTATGCGATCGGGTCGGCGGGCCTCGCCGCTCTGGTTCTGTTCGGCGCCTATACGACCGACCTCGAGCGGTTCGCCGGCGAGCTCGGGATCGGCGCCGACGGAGTCGATTTCAGCCTGTCCAACCCCTATGTCGTGGTCGGGCTGCTGCTCGGCGCGCTCCTGCCCTATCTGTTCAGCTCGATGGGCATGACCGCGGTCGGCCGCGCCGGCGGAGCCGTCGTCGAGGAGGTGCGCGAGCAGTTCCGCAACAATCCGGGAATCATGGACGGCACCAGCCGCCCCAATTACGCCCGCACCGTCGACCTCGTCACCCGAGCCGCGATCAAGGAGATGATCGTCCCCTCGCTGCTGCCGGTGCTGGCGCCGATCGTCGTCTTCTTCGCCATCTATGCGGTGGCGGGGCGCGAGAGCGGCTTCGCCGCCCTCGGAGCGCTGCTCCTCGGAGTCATCGTCTCGGGCCTGTTCGTCGCCATCTCCATGACATCGGGCGGCGGCGCCTGGGACAATGCCAAGAAATATATCGAGGACGGCAATTACGGCGGCAAGGGATCGGAGGCGCACAAGGCGGCGGTCACCGGCGACACGGTCGGCGACCCCTATAAGGACACCGCCGGCCCGGCCGTCAATCCGATGATCAAGATCACCAACATCGTCGCCCTGCTGCTGCTCGCGGCGCTGGCCGGCCAGGCCGGCGGGTGATCCTACCGGACTCGGGAGACGGGCCGCCGGACCGCTCGCCGGCGGCCCGCCCGAGTCCCTTCGCCGACCTTCGGCCCGCCGCTTCGCCGGCCTTCGGGCGGCGGGGTTTTCATTTCGGCGGCGACCGGCTAAGGGCAGCCCGCCCTTCTGACCCAAGGACTTGAATGGCCAAGGAAGAACTTCTCGAAATGCGCGGCCAGGTGGTCGAGCTGCTGCCCAACGCGATGTTCAGGGTAAAGCTCGAGAACGGCCACGAAATCCTCGGCCACACCGCCGGCAAGATGCGCAAGAATCGGATCCGGGTGCTCACCGGCGACGAGGTGCTCGTCGAGCTCACGCCCTACGACCTGACCAAGGGTCGGATCACCTACCGTTTCAAATAGGGTGGACGGCCCGCCCATGCGGCTCGTCCTCGCCTCCGCCAGCCCGCGACGGCTCGACCTGCTCGCCCGCATCGGCGTCGTGCCCGACGCGGTCGTTCCGGCCGACATCGACGAGACTCCGGCCAAAGGCGAGCTTCCCGACCGCTACGCCTGCCGGATGGCGGCGGCCAAGGCGCGGGCGGCGGCGGCGCCCGGTCGCCTCGTCCTCGCCGCTGACACGGTGGTCGCCGTCGGCCGGCGCATCCTTCCCAAGGCGGCCGAGGAAGCCGAGGCGCGGGCGGCGCTGGCTCTTCTCTCGGGGCGGCGGCACCGAGTCCATTGCGCCGTCGCTCTGACCGACCTTTCCGGGCGGACTCGCTGCCGCCTGTCGACCAGCGTCGTCGCCTTCAAGCGGCTCGCCGAAGAGGAGATCGCCGCCTATCTCGCCAGCGGCGAATGGCGCGGCAAGGCCGGCGGCTACGCCATTCAGGGCCGGGCCGAGGCCTTGGTCCGCTTCCTCTCCGGCAGCCATTCCGGAGTCGTCGGCCTGCCGCTCTACGAGACCCGGGCGCTGCTTCGCGCCGCCGGCTACCCGCTTGGCTGAGTGGCTCTATGAGGAGGGGATCGGCGAGAATCGCGCGATCCTGGTCGAGGGCGGGCGGATCGTCGAGGCCTCGATCGAGCTGCCCGGCGCCGTCCGCGCCGGCGCGCTCGTCCCGGCGCGGCTGACCCGGATCCTGGCCGCCGGCCGCGGCATCGCCGCGCTGGAGGGCGGCGACGAGGCGCTGGTCGAGCCGCTGCCCGAGGCGGTGGCCGAAGGCGGCGCCTTCCTCGCCGAAATCGTTCGCGAGGCCATCCCCGAAGCGGGCCGGGCCAAGCTGGCGAAGGTCCGCGCCGCCCAGGGCGAGCCGCGGCCCGGGCCGAGTCTCGCCGATCGCCTCGGCCGATTGACGCCGCACGGCCCCCACGGGCCCGATCGCTTCGAGGAAGCGGGCTGGTCGGAGTTGCTCGACGAGGCGGCGCGCGGCGAGATCGCCTTCGCCGGCGGCGGGCTCCGGATGAGCCTGACGCCCGCCATGACCCTGTTCGACGTCGACGGAACCCTGCCCCCGGCCAGGCTCGCCGAGGCCGGGGCGGCGGCGGCGGCGGCCGCGATCCGCCGGCTGGGCATAAGCGGATCGATCGGGATCGACCTGCCCACGCTCGCCGGCCGCGGCGAGCGGCAGGCGGCCGCGGCCGCGCTCGACCGGCTGCTGCCGCAGCCG
>DATMVG010000147.1:0-3543 GCA_035563315.1 Allosphingosinicella sp. | reverse complement strand
GCGAGCCGATGAACGAGCAGCTCAACATCGACTCCAGCTGCGCCTTCTCGTGCGGGTGCCAGTAGTCCTCGATGCTGTCGATCGGCGGCTGCAGCAGCGTGCGCCGGCGCCGGAAGGCGCCGTCGATGAACGACCGTTGTGTGGAAGTGAAGAGCCGGCGCGCCTGCTCGTCCTCGTCGGCCACGATCACATTCGCCGCGAGCATCACGTGCGGCGCCGCGAGCTGCGCCGACGGCCGGAAGCGGTCGCGGTAGAGCTGGATCGCCTCCATCATCTGGGCCGGCGCGAAATGCGAGGCGAAGGCGTAAGGCAGGCCGAGCAAGGCGGCGAGCTGGGCGCCGAACAGGCTCGAGCCGAGGATCCAGACCGGCACGTCGAGGCCCTCGCCCGGGATCGCCCGAACCTTCCGGTCGGGACTCGCCGGCCTGAAATAGTCGATCAGCTCGACGACGTCGCTCGGGAACCGGTCGGGATCCGAGGCGAGGTTGCGGCGCATCGCATAGGCCGCGGCCTGGTCGGTGCCCGGGGCCCGGCCGACCCCGAGGTCGATCCGCCCGGGATGGAGCGATGCCAGAGTCCCGAACTGCTCGGCGACCTGGAGCGGCGAATGGTTGGGGAGCATGATCCCGCCGGCGCCGATCCGGATCCTCGACGTGCCTTCGGCGACGAAGGCGAGCGCCACCGCGGTGGCGGCGCTGGCGATTCCCGGCATCGAATGATGCTCGGCCATCCAGAAGCGGCGATAGCCGAGCCGCTCGGCGTGCCGTGCCAGCTCGCGCGCGCCGCGAAGCGCCTGGCCGGCGTCGCTTCCTTCGGCGATCGGAGCGAGATCGAGAACGGATAGTGGGATCATGGCGCTCATATGGGGTCGGCGGCGCCCACGACCAGCCGCGGCGACGGGCTGGCGGCTGGGCGGGGTGACGAGGGAGGACGGAGCCACTATCTGGCCGGCCATGGCCGCGCCCGTCCTTGCCTATGAGAATCTCGGTCTCGTCCAGGGAGCCGGCTGGCTGTTCCGCGGCCTCGACCTCCATATCGGGCCGCGCGACCGGCTGGCTCTGATCGGCCGCAACGGCGCCGGCAAGACGACCCTGCTCAAATGCCTGGCCGGGCTGGTCGAGACCGACGAGGGCCGGCGCACCATCCAACCCGGAATCCGGGTCGCCCTGCTCGAGCAGGACCCGCCGGTCGAGCGCTTCGCCACCCTCCGAGACTTCGCCCTGGCCGGCCCCGAGGCGCCGCGGGCGCACGAGGTGGAGGCGATCGCCACCCAGATCGGCCTCGACCTCGACCGTCCGGCCGTGACGGCGAGCGGCGGCGAGCGGCGGCGGGCCGCGATCGCCCGAGCCCTGGCCGCCGATCCGCAGGTGCTTCTGCTCGACGAGCCGACCAACCATCTCGACCTTGCCGGCATCGAATGGCTCGAGGACTGGCTCGGCCGCTATGCCGGCGCCTTCATCGCGATCAGCCACGACCGCACCTTCCTCAAGCGGCTGACCCGCTCGTCGCTGTGGCTCGAGCGCGGCCGGCTGCGCCGAGCCGAGATCGGCTTCGGCGGCTTCGACGCCTGGACCGAGCGAGTCTATGAGGAGGAGGCGCGCGCCGCCGACAAGCTCGACGCCCGGCTCAAGCTCGAGCTTCACTGGCTCCAGCGCGGAGTCACGGCGCGGCGGCGGCGCAACCAGGGCCGGCTCGCCAAGCTCCACGAGATGCGCGCGGCCCGCGCCGCGATGCTCGGGCCCGCCGGCACGGCCAAGCTCGCCCTCGAGAATGACGAGGTGAAGACCAAGATGGTGATCGAGGCCGACGGCGTCACCAAGCGCTACGGCGAGCGGACGATCGTCAGGGATTTCTCGCTGCGCATCCAGCGCGGCGACCGGATCGGGGTCGTCGGCGCCAACGGCGCCGGCAAGACGACCTTGCTCAAGCTGCTGACCGGGGAGATCGAGCCCGACGAGGGCAAGGTCGCGCGGGCGCGGACGCTGACCGGGGTGATGATCGACCAGCAGCGCAAGCTGCTCGATCCCGACAAAAGGGTCCGCGACGTCCTCGCCGAGGGCGGCGACTGGATCGAGGTCCGCGGGCACAAGAAGCACGTTCAGGGCTATCTGAAGGAATTCCTCTTCGACCCCGGGCTGGTCGACGCCAAGGTCGGGACCCTTTCGGGCGGCGAGCGGTCCCGGCTGCTTCTGGCGCGCGAATTCGCCCGCCGCTCCAACCTCCTCGTGCTCGACGAGCCGACCAACGATCTCGACATGGAGACTCTCGACCTGCTCCAGGAGGTGATCGCCGATTATGACGGGACCGTGCTCATCGTCAGCCACGACCGCGACTTCCTCGACCGGACGGTGACGATCACGCTCGGGCTCGACGGCTCGGGCAAGGTCGACATCGTCGCCGGCGGCTACGAGGATTGGGAGCGCAAGCGGCGCCCGCACCTGCACAGCTCCAAAGTGCCGCCTCCGGCCAAGTCCGCAGCGGCGCCGGCGCCCGAGCGGCCGCGCAGCAAGCTCTCCTACAAGGACCAGCGCGACTATGAGCAGCTGCCGTCGCGGATCGACGAGCTCGAGGCGGAGATCGCGCGCGACGAGGACATCCTTTCCGATCCCGACCTCTATGCGCGCGACCCCGGCCGCTTCGCCCAGCTCACCGCCGCCATCGCCCGCGCCCGCGCCGAACGCGACTCCGCCGAGGAGCGCTGGCTCGAGCTGGCCGAGCAGGTCGACGCTCTGGCGGGATAGGCCAGGACGATCCCGAGTGCGGATCGCGTCCCGCGAAGGACGGTCCTTCGATACGCCACTTCGACTTCGCTCACTGGCTACTCAGGATGAGCGGTTCTTCCAAAGATGATCGTGCTTTAGCCGCGACGCGCCTCTTCGAGCCGGCCGCGGATCTGGGCGTCGGTGGGGGCGCCGCGGGCGGCCCGTTCGAGCAGGAGCAGGCCGCGCGCGCGGTCGGCGCCGCTCTTGTAGAGGATCCAGCCCAGGGTGTCGGCGGTCGCCGGGTTGTCGCGGTCGAGCGCCCAGGCCCGGCGAGCGAGCGGGATCGCCGCCCGATAGTCGCCGGTCTCGGCATAGGCCCAGGCGAGGTTGTTGAGCAGGGTGGCGTCATTGTCTCCGACCCGGCCGCGCAGGCTCTCGTAGACCCGGATGGCGCCGTTCCAGTCGCGGGCCAGCATCATTCGGCCGGCGAGCAGGGTCTGCGCCGACAGGTTGCGCGGATTCTCGCGCAGGAAAAGGCCGAGGACCGTATCGGCCGCCGCCCCCTGGCCCGACCGCTGAAGAGCCTCGATCAGGCGCATCGCGACCGGCTCGGTGAAGGCGAGGTTGGCCGCTCGCCGATACTGCTCGGCCGCCCCGGCGAAGTCGCCCCCGGCGCCGAGCGCGTCGCCGACCAGGATGTGAGTTTCCGGAGCGCCCGGATTGGCCGCCTGGAGGCGCCGCGCTCGGGGCAGGGCCTCGCCGGCGAGGCCTCGCCCGAGCAGCGCCGCGATCAGCCGGACCTGGGTCGGCCCGTCGTCGGGGCGGGCCGCCGCCTCGCGCG
>DATMVG010000146.1:0-9301 GCA_035563315.1 Allosphingosinicella sp. | reverse complement strand
TCGGAGACCTCGGAACGACTGCTGTTCGGCGCCGCCAAGGCGCGCGGCCAGCAGATCGCCGAAGCGAAGCGCAACCGGCCGCGAGGCCGAACGGCCCGGAACGCCGGCGCGACCGCGGGCCCGCGCGGCGCCCGCCCGCTTGGCGGGGCCGCCCGGCCGGCTGCTCCCTAAAAGCATGATCATCTTTGAAAGAGCCGCTCATCCTGAGTAGCCACTGAGCGAAGTCGAAGTGGCGTATCGAAGGACCGTCCTTCGATACGATGATCGGGTCGGATTGTCCCCCGGACAATCCTGAAACATGCCGGGGGCATGTTTCACCTGATCATTTCGCCAGGCTCAGTCCCTACTCAGGATGAGCGGGTTCAGGTCAAGCTAGCCCGATAGCGCCCTAGCTCAATCCAGCCCCCCTCAGGATGAGCGGTTCCGTGAAAGATGATCACGCTCTAGCCTTCGAGAGAAAGTGGATGCCGGATCAGGTCCGGCATGACGAAGCGGGCTCGGCAGCTTCGGAGGGCTGAACCCCTGAAAACAGGTTCAAGGACGCAGGTGCGGCGGGGTTCGCCGGCACGGCTGCGACTCGGGCCCAGGCGCCGATTCGGCGCGGCCGGGAAAAAGGGGCGAAAATGGCGCCTGAAAAAAAAGTTTGGCGCGTTTGAGCCGCGCTAATCCGACACGCAAAATCCTATTTGGTTGGGCCGCAACGCGGCGGGAGAGCTGGCTTTTTCGGGATCCAGAATAGGAAACGCCCATTCGGTAAAAAATAGCTTGACAGCGTCACGCTGATATGGCACATTCTCCCTAGGTTCGGAAAAGTGTAGCCCGATCGGGCGCACCGCTCCCGCAACCCTCCAGCGATCAGTAGGTCCTCGCCCTCCCGCCGACGTTGCGTCGGCGCGGAGGGCGTGCGAGCTTCGCGGGATGGCGAGCGAAAGGGTGCCGCTGATCGTGCTTCCGGGCGCGCTTGGCGCGCTCGAGGGCGGCGACCCCGCCGAAGCGCTCGGCCCGCACCGGGCCGTGCGGACCATCGACTATCGCGGCGACGACAGCTTCGCCGCCCTCGCCGCCCGGATCGCGGCGGCGGCGGACGAGGAAGGGGCGGCGCGCTTCGACCTGCTCGGCCAGTCCTATGGCGGCTGGATCGCGCAGTGCGTGGCGCGCGAGCGGCCCGAGCGGGTGCGGCGGCTGGTGCTGTCGCACAGCTTCGCCCTCGAGCCCCGCCATCGCCGGCGGTTCCGGCTCGGCCGGGCGCTGCTCAGTGGGCTTCCGCGCCGGCTGGCTCGGCCGCTCCTGCTCAAGCGGGCGCGGGCGGCGCTGGCGCCGGTCGCGGCGAGGGACCCGGCCCTTCACCGCCGGCTGCTCGAAACGCTGGCGGAGCGGATGCTCGAGCCGGCATTCTGGGACGTGCTCGCCGCCCAGCAGGCCTGCCTGGCGCAGAGCCTGGAGCCGGCGGTGGCGGCGCTGCCCCCGATCGGGCCGGAGCTGCCGGTGCTGATCATCGAGAGCGACGACGACCCGCTGATCGCGGCGAGGGACCGGGCGGCGCTTCGCCGGCGGGTGCCTCATGCCGAGGTCCGCCGCTTCGAGCGCTGCGGCCACGTCTCGGCGCTGGCCGAGCCCGAGGCCTTTGCCGCCGCGGTGGCGGCGTTCCTCGACGGCGACGAGGCCGCCGCGCGGGGCATAGGTCAGGCAGATCCGGTGACCGGCGGCAGGCCGCGGGGCGGATGGAGGCCTGGACCCTGAAACGCGTTCAGGGTGACGGAGCGGGGCATTCAGCGCGGCGGGCGGCGGCGGCCCGGGCGGCCGGGCAGACCGTCATGCTGAACTTGTTTCAGCATCCAGCGAGGAGCTGCGGGGCGGATGGAGGACTGGACCCTGAAACGAGTTCAGGGTGACGGGGAGGGGTTCGAGCCGCGGTGTGAGTGACCCTGAAACGAGTTCGGGGTGACGGGGAGGGGTTCGAGCCGCGGTGTGAGTGAGCTGGACCCTGAAACGAGTTCGGGGTGCCGGAGTGGGGCATTCAGGGTGACCGTGGGTCGCGCGCGGCGGTGCCGCGGGCCGGGGGTCTTTTCGGGAAAGAGGAGAGGGACGATGACGACGGGCAATCGAATGCTGACCACCCATCGCGGCCGGCCGCAGCTGCGCAAGCCGCGGCGCGGTGCGTTCACCAAGGCCAAGCAGGAGCGGTTCTTCGCCGAGCTGGCGGCGACGTGCAACGTCACGCTGTCGGCGCGCAAGGCGCGGATCCACCGCACCACGGTCTACGAGCACCGGCTCAAATCGGCCGAGTTCCGGGCGCGCTGGGCGGCGGCCGTGCGCGAGGCCTATGCAGCGCTCGAGCTGATGATGCTCGAGCGCGGGATGAACGGGACGGTGAAGACGATCACCCGAGCCGACGGTGCGGTCCAGCGGATCCACGAATATCCCAACGCGATGGCGCTCCAGCTGCTTCGGATGCACCGGCAGACCGCGGCCGAGGCCGAGGAGATTCACGATCCCGAGGATATCGAGGAGGTGCGCGCGCGGATCGCCAAGAAGCTGGAGCGGCTGCGCAAGCGGATCGCGAAGGGGGAGGGCGGCGGCAGCGACGCCGCGGCCGCCTAGATGCGGCCGCCGCCGCCGGGTCGATGGAGGGCGAGGCCGGCGCGGATCGAGGCCCAGTTCCGGGCGCTCGCCCACGCCCTCGCCCGGCGCGACCAGGCCGAAGCGGAGCGCCTGATCGCGAAAATGTCGCCGGCCGACCTGCTCCTCTTCGACGCCTGCTTCGAGGCGTGGGCGCATGAAGGGCAGATCGAGCCCGGCGGCGCGGGCTGGAGGACCTGGCTGATGATGGCCGGGCGCGGCTACGGCAAGACAAGGGCCGGGGCGGAGTGGATCGTCCGGCTGGCGACCCAGCACGGCCGGCCGGTCCGGATCGCCCTGGTCGCGGCGACGATGGACGAGGCGCGCGAGATCATGGTCGAGGGCGAAAGCGGCCTGTTCAGGGTCGGCGCCCTGGC
This sequence comes from Allosphingosinicella sp., assembly GCA_035563315.1. GTDB lineage: Bacteria > Pseudomonadota > Alphaproteobacteria > Sphingomonadales > Sphingomonadaceae > Allosphingosinicella. Next base: position 6,305 of record DATMVG010000146.1, on the reverse strand, counting down.
CGGGATCAGGGCCCTGTGGGAGCCGAGCCGGGGCCGGCTGAGCTGGCCCGGCGGAAGCGTCGCGATGATCTTCTCCGGCGAGAATCCGGACGGTCTGCGCGGGCCCCAGCATCATTATGCCTGGTGCGACGAGCTCGCCAAATGGGCGCGGCCGGAGGAGACCTGGGACAATCTCCAGATGGGGCTTCGCGCCGGCGAGCGGCCGCGCACTTTGGTGACGACGACTCCTCGGCCGATCCCTTTGCTCAAGCGGCTGATCGGCGAGCCGAGGACGGTGATCACGCGCGGCCGGACCGACGACAACGTCACTCTCGACGAGGACTTCTGCGCGGCCATGGCCGAGAGCTATGGCGGCACCCTGATCGGCCGCCAGGAGCTCGGCGGCGAGCTGCTCGAGGATGTCGAGGGGGCGCTGTGGACCCGAGCGCTGATCGAGCGCTGCCGGGTGCCGATGGCGGCGCTCGACGGCGGCCGGGCGCTGCGCCGGGTCGTCGTCGGAGTCGATCCGCCGGCGGGCTCGTCCGGCGACTCCTGCGGGATCGTCGCCTGCGGAGTGGACGGCGACGGCGTCGGCTACGTGCTGGGCGACCACAGCGTCCGCGGCCTTTCGCCCGAAGGCTGGGCCCAGGCGGTGGTGAGGGCCGCCGCCGCCTGGGAGGCCGACCGGGTGGTGGCCGAGAACAACCAGGGCGGCGACATGGTCGAGAGCGTGCTTCGGACGGTCGATCCCGAGCTTCCGGTGAGGGCGGTCCGGGCGCGCTTCGGCAAGGGCCGGCGGGCCGAGCCGGTGGCGATCCGGTTCATGCGCGGCCAGGCCCGCTTCGCCGGCGCCTTTCCGGAGCTCGAGGACGAATTGTGCGGCCTCACCGCCGGCGGCGCCTATGCCGGGCCGGGCCGCTCGCCCGACCGGGCGGACGCGATGGTGTGGGCGCTGACCGAGCTGATCTGCGGCCGGCCGCGCGGCGAGCCGGGAATCCGCTTCCTGTGACCGGTCCTTTGGAAAGGCGATCAAGCTCCAGCGCGGACCCGAACCCGCGCACCCTCGCTGTCACCGAATTGTTGAAGTTGCAACGCCCAAACCCTATATGGGAACCATCATCCTAGCGGGCAGGGCCCGTTAGACAGGCCGGGGCTTCGCGCTCCGGCCTTTGTCGTTTAGGAATGCGACGATGCGGCGCGTGATCGTCTATATCGACGGCTTCAACCTCTATCACGCGATCCACGAACTCCGCCGGCCCTGGCTGAAATGGCTGGATATCCGAGCGATGGCCGAGAGCCTGCTTCGGAAGGACGAGGCGCTCAAGTCAGTCAAATATTTTTCGGCCTACGCGACCTGGATGCCCGCCCGATATGCGAGGCATCGCGACTATGTCGCCGCGATCGTCTCGCGCGGCGTGATCGCCCACATGGCCCAGTTCAAGGAAAAGCCGCGCAAATGCCTCTCCTGCGGGGCCAAGTGGATCGGCCACGAGGAGAAGGAGACCGACGTCCAGATCGCCGTTCACATGGTTGCCGATGCGCTGAAGAGCGAAGCCGAACGGCTGATCGCCGTCACGGCCGACACCGACCTGGCGCCCGCGATCCGGATGATCGCAGCCTCCGTGCCCGATTGCGAAGTGTTCGTGGCTGCTCCGCCGGGACGATTCGGCAAGTGCCGCGCGCTGAAGCCTCGTCTGGAACTCACCTCCGGGCGGCTGGAAAAGTGCCTGCTCCCGGAGACGCTGAATGCGGCCGGTCGGATCATTCAGAGGCCGCAAAGCTACACACCTCCTTTCTGACAGGAGCTTTCGATCATGAAATGGTTCGGCTGGAAGGCCGTCCGGGGGACCGGGCGGCCTTTGCTTTTTTCGGGGTGGCGGCATCTGTTCTCGGCGGAGCCGTGGCCGCGATCCTACGAGGCCCAGGTCAGGGAAGCCTATCTCGCCAATCCGGTTGCGCAGCGGGCGGTCCGGCTGGTCGCGGAGAGCGTCGCCTGGTGCCCGGTCTACGAGGTTTCGACCGCCGCCGGGCCCACTCCACCGTCCGCCGCCGGCGGACGGTCCCCTTCCCCGTCCCGGGGAGGATTGGCGACCCCGGCCCTGCTCGAGACGGTGGCCTCGCAGCTGCTGCTTCACGGCAACGCCTTCGTCCAGCTCCTCCCCGACGCCGCGGGCGCGCCGGCCGAGCTGTTCGCGCTCCGCCCCGAGCGGGTGACGGTCGAGGCGGACTCGATGGGCTGGCCGGCCGCCTATCTCTACAAGGTCGGCGAGGCGAAGAGCCGGCTGCCGGCGCTCGACGGCCTCGGGCGGCCGTCGCTGGTCCATCTGAAGGCGCACCACCCGCTCGACGACCATTACGGGCTGGGCTGCCTCGGCTCGGCGGCGGCGGCGGTGGCGGTGCACAATGCGGCGGCGCGATGGAACCGGGCGCTGCTCGACAATGCGGCGCGGCCCTCGGGCGCCCTGGTCTACGATCCCGGCGACGGAGGGATGCTGTCGCGCACCCAGTTCGAGCGGCTGCAGGGGGAGATCGAGGCCAAGTTCCAGGGCAGCGCCAATGCCGGGCGGCCGATGCTGCTCGAGGGCGGGCTCAAATGGCAGGCGATGAGCCTCACTCCCGCCGAGATGGACTTCGTCGGGCTGAAGGCGGCGGCGGCGCGCGAGATCGCGCTCGCCTTCGGAGTGCCGCCGATGCTGCTCGGCCTGCCCGGCGATTCGACCTACGCCAATTATCGCGAGGCGAACCGGGCGCTGTGGCGGCTGACCGTGCTGCCGCTGGCGGAGCGGATCTTGAGCGGAATCTCGGCCGCTCTCGCCGCCTGGTGGCCGGGGGCGAGGCTGGCGGTCGACGTCGACCAGATCAGCGCGCTGGCCGAGGATCGCGAGCGGCTGTGGCGGCAGGTGAGCGGAGCCGCTTTCCTCAGCGACGGGGAGAAGCGCGAGATGCTCGGCTTCGCCGCGGCGAACGACAATTAGCGGGGGACCCGATGGCTCAGAACAATGCATCCATGGTCGCTCTTCTCGTCGCTCAGGCGGAGGCGCAGGGGGCGGACCTGGTGACCCTGCGCGCCCTGATCGAGGAGGCGAGCGAGGCCGGGGCCGAGCGGGCGCTGGGGGCGCTCGGCCTTCGCGACGAGCATGCGCGGCGGGACATGGACGAGCTGAGGGAGCTGCTCCAGGCGTGGCGCGACGCCAAGCAGGCGGCCTGGAAGGAGGTCGTGACCTGGGCGATCCGGATCATGCTCGCCCTGCTCGTGCTGGGGATGAGCATCAGGCTCGGCCTGTGGGAAATGCTGAAATGAGGTTCGCCGGCTATGCGGCCCTGTTCGACCGGCCCGACCGGGGCGGCGACATCGTCCGCGCGGGCGCCTTCGCTCGCGCGCTGAGGCTCGGCGCCGGGGCGGTGCCCCTGCTGTGGCAGCACCAGCCGGGGCGGCCGATCGGGCGGGTCGAATATCTCAGGGAGGACCGGCGCGGCCTCAGGGTGATCGCGCGGCTGTCCGACGGCGCGGCGGGACTCGAGGCGGCGGCCCTGCTCAGGCAGCGGGCGGCGACCGGGCTGAGCTTCGGCTACCGGGTGAGGGCGGCGAGAGGCGAGGCGCCGCGCGAGCTGACCGACCTCGACCTGGTCGAGGTGAGCCTCGTCAAGGCGCCGATGCAGCCGATGGCAAGGGTTCATGCGGTGGAGGGGTGAGGGGACAGTCACAGTGACTGTCCCCTTTCGTGATTTTCAACCGAGGAGAGAAGCAATGCTTGAAGTGAAGGCGGATGCGCTGGAGGCGTCGTTCGAGGCGCTGGAGCGGGAGGATGAGGGGGTCGCGGCCCTGAAGGACGAGGTGGCGGCGCTCAAGGCGCGGCTGGACGCCGGCGCGATCGCCGGCGCGCGGCCGGCCCTGTCGGGGGCGAAGGCGGAGGCTTCGCCGTTCGTCGAGCGCTACCTGAGGAAGGGGCTCGAGGCCGGAGTCGAGCTCAAGGCGATGAGCGGGGTGAGCGACCCCGCCGGCGGCTATGCCGTGCCCGAGGAGCTCGACGAGCGGATCGACAAGACGCTGACCGCGATCTCGCCGATCCGGGTGATCGCCAACGTCGTCAAGGTCGGCTCGGCCGGCTACCGCAAGCTCGTCACCACCGGCGGAACGCCGTCGGGCTGGGTCGCCGAGACGGCCGGGCGGCCGGAGACCAATACGCCGACCTTCGTCGAGGTCGCGCCGCCCTTCGGCGAGCTCTACGCCAATCCGGCGGCGAGCCAGGCGATGCTCGACGATGCCGCGTTCGACGTCGAGGCCTGGCTGGCGCAGGAGATCGCGACCGAATTCGCCCGCGCGGAAGGCGCGGCGTTCGTCGCCGGATCGGGAACCAACCGGCCGCTCGGCTTCCTCAGCAGCCCCGTTTCGGCCCAGGCCGACCCGGTCCGCCCGTTCGGGACCCTTCAATATCTCGTCACCGGGGTCGCCGGCGGCTTTCCGGCGGTCAACCCGCAGGACCGGCTGATCGACCTCGTCCAGGCGCTGCGCTCGCCCTACCGGCAGGGGGCGGTGTTCGTGATGAACTCGGCCACCGCGGCCCGGATCAGGAAGTTCAAGACCGCCGACGGCGCCTTCCTGTGGCAGCCCGGGCTGGTGGCGGGGCAGCCCGACACCCTGCTCGGCTATGCCGTGGTCGAGGCCGAGGACATGCCCGACGTCGCCGCCGACTCGCTGTCGATCGCGTTCGGCAATTTCCGGGCCGGCTATCTGATCGCGGAGCGGACCGAGACCCAGATATTGAGGGACCCGTTCACCAACAAGCCGTTCGTCCATTTCTACGCGACCAAGAGGGTCGGCGGGCAGGTGGCGAACAGCGAGGCGATCAAGCTGCTGAGGTTCAGCGCCTGACGACGGGGGGAGGGGAGGGGGACACGTAGGAGTACGTGTCCCCTTATATGCACGGACGGGATGGGGGACACGGAGGAGTACGTGTCCCCTTTTTTGCGGGGACGGGACATGAGCTTGTTCTTTGCCGACCTGGTGCGCGAGGCGAGCTTCGGCACCGGCAGCGGCGATCTGACCCTGGGCGGAGCGCTGCCCGGGCACCGGCGCTTCGCCGACACGGTGCCGCCGGGCGCGCGCTTCCATTATTGCATCGCCGGAGTCACCCGGCCCGACCAGTGGGAGACGGGCGAGGGCGAGCTCGGCAGCGGCGGCACCCTGGTTCGGCTTCCGCTCGCTTCCTCGGCGAGCCCGCCGGGGCCGGGGCCGGCCCAGGCCGTCGATTTCGCCGAGGGGCTGAAGACCGTCGCCCTGACCGTCGCCGCCGCCTGGTATTCGGCCAAGGAGGAAGGGGTGGCCGAGATCGGCGACGTCGCCGGGCTGCAGTCGGCGCTCGACGGCAAGTCGGCAACCGGCCACGGCCACGCGATAGCCGACGTGGCGGGGCTCCAGACCGCGCTCAACGGCAAGGCTTCGGCCGGCCACGGCCACGGCCTCGACGATATCGACGAGCTCCAGTGGGCGCTCGACGCCAAGGCCGAGGCGAGCCACGGCCACGAGGCGGGCGAGGTCGCCGGCCTGGCCGAGGCGCTCGCCGGCAAGCAGCCGCTCGACGCCGAGCTCAGTGCTCTCGCGGGCCTGGCGAGCGCCGCCGACAAGCTGCCCTATTTCAGCGGCGCCGGGACCGCGGCGCTGACCGACCTGACCGGGTTCGGCCGGAGCCTGATCGACGATGCCGACGCCGCCGCGGCGCGAACGACCCTGGGGCTCGGGACGGCCGCGGCGAGGGACGTCGGAACCTCCGGAGGCGCCGTCCCGCTGCTCGACGGCGCCAACAGCTGGAGCGCCGCCCAGAGCGTGGCGGCGACGGTCCGGACGACCGGCGCGACCAGCTTCGCGACCGGCAAGGGGGTCGAGTTCCGCTACAACGGCAGCGCCGGAGGAGTGATCTGCGTCGACTATGACGCCAATGTGGGCCGAGTCTTCGCGATCGGGGGAAGCAACCTCTATTTCCAGATCTACTCGACGGCGACCGCCTCGACGACGGCGCTCATGGTCACCGCGACGGCGCTCAACATGGGCAGCGGAGTCGCCCTCCAGGCCAACGGGACCCAGGTCGTCGCGAGCCGGCGGACCGGATGGGGGATTCCGACCGGGACCGCGACCCGCACCGCCTTCGCGACGGCGAGCGTGACGACGGCACAGCTGGCCGAACGGGTCAAGGCGCTGATCGACGACCTCGCCGCGCACGGGCTGATCGGAAGCTGAGCCGTGAACGGGGAGGCGATCGCCGGCCAGGCGGTGGCGTCGTGCGGCCTGGCCGGCGGCGCCGACGGACCCGATCCCGGCGCCGAGCGGC
>DATMVG010000145.1:0-8093 GCA_035563315.1 Allosphingosinicella sp. | reverse complement strand
GGTGTAGACGAAATCGGAGGTGGGATCGGCGATCTGCGGATATTCGCCATGGTCGGCGAAGACGATCGCGACCTTGGCGGCTCGGGCCAAGGCGACGAACTCGGCGCAGCGGAAGCTTTCGTGGCGCGGCTCGAGCGCGTGGCGCAGCGCCAGGCCGTCCTGGCTCGCCGGAAGCAGCTCGAGGAAGGCGCCGATCTCGCCGGGGTCGAAGCGCTTGGTCGGCGCGAGCTGCCAAAGGATCGGGCCGAGCGCGTCGCCCAGGGCGGTGAAGCCCTGCGCGCAGAACCTCTCTATCCCCTCGCCGGCATCGCCCAGCACCTTTCGGTTGGTGCAGTAGCGCGACGCCTTGACCGCGAACTTGAAGCCGGCCGGCGCCGCCGCCGCCCAGCGCTCGAACAATTCGCGCCTCTGCAGCTTGTAGAAGGTGGCGTTGATCTCGACCGCCGTCAGCCTGGCGGCGGCATATTCGAGCTGCCGGGCCCTGGGCAGGTCCGCGGGATAGAAGGTCCGCCGCCACGGATCGTAATCCCAGCCGCCGACGCCGACGCGAATAGTGCCGGAAGCGGAGCCAGCCATGGATTTTCCCTAGGCCGCCGCCGCGCGACTGTCACGGGTCAGTCGTAGACGACGTGGAGCTCGGTCGCGAACGGACCCTGCTTGCGAAGATGCCCCGCTCTGCCGGGGGCGCGGCGCAGGTTGCGGCGCTTCAGCAGCGGCTTCAGCATCAGCGGCAGGACGATCTTGTTGATGTGGATCCCGAAGCAGGTGTGATGGCCGTAGCCGAAGTGGATATATTCGTGCGGGAGCCGGTCCGGCTTGAAGCTGTCCGGCGCCTCCAGCCGCCGCTCGTCCATCATCGCCGAGCTCATCGCCACCATGACGGCGGTGCCTTTCTCGACGGTCCGGGCGCGTTTGGTGCCGGCAGCGACGACGGCGTCGGCGATGGCGACCCTCGGCATGGCCGGCGCCAGCGGGTCGAAGCGCATCGCCTCGAAGACATGGCCGGCGAGGAGGGCGTCGTCGCCGTCGCGCGCCGCCTTCTGGGCCCCGGCCAGAGCGTCGGGACGGCGGAGCAGCTGCTCGAGCGCCTGCGGCACGACCATCGGCGGCTGCGGCGGCCCGCCGACGATGAAGCCCATCAGCGCGGTCCGGATCTCGACGTCGGAATAGCCCGGCTCGCCCTGCGCCTGCAGCGCCAGGCAGCGCGCGAGCACGTCGTCCTTGCCGTCGGGAGCGGCCCGGCGGCGGGCGATCTCGGAGTCGATATGGCCGCGCAGCGCCGGAGCGATCTCCTTCACCGCGTCGAGCAGCTCCTTGCTGCCGTCGCTGGCGAACTGGAATTCGAACAATCGGGTGCCCCAGACGCGCAAGTCGCCATTGGGCGGGTTGGGCACGCCGAAATAGTCGCCGAGCAGATCGAAGGTGACCCGGCGGACGAGCTGGTCGACCACCTCGAGGCGGCCGCCGGCCTCGGCGACGATCTTCTCGGCCATCGCCTCGGCGGCGGGCGCGAGCCGCGCCGGAATATCCTCCTGGCGCACCACCCGGAGCATCGCGTCGCGCCCGGCATGATAAGCGGGCGTATCCTCCATGCTGAGGAAGAAGGGCTCGTTGCCCATGATGACGTCGAGATTCTCCTTGTAGGGAACCCCGAAGGCGCGGTCGTTCAAATAGACGTCGCGGACATCGTCGTAGCGGGTCACCGCGACCCGGCCGCCGACCTTGGGGATCGGCCAGGCCCGCCGGGCGAGGCGGAACAGGAAGGGCATTCGCCGCATGAACCAGCCCATGACCCTGGTCTTGAAGGTCGGCGGCCGGAAGACGTCGGGGGAGTCGAGGACGCTCACAGGACCGCCAGATAGGCCAAGGCGGCCATGCTCGGCAGGAAGAAATACTCGCCCCCTGCGAGCTGCACGAAGGTCTCGACGTCGACGATCCGCCGCAGCGGATCCTCGCGGATGGTGAGCTTGCCAGGCGGACCGATCAGCGGATCGGTCTCGTGGTAGAGCGTGGCGAAGGTGCTGTTGAGCAGCCAGGTCTGCTGGACGAACTCGAACTGGCGGGCGATGTCGGTGTTGAGGCAGACGAAGAGCAGGCCACGGTCCTTGCCGTCGTCGGGAGCGCCGCGGGCCAGGGTCGTCCCGTATTTGCGGCCGCGCCGGAGGATCCGGTGGTTGTTGGCCGCGTCGAGCAGGGTCTGCCGGGCGCCCTCGTTCGGGGCCAGAGCGTCGCGCGGGTTGGCGCGGCGGACATGCGACCCGGGCGGGCAGCCATGCCCCTGATAGTCGCTGGCGAAGAAGCCGAACTCGTTTTCCGGCTGGCCGTAGGCGTCGGGCGGCAGGAATCCCTTCGGGCAGAGAAGCGCCCCGTCGGTGTTGCGGCCGACGACCCGGTTGGCGATCCAGTCGGCGGTGACGTCCGGGGTGTTGTCGGGGTCGCGGGCGCGCAGATGAGCCGCGCCTTTTTCCATCGATTCCCAGAATTGGGCGACGTCCTGCTTGAGCTCGCGCACCACCATGTAGCTGCCGTTCAGACCGAAATTGAGGAAGCCGGCGGGCGCCCCCTCGGCGGTCAGCATCGACTGGTCGATCTTTCCTTCGGAGTCGATCGGAACCACCGGGCCCGGTGACTTTTCGTGGTGGGCGTCGGTATGGCCGATCAGGAAGTCGCCGAGGGGGACGCCGTGCCAGACGTCCTTGGGGCAGTCCTTGCCGTCGAGGACGACGCTCCCCTCCTCGAAGGGGATCGGCTGGGAAACGCCGTCGGCATAGCCGAAATGCTCGCGGCCGATGCCTTTCTCGTCGAGCCGAAGCTCGAGCGGAAGGCGATGGACGATGCGGATCGAATGGCCGGCGAGCGCCGTCTCGATGTCGCGCGCCCAGGCGTCGGCGCGCTCGCCGTCGGCCTCGTAGATCATCAGCAGGGCGTGGACGGTGATGTCGGTCGGCGAGGCGCGTTCAGCCGGCTCGCTCGGCTCGCCGATCCGCACCGGAACGTTGCCGCTCCAGCGCGGCCCGCCGGGGATCACCGTCTTCTGCCACTCGCCGCTTCGCCGGTCGCCGAGGCGGCGGAGCCGGTCTTCCTGGTACATGCCCTCGCGGAACGGCGGCGCGAAGCTGCGCAGAGTCGCTTCGGACAGGCCGGTCTTCGCCAGGCCGGTATAGGTGAAGGCGAGGCTCGCGACCCGCTCCTCGCGGCCGTCGGCATCGGTCACCGGCGCCACCTGGGCGAGCGTCTTCAGCCAGGCGCCCCGGCCGCCGCCGGACTCGCCGTCGGCGGCGTCGGGCCAGCCGAATTCGAGGAACAGGGCCCAGCCGGTCGGCAGGCCGCCGAAGCCGCTGACGACGATCGCCTGGGTCTGCTCGTCGAGCGGCGGCCGGAGCTTCCAGCCCGGCCGCTTGCGCCAGTCTTGAGTGCTCACAGGTCGTTCACCCATGCCCGCGCATCCTTCTCAGAAAGCTTCTTCTTCCGCAGTCCGCCGGCAATTCGGTAATTGCGCTCGATCTGGTCGGTGGTGAGGTCGCGATAGGCGCTGAACCAGAAACGGCTGACCGCCATCGAGTGCCGCGCCCAGTCCTTGAACTTGCGGCCGTGGCTGGCGCCGTCCTGGACCAGGAAGCGGGTCGGCGGGAAGCCCGTGCAGCTGCTCCAGGCGAGGGTCAGGCCGGCATGCGCCTTCTCGATGAAGTCGTCGAGATAGCTCTCCCAGCTATGGTCGAAATTGCTGAAGAACATCAGGCGGTGGCCGTTGTTGACGAACGCCCAGTGAGCGAAATGGATGGTGCGCATGCTCCCGAGATAGCCGCTGGTGGCGGTCACCCTCAGGATCATGCCCAGGCCCCAATGGCCGGCGCGGAACACGACGGTCCGGAGCACGCCCGGCTTGACCAGGACGACGCTGCCCATGTGGCTTTGCGTGATCCAGTCCTCGCGCCTGACCATCTCGCGCATCATCCGCTCGTTGATCGGCGGCGCGTCCTGAGAGGAATCGCGGCGCTCGAGCACGCGCACCCAGAGCAGGATTCCGGGGACGGCGAAGAATAGGACGCTGAGCAGGCCGAGCAGGACCGCCCTCACCGTCGCCGGAAAGATCAGCTCGAACGGCCGGTCCATGAGCGGAGCGAGGAGGAGCGCGCTGAGGCCGGCGGCGATCGCGGCATAAGCGGCGATGAAGAACAGGATGAGCAGCCAGTTCTTGATCGGGATGCTTCCCGGCCTGGCGCTGCCCGCCTTGCGCGGCGCCGCGGTTCCCGGCAGCGCCGTGCGCAGCCTCATCAGCAGGACGATGAGAACGGCCGAGGCCAGGCCGAGCGCGACGAGATAGCGGCTTGTCGGGGCGATCGCGGCGACGAGGATGCCCGGCAGCGACAGGACGAAGAGAACGAAGAAGGCGAAGCCGGTCAGCCGCAAAAGGTCGCTGAGCCGTTCGCTCAACGGGATCCGAGCCGGCGCCTTCTGGTCCAGCCAGGGGAATCGGGGCAAGAGGGCGGCGCGCAGCCGCTCGTGGATCACCTGCGGGCTGACCCCCCGATACGGGCTCTTCGCGCCCGCGTTTGAGTGCGCGATCTCGTCGCGCGTGGCGAGGTAGAGATCGCTCTCGGCAAGGATTCGCGCTCGGGTCAGGCCGCGATTGCCCTGGTGGAAGGCGCTCGGCTTCAGCGTCCGCGCTTCGAGATAGGGGGCGATGGGCGACCTCGAGCCGGGCCTGACGACCGCGTCGAAAAGCTCGCCGTCCTGGTCGAGCGGGCGCTTGCAGCAGCGGATCATGTCCCGCAGATTGTCGCCGATCGCCGCTTCCAGCTGCGCCCAGAACACGCCCGGCTCGCCGTCGAAATTGGCCTCGATGACGAACAGGGGATCGTAATCGGCCGCGGGAAAGACGCTCATCGACATCAGGTGGAGGACCGGCACCGATCGCTTGAGCCGGTCGTAGCTCTCCGGGATTCCGTGCGGCTCGGTCTCCTCCTGCTTCCTGAGCGCATCGAGAAGCCCCGAGAGCCGCGTGCAGCTTTCCGGCTGGACCTCCAGCCCGACCGACAACGTCGTCTGCCTCATTCGCCCCCGCGCCCCCTGAATGCTGCGATGAACTCCGGCCGCATCACATCGAGCGATCCGGGGCTTCGGCCGAGCGCCGAGCCGCCCCGAGTCGTGACGGAAATTCTACAGGAGAGGGTCGACGGCGCAAGCGGACTTGCCGCCCCCCCCCCGGGGCGGGCCGGATCGCCCACGCCGGACCGGTGCGGGACCCGCCGCGACGGCGGCCCGGCGCGCCGACCGTTACTTCAAGCTATTAGACGAGTGGAGTTCCTGCGCTTTGCCGGCTTGCGCATCCTCGGAGAAATAGCCTTGCTCCCGGCTAGCATAAGTATAACCTTCGATGCCGCGACTCGGGGAATAGACGAGTCGCGTCGGGATCGTCGCTTCTGTTGACGATCTCACCTAGGATTAGCTCGGCTGTAGTGACGCGTCGTCCTGCCATGTTCCAGCCCATTCGGCTGGGCGCATGCGGCTGCCTGCCGACTTCGCGTCGGGAGGCGACGATCTTCGCTGCGGCACGGCAGACGGAGGCGGAACATGGCGATCACCGCGGTCAAGATCCATCCGGCGATCGGCATCGCCCGGGTCGGCAACAGCCCCGACGAATTCTTCGTCGGCCCGGAACGGCGGTGGCAGCGCCCGGACCCCCAGGGCGGCTTCAAGGACGCGCAATGCCGGGTGAAGCGGCAGGCGGCGCGGTTCCGGGTGTTCGCCTATCATGACAACGGGACGGTCCAGGAGCTGACCTCGGCCGACGCCAAGATCAGCTGGACCGTCCACCTCGCCAACCGCAAGGCGGTCACCCGCAATTCGGGCGCCGCGGCGGACCTGACCATCGATCCCGGCTCGCGGACGCTCGAGGGGCCCAACAAGAGAAAGCTCTTCGACACCGGCCAGATCCGGCTGCCCAACGCTCCGGCGGTCACCGTGCCGCTCGGCGAGGCGCGCACCGACCAGAAGGCCCGGCTGCTCGTCCTCGGCGGCTTCGGCAAGTCCGCCTCGCCGACCAACCCGCCTTCGCCGCTCACCAGCTTCCTCGACAATCCCGGCTGGTACGACGACATTTCGGACGGGCCGGTCACGGCCAAGGTCAAGCTGCTCGGCTCGGGGCAGGAATTCCAGGCGGCGGGGGCTTGGGTGGTGGTCGGCCCGCCCAAATTCTCGCCGCTGACCGACAACGTGATCAGCCTGTTCGACACGGTCGCTCACCTCGCGATCGGCCAGGGCTGGCTGCCGGCGCCGGCCCAGCCTTCCTACACCAACGACATCTTCCCGATTCTCCAGAGCGCCCACGACGTGCAGTGGACGGAGAACGTCTCCTCCACACGCCACGCCTGGGCCCATCCCGTCTACGATGCGGCGACTCGGGAGGCGATCTTCAGCCGGCTCGCCAATCCCGCCGGCGGCGGCAGCAATATGCCACGCCTCAACGGCGCGACCCTGACCGGAACCCAATATCTGATGATGGAGCGCTGGAAGGACGGCAATTTCGCCCAGGACTGGGCCGGGCCGCCGAGCCCGGACGCCAACGTCAGCCCCGCCGGCCTCGACCGCTCCGCTCTCGAAAATTGCGTGGGAGCGGCCTTCTTCCCCGGGATCGAAGCCGGCGGCATCGCCCAGAAGCCGGTCGTCACGCCCGGCAACTATCTCGGCGCCGCCGATCCCATGAGGCTGAATCATGCCGTGCTCGGCCCCGGATCGATGAGCGAGTTCATGGCGCTTCCGTGGCAGGCGGATTTCCATGCGTGCGGCACCCAATGGTGGCCGGTGCCGCGGCCGAACTCGGTCTTCCCGCAAGGCTCGAACACCCGCCAGGCCTGGGATCGCGACGTCCTCAACTACCAGGAGATGGTAGACGAGTGGCACACGCTCGGCTTCATCATCGAGCAGAACGGGAGATATGTGGAGGTCGACCGCTGCGACACCTCCTTCGTCACGCTGCTGACCCAGCACCTCGTTTTCCAGGATGTCCCGCAAGGGCCGATGGGGACGGCGCGCAAGGTTCCGCTCGCCATCGCCTTCGAGGTGCGCTCGCCCGGCGCCGCCGTCACGCTCGAGCACGTGCCGGGCAGCGGTCCGGCCAACTCTCGCCTTTCGCTGGCCGCGACCTCGGTGACGGTCGGGCCGACCGTGGGCAACGCCATCGCCACGGCCCGCCTCTGGCTGGTCTACGAAACCGGTCCCGCCGGGGAGGTGATCAGCGACCAGCTCAGCATCAGCAATCCGGCCAACGGCCAGAGCTGGACCATCCATGTCAGCGCGAACACGGTGGCGCGCAAGACCGCAGGGGCGGTCCTCGTGCTCGACCGGTCGGGAAGCATGACGGAAGATCGCGGCGACGGCCAATCCAAGCATCAGAGCCTGATGGAGGCGGCGTCGATCTTCGTCGATGTGATGCTGGAAGGCGATGGCGTCGGGCTGGTCCGCTACAACGACAATGCCCAGCCGCTCCAGCCGGTCACGACCCTTGGCGCGCCCGACGATGCCAGCCACACCGCCCGGCAGGACACCAAGAACGTGATCACCGGCGGCGGCCTCAACCCGGGCGGCTCGACCTCGATCGGCGACGGCATATTCGAGGGCCGACAGCTGCTCGACTCGGCCGGCGCCTTCGATCTCAAGTCGATGCTTGTGCTGACCGACGGCAAGGAGAACAGCCCGCGCTGGATCTCCGACGTTTCGGGCGAAATCAACCAGACGACCTATGCGGTCGGCCTCGGGACGCCGCAGAATACCAGCGCCGCCGCGCTCCAGACGCTGGCCGGGAACCATGGCGGCTATCTGCTGGTGACGGGCGCGATCGCCGGCGACAACCAGTTCATCCTCCAGAAGTATTTTCTCCAGATCCTGGCCGGGATCAGCAACGCCGACGTCGTTCTCGATCCGGAGGGCACGCTCGTTCCCGGGCTCGAGCAGCGCATTCCGTTCCTGCTGACCGAGGCGGACGCCGGCGTCGACGTTATCCTGCTCACCTCCCGTCCCGGGTCGGTCGACTTCCGGCTCCAGACGCCCAACGGCTTCATCCTGGAACCGTGGCGGGCGATGGACGAGCCCTC
>DATMVG010000144.1:0-15527 GCA_035563315.1 Allosphingosinicella sp. | reverse complement strand
CGACGCTCCGAGGAAAGGCGAGGAGCGCGTGCTTCCGCTGCGCTCGTTCCGCGCCGGCGAGGGCGCGGCGGAACTGGCGCCGGTCCAGGCGGCCGCGGAGCCGCTGCGGGACCACGCGCTGGAGCGCCGTGTCGCCGGTCTCGAAAGCCGCCTCGAGGAGCAGGAGCGCGCGCTGCGCCGCGTCTTGACCTTGCTGGTCGACTGGGTGGAAGCTGAGCAGGAAAGCCTGAGCTACCGGCACAACGCCGCCTGAGGGCCCGAAAGGCATAGACATGCTGAACGCCCTCTCGGTCGACGTCGAGGACTGGTTCCAGGTCGGCGCCTTCGAGACCGTGATCGACCGCGGCGCGTGGGAGGCCCTGCCGCGCCGGGTCGAGGCCAATACCGACCGGGTCCTCGCTTTGTTCGACGAGGCCGGGGTCAAGGCGACTTTCTTCACCCTGGGCTGGATCGCCGAGCGCCACCCGGCGCTGGTCCGGCGGATCGCCGAGGCCGGGCACGAGGTGGCCAGCCACGGCTGGGACCATCGCCGGGTCTTCGCCATGTCGAAGGCCGAGTTTCGCGACGACCTCGCCCGGGCCCGGGCCGCGATCGAGCATGCCTCCGGCCGCCCAGTCGCCGGCTACCGGGCGCCGAGCTTCTCGATCGACCGGCGAACGCCCTGGGCGCATCCGGTGCTGGCCGAGCAGGGCTATGCCTATTCCTCGAGCGTCGCCCCGATCCGCCACGACCATTATGGCTGGCCCGAATCGCCGCGCTTCGCCTGGCGTCCGGTGCCCGGCGCCGGGCTCGTCGAGCTGCCGGTGACCACGGTGAGCGTCGCCGGGCGCCGGCTCGCGGCCGGCGGCGGCGGCTTCTTCCGGCTTCTCCCCTTCGCCTTCTCGAGCTGGGCGATCGGCCGGGTCAACCGGGCCGAGGCCCGCCCCGCCATCTTCTATTTCCACCCCTGGGAGATCGACCCGGACCAGCCGAGGGTCGCCGAGGCGCCGCTCAAATCGCGGCTGCGCCACTATAGCAATCTCTCAACGATGCAGGCCAAGCTGCTGAGGTTGCTCAAGCAATATGAGTGGGGCCGGACCGATGAAGTGGCCGCGGCCGAACAAGCGAGGCTGAAATGAACGCGCTCTCGCCGATCGGCGCCGTCACCGTCCGCGCCGCCGACCTCGCCGACGCCCGCGAAGCCGCCCGGATCGACGCCTTCGTCGCGGCCCATCCGGAGGCGGAGTTCTTCCACCGGCCGCAATGGAGCCTCGCCGTCGAGCAGGGCTGCCGCCAGCGCGCTCATTACCTCGTCGCCGAGAGCCCGTCCGGAAGCCTGGTCGGCTGCCTGCCGCTCAGCGAGATCCGCTCGCCGCTGTTCGGCAACGCCCTGGTCTCGGTCGGCTTCGGCACCGGTGGGGGCCCGCTGGGCGAGGATCGCGGCGCCGCCGCCCGGCTCGTCGAGGAGGGCTGGGCGCTGGCGCGAAGGCTCGGCTGCCGCACCATGGAGCTTCGCGGCGGCGCGGTTCCGGAGGGCTGGTCGGCCCAGGAAGGCGTCTATGCCGGCTTCGCCAAGCCGCTTCCGCAAGGGGACGAGGCGATCCTCAAGGCGATCAAGCGGCGCCACCGCGCCATCCGCCGAGCCCAGGCCTTCGATCTGGAGATACGCTGCGGCCGCGGCGAGTACGACCGCGCCGCACTCTACCGGGTCTATTCCGAATCGGTCCGCAACCTCGGCTCGCCGGTCTATCCGCGCGCCCTGTTCTCGGCGATGCTCGACCGTTTCGGCGATCAGGCCGACATCCTGACCGTGCTGAAGGACGGGGAGCCCGCGGCGAGCGTTCTCAACTTCTACTTCCGCGGCACGGTCTGCGCTTATTGGGGCGGCGGCACCCGCTCGGCCCGCGACTGCTTCGCCAACGAAGTGATGTATTACGAGGTGATGCGCCACGCCTCCCGGCGCGGCTGCACGCGGTTCGATTTCGGCCGCTCCAAGGTCGGCACCGGCCCCTATGCGTTCAAGATGAACTGGGGCTTCGATCCCGAGCCGCTCGTCTATTCGGTCCGGACCGCCGACGGGGCGCCGCCGCGCTCGATCAACCCGCTGAACCCGCGCTACCGGCTGCAGGTCGCCGCCTGGCAGAAGCTGCCGCTGTGGCTCGCCAACCGCCTCGGCCCAGTCATCGCCCGGGGGCTGGGATGAACGACATCCTCTTTCTCGCCCACCGGATCCCCTATCCGCCCAACCGCGGCGACAAGATCCGCTCCTGGCGGCTGCTCAGCCATCTCGGTCGGATGGCGCGGGTCCACCTCGCCTGCTTCGCCGACGACGAGGCCGACGCCGCTCATCTGGCCGCCCTGCGCGCGGCGATGGGCGGGCGGCTCGGCGAAGCGCATGTCGAGGTCCGGCGGGTCAGCAAGGCGGCCGCCGGCGCCCGCGCCCTGATCGAGGACCGGCCCGTCTCGCTCACCCTGTTCGACAGCCCGAAGCTCCGCGCCTTCGTCGACCATCTCCTCGCGGGGGGACGAATCGGGACGATCTTCGCCTTTTCCGGCCAGATGGCGCAATTCGTCCCGCCGCGGCCGGCGCAGCGCTTCGTCATGGACCTCGCCGACGTCGATTCCGCCAAATTCGCCCAATATGCCGAGGAGGGCGGCGGGCCGATGCGCTGGGTCCACCGGCGCGAAGCGGCCAAGCTGTTCGCCTTCGAGCGCGCCACCGCGGCCCGCGCCGACGTGACGACCTTCGTCAGCGAGGCCGAGGCCGGCCTGTTCCGGCGCCGCACCGGGCTGCCGAACATCCAGGCCCTCGGCAACGGCGTCGACCTGGATTTCTTCGATCCCGCCGCCCGCTTCGACCGGCTCGATCCCGCCCTCCGGGGGGAGGGCCCGCTGATCCTGTTCACCGGGCAGATGGATTACGCCCCCAACGTCGATGCGGTCGCCTGGTTCGCCGGCGCGGTCCTGCCGCGGCTGCCGAACGCGCGCTTCGTCATCGCCGGACGCGACCCGACGGAGGCTGTGCGCCGGCTCGCCGGCGACCGGGTCCAGGTCACCGGATCGGTGCCCGACATGCGCTCGTGGCTCGCCGCGGCCGATGTCGTCGTCGCCCCGCTGAGGATCGCGCGCGGGATCCAGAACAAGGTGCTCGAGGCGATGGCGATGGCCCGGCCCGTCGTCGCCTCGCCGGCCGCCTTCGAAGGGATCGAGGCCGAGCCCGGATTCGATCTGCTCGTCGCCGACGGCGCCCCGGCGACCGCCGCCGCGGTCGACCGCCTGCTTGCCTCGCCTGATGAGGCCGCGGCGCTGGGCCGGGCGGCGCGCGCCCGAATGCAGGCCGGCTATAGCTGGGAGCGCCGACTGGCCCCGCTCGCCGCCATCGTCGATCCTTCGCGGCGAAAGGCTGCGGCATGAGCGTCGCTCTGCCGATCGGCCGCCCGAGCGCCCTGCCGCTCGGGTGGCGCCGCCATCTCGCCGCCCTCGGCCTGGTCGGGGCGGCCCTGCTCGGCCTGTTCCACCGCGACGCGCTCCACCTCGTCGCCATCTGGTGGAACAGCTCGGCCTTCAACCATTGCCTGCTCATCGTTCCGATCATCGCCTGGCTGGTTTGGCAGCGCCTTCCCGAGCTTCGCCAGCTCCAGCCCGGCGCCTGGGCCCCGGGGCTGGTCCTGGTCGGCCTCGGCGCCACCGCCTGGCTGCTCGGCGAGGCCGGCGGAGCCGCCATCGCTCGCCACGCGGGGCTCGTCTTCATGCTCCAGGGCGCGGTCATCGCCTGCCTCGGCCCCGGGGTCGCCCGGGCGCTCGCTTTCCCGATCTTCTACGCTCTGTTCCTGATCCCGGCCGGCGAGGAGCTGGTGCCGGCGATGCAGACGCTCACCGCCCGGATCGCGACGGGGCTGCTCGGCCTCGCCGGCGTGCCCGCCTTCATGGACGGCGTCTTCATCACCACCCCGGGCGGCTATTTCGAGGTCGCCGAGGCCTGCGCCGGGGTCAGGTTCCTGATCGCCATGGTCGCTTTCGGAGCCCTCGTCGCCAATGTCTGCTTCCGCTCGTGGCGGCGGCGGGCCGCCTTCATGGCGGCGTCGGTCATCGTCCCGATCCTCGCCAACGGCGTGCGCGCCTGGGGCACCATCTACATCGCCCATCTGACCAGCGTCGATTTCGCCGCCGGCTTCGATCACCTCGTCTACGGCTGGCTGTTCTTCGCCATGGTCATCGCGCTGATCCTCGCCGCCGGCTGGCCCTTCTTCGACCGCCGCGCCGACGAGCCCTGGTTCGACCCGCGCGCGATCCCGGCTGCGGCGGGGAGGCCGGTGGCGGCGGTCGCCGCCTTCGCCT
Organism: Allosphingosinicella sp.; assembly: GCA_035563315.1. Lineage (GTDB taxonomy): Bacteria > Pseudomonadota > Alphaproteobacteria > Sphingomonadales > Sphingomonadaceae > Allosphingosinicella. The sequence goes on along the minus strand of DATMVG010000144.1, from coordinate 11,210 downwards.
TGGCCCTGGCCGCGCTTCCGCTCATCTGGTCGGGCGCAATGGCCGCGGCCTCGAACCGGTCGCCGCCGGCGCCGTTCGAGCTTCCCGACTTGGCCGGCTGGCAGCGCCTCCCGCCCGGTCCCGAATGGCGGCCCGGATTCGCCGGCGCCGACCTTTTCCGCGCCGGCCGCTACCGCGACCCGCTCGGCAGGCAGGTCGATCTCGTCGTCGCCGTCTTCGCCGACCAGCGCGAGGGCGGCGAGCTGGTGGGCTTCGGCCAGGGCACCGACGAGCGCTGGGCCTGGACCTCCGACGCGCCCGCGCCGCCCGGCGGACGGGCGGAGCGGATCGCCTCGTGGCGGGTGGTGCGCGAGGTCCTGACCTTCTACCGGGTCGGCGACGTCCTTACCGGGAGCGCCTTCAGGGTGAAGCTGGAGACGATGAAAGTGCGCCTGTTCGGCGGCCGGCGCCAGGCCGTGGCGGTGCTCGTCTCGGCGCCGGCGCCCGCGGCCAGCGCGAGCGCGCGCGCCGCGATCGAGGATTTCCTGGCGGCGCTCGGACCGGTCGAGCGCCTCGCCGACCGCGCCTCGGGAGCCGACTGACCATGTGCGGGATCGCCGGCATCTTCCATCCCGACGTGCCCAAGCCGGTCGATCCGGCGCGGGTCGAGGCGATGACCGACATTCTCGCTCATCGCGGCCCCGACGGGAGCGGCGTCTGGACCGCGCCGGGGGTCGGCTTCGGCCATCGCCGCCTCGCGATCATCGATCTGAGCGACGCCGCCGCCCAGCCGATGCTGACGCCCGACCGCAGGGTCGCCGTCACCTACAATGGCGAGATCTACAATTTCCGCGAGGTGCGCGCCGAGCTCGAGGCCAAGGGCCATGTCTTCCGCACCGAGAGCGACACCGAGGTGATCCTCGCCGCCTGGCGGCAATGGGGCGCCGATTGCCTGAGCCGCTTCAACGGAATGTTCGCCCTTGCCCTCTACGATGCCGAAACGGAGAGCCTGTTCCTCGCCCGCGACCGGCTCGGCGTGAAGCCGCTCTGCTATGCCGAGCTCGCCGACGGCGCCTTGATCTTCGCCTCCGAGCTGAAGGGGCTGCTCGCCCACCCGCGCCTGCGCCGGACCCCCGATTCGCGGGCCGTCGACGATTATCTCGCCTTCGGCTACGTCCCCGACGACTCGGCGATCGTCGCGGGGGTCAGCAAGCTCCCCGCCGGCCATTACCTCCTCGTCCGCCGCGGCGGCTCCGTCGGCCGGCCGGTGCGATGGTGGGACGTCGATTTCTCCAATCCGAGCCGGGCGCCGGTCGCCTCGCTCGAGGAGGAGATGCTCGAGCGCCTGCGCTCGGCGGTGCGTTCGCGGATGGTGGCCGACGTGCCGCTCGGCGCCTTCCTCTCGGGCGGCGTCGACAGCTCGGCCGTGGTCGCCTTCATGGCCGAGGCGAGCCGGAATGCGGTCGAGACCTGCTCGATCGGATTCACCGAGGCCGATCACGACGAGAGCCGCCATGCCGCCATGGTGGCGGAGCTTTTCGCGACCAGCCACCGCGGCCGCACGGTCGACGCCGGCGATTTCACGCTCATCGACACGCTCGCCGAAGCCTTCGACGAGCCCTTTGCCGACGCCTCGGCGCTCGGCACCTACCAGGTCAGCGCGCTTGCGGTCGAGAAGGTGAAGGTGGCCCTTTCCGGCGACGGCGCCGACGAGGCGTTCGCAGGCTATCGCCGCTACCGCATGTTCATGGCCGAAGACCGCGTCCGGCGGCTGCTGCCCCGCCCGGTCGCGGGGGCCGCGGGGGCCCTGGGCGGCGCCTACCCCAAGCTCGATTGGGCGCCTCGCTTCCTGCGCGCCAAGACCACTCTTCAGGCCTTGGGCCAAAGCTCCGGCGAAGCTTATGCTCACGCCGTCGGCGTCACGCCTCCGGCAATCCGGTCGGCGCTTTACAGCGACGATCTGACTCGCGCTCTGCAGGATCACGTCGCCGAAGAGCGCTACATGCGGGCGATGCGCGACGCCCCCGCCGCCGACTCCCTGTCGCGGGCCCAATATGCCGACCTCAAGATCTGGCTTCCGGGCGACATCCTGACCAAGGTCGACCGCGCCAGCATGGCCGTCAGCCTCGAGGCGCGCGAGCCTCTGCTCGACCATCGGCTGGTCGAGTTCGCGGCCCGGCTGCCGGCGCGAATGCGGCTTCGCGGGGGCACCGGCAAGTGGCTGATGAAGCGCGCCTTGCGGGGCCGGATCCCGGACGAGATCCTCCACCGCCGCAAGATGGGCTTCGTCACCCCGATCGCGGCCTGGTTCCGCGGCCCGCTCGCCGCCGAGGCGACGGCGATCGCCCGCGGCTCCGCGCTTGCCGAGACCGGCTGGTTCGATGCCGCCGCGATCGCCAGCGCCGCCGAAGACCATCGCCGCGGCCGCTCCGACCATGGCCGCCTGCTGTGGCAGCTGCTGATGCTGGAGAAGAGCCTGCAACGCCTGTTCGGCCTGGGCGATGCGCGCGCCGAGCCGCCCAGCTCCCGTCCGCTGAGACAGAAAGCAGGGTAAGCCTTGCCAGATGGGCCCGGCCATCGGCGGCCGACCCCTCGCCGCCTAGGCGTAGAGCGCCTCGACGAAATAGAGCCCGTCCGGAGGCGCGTTGAGGCCGAGGGCGGCCCGATCGCGGGCGTCGAGCGCCGCCTTGAGGTCGCGGACGGTCCATTTGCCGCGTCCGACCAGCTGCAGGCATCCGACCATCGAGCGGACCTGGTGGTGAAGGAAGGAGCGCGCCGCCGCCTCGACCTCGATCACTTCGCCGTAGCGCCGCACGGTCAGCAGATCGAGCGTCTTGACCGGGCTCTCGGCCTGGCAGTGGGCCGAGCGGAAGGTCGTGAAATCGTGCCTTCCGACCAGCGCCTGCGCGGCCCGGTGCATGGCGTCGGCATGGAGCACGACGGGCACCCGCCACGCCCGTCCCGCCTCGAGCGCGAGCGGCGCTCGCCGGTTGACGATCCGGTAAAGATAGCGCCGGCCGGTGCACGAGAAACGGGCATGGAAATCGGGCTCCGCCTCTTCCGCCTTGATCACGGCGACAGGGAGCGGTCGAAGCTTGGCGTTGACTCCATCGGCAAGCCGGAACGGGCTGATCGGGCGCTCGATGTCGACATGGGCGGTCATCGCCAGCGCGTGCACTCCGGCGTCGGTCCGCCCGGCGGCGTGAACGGTCGGCGGCTCGCGGATGATCGCTTCGATCGCCTCCTCGAGCGCCTGCTGGACGGACGGGCCATGCGCCTGGCGCTGCCAACCCATGAAGGGGCGGCCGTCATATTCCACCGTCAGGCGGAAGCGGGTCACGCCAGCCTGGCGCCCGCCGGAACGACGAAGCCGCGCAGCAGCTCGTCGGGTCGCATCTGGGCGCGCCCCGGCCGCTGCACCAGGGTCGGAACGATCGCGCCTTCGCGGCAGGCGATGGCGAGGCCGTGGTCGAGCACGGTTCCCGGCTCGGCCGCCGGATCCGGCGTGGCGTCGGCGACCTCCGCCGCCAGCACCTTGATCCGTTCGCCGCCATATTCGAAATAGGCGCCGGGGCTCGGGTTGAAGGCCCGAACCTGGCGCTCGACCTGCTCGGCGGTCCGGCCGAAATCGAGCCTGGCCTCGTGCTTCTCGATCTTCGGGGCGTAGGTTGCCCGCGCGTCAGACTGCAATCCCCGGCCGACGGCATGGAGGCGGCCGAGAACGTCCACCATCAGGGCGGCGCCTATGGCGGCGAGCTCCTCGCTCAGCTCGCCCGCCGTCTTGCGATCGATGTCGGTGGGGCGGACGGCGAGCATCGGCCCGGTGTCGAGGCCCTGCTCCATCTCCATGATGGTGACTCCGGTGCGCCGGTCGCCGGCGAGGATCGCGCGCTGGATCGGCGCCGCTCCCCGCCAGCGCGGCAGGATGGACGCGTGGAGGTTGAGGCAGCCCCAGAGCGGCGTCGCGAGCATCGGCTCGGGCAGGATGAGGCCGTAGGCGACGACCACCGCCACGTCGGGCTTGAGCGCGGCGAACGCCTCATGTTCGGCGGGCTCGCGCAGGGTCGCCGGACTCCGCACCGCGATTCTGGCCTCCTCGGCGCGGCGCTGGATCGGGGAGGGGGTGAGCGCCTTGCCGCGCCCCGCCGGACTCGGCGGCCGGGTATAGGCGGCGGCGATCTCGTGGCCCGCCTCGATCAGGGCGTCGAGCGTCGGCACGGCGAATTCGGGCGTTCCCAGGAAGGCGATGCGCATCGCGGCATCTCCTATCCCTTACATTCGGCTTGGCAAGCGGCGGCGGCTCGCCATATCCCTGGAGCGATGGCTTCCCGGGAAATCGACGCGCTGACCCAGGCGCTGGCGCGGCTGCCGGGGCTCGGGCCCCGCTCGGCGCGGCGCGCCGTGCTTCACCTCGTAAAGAAGCGCGAGGGGGCTCTGATGCCGCTGCTGCGCGCGCTCGAGGGAGTCGCCGAGGCGCTCTCCGTCTGCTCGGAGTGCGGCAATGTCGACACCGTCGATCCGTGCACGGTCTGCGCCGATCCCCGCCGGGATGTGCGTCTTTTGTGCGTTGTTGAGGATGTTGCGGACGCATGGGCGCTCGAACGCTCCCGCCTTTTTCCCGGGCGATTCCATGTACTTGGCGGGCGTCTCTCAGCGCTTGAGGGAGTCCGCCCCGAGGATCTTGCGGTCGACAAGCTGATTTCCCGGCTCGCGGCCGGCGGCATCGACGAGGTGGTTCTGGCGATGAACGCCACCCTGGAGGGACAGACCACGGCCCACTATCTCGCCGAGCGGCTCGAACAATTCCCGGTCCGGGTGACCCAGCTCGCCCACGGCCTGCCGGTGGGGGGCGAGCTCGACTATCTCGACGAAGGCACGCTCGCCCAGGCGCTGCGGGCTCGGCGGCCCGTCGCCTGATGACCGGGAGGGGCGCTTGGATCATGCCATCAGGATTGCCGACGGCCTGGAAGTGTCGCCAGCGATGGCCGAGCTCGAGCGCTGCGCCGACCATTGGTTCGCCTTGTGCCCGGAGACGCGGCAGATCCCGCTGGTCGGCGCCGGCGATTCGCGTTTGATGGAAGCGCAGCTGCCCGCGACCTGGGGGTTGATCGACGAGGTCCATCGAATCGCCCGGCTCCGATTCGGCGGCGTCGGCCGAATCATCCATGCCCGCATCGGCAAGCTGCGCCCCGGCGGCCAGGTTCCGCCGCATCGCGACGGCCGGGACGGCGTGATCGAGCGGCGTTACCAGATCGCGCTCCAGTCGGAGGCCGGCGCGGAGCTCACCGTGGCCGGGAGCGCCATTCGCCTGCGCTTGGGAGAGGCCTGGTGGCTTGACGTTTCCCAGCTCCATTCGGTGCGCAACAACAGCCGCGCCGACCGCATCGTGGCCCTGTTCGATACGCGAATCTGAGCCGCGCGCCCTCGATTGCGCCCCGAATTTGTTTCGCTCTGGACAGTTGCGCCGCTCCGAGTCAGTCTGTCCCGTCAAAGCAGAATCGACGGGCGAGTCGCACCGCCTCAAGACGCGGGCGGTGCTGGCTCGATTTTTCGCTCGGATTCCGGCGGATCTGCTGAACGGGGAAAGAAGTGGGGCGGCCTCAGGGGATCGTTTCCGGCTGATTTTCGTCGGAAACCGTTGTGTAATCTAAACCTATTCATCGCTAATCGGGGAGGGACTGAACGTGGGCGGATGGGACGACATTCTTAAGGGCACCAGCGGCGACGACTATCTGGCTGGCGGCGACGGCGACGATTACCTCCAGGGCAAGGCCGGCGGCGATACGCTCGACGGCGGCAACGGCAACGACCAGCTCCACGGTGATGCGGGCGATGACCATTTGCGCGGCGGCTCGGGCAACGACTTCCTCAACGGCGGTCTGGGCATCGACACCGCTTATTATTCGGGCTCCGTGTTCGAATACAGCCATTATTGGGATGGGGACAATTTCTACCTCTCCCACGTCGCGGGCACCGGAGCCGACGGCAACGACCGGCTGATCCACGTCGAGCGCCTCGTCTTCGCCGACGCGACGATCGACCTGACGACGAACAACGCCCCGGTGGCGTTCAACGATTCCGCTTCCACCAACGAGGATGTCGGCACCTATTCGAGCGGCTCGGCGAGCGTGCTGGACAACGATTTCGACTGGGAGAACGACAATCTGACGGCGACTGCGGGCACCTTCAGCGGCGCTCACGGGACCCTCACCCTCAATGCCGACGGCACCTACACCTACACGCCCTATGCCTCGACCCAGGCGCTCGACGACGGCGAGACGGTGCAGGACAGCTTCACCTACACGGTCTCCGACGGCAGCCTCACCGACACCGGGACGATCACCATCACCATCGCGGGCGCGAACGACGCTCCGGTGGCGAACGACGACGCGGCCTCGACGAGCGAGGATTCGGCCGTCTCCGGCAACGTCCTCGCCAACGACACGGACGTCGACGGCGAGACGCTGACGGTGGCGAACCCCGGCGCCTATGTCGGGGCCTATGGAACCCTGACGCTGGCCGCCGACGGCAGCTACACCTACACCCCCAACGCCGCGGCGCAGGCGCTCGATGACGGCGAGACGGCGCAGGACAGCTTCACCTACACGGCCTCCGACGGAACGGCGTCCGATTCGGCGACGCTCACCGTCACCGTCGCCGGAGCCAACGACGCCCCGGTCGCGAACGACGATGCCGCTTCGACGAACGAGGAGACGGCCGTCTCCGGCAACGTGCTCGCCAACGACACCGACGTGGACGGCGAGTCGCTGACGGTGACGAATCCGGGGACCTATGTCGGCGCCTATGGGACGCTGACGCTCGCCGCCGACGGCAGCTACACCTACACGCCCAATGCGGCGGCGCAGGGGCTCGACGACGGCGAGACGGTGCAGGACGCCTTCGCCTACACGGCGTCCGACGGCACCGCCTCGGACTCGGCGACGCTCACGGTCTCCGTCAACGGCGCCAATGACGCGCCGGTCGCCAACGACGACACCGCTTCGACCAGCGAGGATGCCGCCGTCTCCGGCAACGTCCTCGCCAACGACACCGACGTCGACGGCGAGGCGCTGACGGTGACGAATCCCGGCACCTATGTCGGCGCCTACGGAACGCTGACGCTGGCCTCGGACGGCAGCTATTCCTATGCGCCGAACGCCGCCGCGAACGGGCTCGCCGTGGGCGAGGTGGGCCAGGACACCTTCACCTACAGCGCGTCCGACGGCACCGCCGCGGACTCGGCGACGCTCACCGTGACGGTCAACGGCGCCAACGACGCGCCCACGATCGACGCCGGCGGCACCGACGCCAGCGGCTCGGTCACCGAGCTGCCCAACAACGCTCCGGGCGAGAACGTCACGGTCCACACCGACAGCGGCACCATCGCCTTCGACGACGTCGATCTCTCCGACAGCCACGGCGCGAGCTTCACGGCTCAAGGCGGCGGCTATCTGGGCACCTTCACCCTCGATCCGGTCAACCAGGCCGGCGACAGCGTGGGCTGGGATTTCAGCGTCAGCGACGCCGACCTCGACAGCCTCGAGGAAGGCGAGGTCATCACCCAGACCTATACGGTCGAGATCGACGATGGCCATGGCGGCACCGCCACCCAGGACGTCACCATCACCATCACCGGCGAGGCTGACGCCCAGCCGCCCGACGGCACCAACTGGTACATCGACAACAGCGCCGTCGGCAGCACTCAGGACGGAAGCCCCGACAATCCCTATACCTCGATCGCGGCGTTCAACGCGGCGCAGGGGACCGCCAACGGGCCGGGCGTCGGCGACAACGTCTTCCTGCTCGCGGGGACCGGCACCTATACCGAGGCGGACGGCATCAACCTCCTCGACGGCCAGACGCTGACCGGCGTTCCCTCCGGCTCTCTTCGCCCGACCATCGTCACCACCGGCGCCGGCAATGCCGGAGTCGAGCTGGCCCAGAACAACAACGTCTCCGGAATCGACATCGGCACCACCACCGGTCCCGGCATCGCCGACGGCGGCGGCACGGTGGGAACGCTCACCGTCACCGACGTCGGAGTCGGCGGCGCGGGCCAGATCGTCGACATCGATCAGGGCGGCACGCTCAACGTCACCCTGAACAGCGCGGGTTCCACCGCCTCGACCGGCGGAGCGATCGACCTCAACGGGGTTTCCGGCAGCTTCACGGTCGCGGGGGCGACCACGATCGTCGGAAGCCACACCGGCGGCGGAGTCGACGTCACCATGTCGTCGGTGAACGTGAACTTCGCCGGCGGCGGGTTGGTGTCGACGGGGTCGGCGGTGGGCGTCAACTTCGTTGCCAACACCGGCACCTTGTCGATCACCGGCGGCGGCTTCGACATCACCACCACCACGGCCCGGGCCCTCAACGTCGAGAATGGCGGCAGCGTCTCGATCAGCGGCGCCGGCAACAACATCCTCAGCACCACCGGCTCGGCGGTGATCATCCGCAACGCCACAAGCAACGGCGTGACTCTCGAGAGCGTCTCTTCGTCCGGCGGCAACGGAGCGGGAATCATCCTGGAAAATGCCGGCACCGGCGGCTTCAGCGTCACCGGCCTCGGCTCGACCGCGGGCTCGGGCGGCACCATCGCCAACAAGAACGGCGCGGACGGCTCGCTCACCCAGGGCAGCGGAGTGATCATCCTCGGCACGTCGAACGTGTCGCTGGCGAACATGACGATCAGCGGCAGCTTCCAGAATTTCGGAATCCTGGGCAACAATGTCGACAATTTCACCCTTCGCGACTCGCTGATCACCGGCACGCTGGGCAACAACCTCGCCCTCGGCGAGAGCGCGGTCAGCTTCACCGGACTCACCGGCACCGCCTTGCTCGAAGGCAACAGCATCTCGGGCGGCCGGTCCGAGAATCTGCGCGTCGTCAACAGCAGCGGCAATCTCGACCTCACCGTCCAGGACAGCGCCAGCGACCAGGCGGTGTTCGGCCTCAACAACCTCAACGGCAATGACAGCGTCTTCCTGCAGACCGGCGGCACCGCCGCGCTCGACCTGCTGATCGACGGCGTCGCCTTCACCGGCGCGCGCGGCGACATGCTCCAGGTCAACGCGACTGGCAGCTCGACCCAGGACATCGTCGTCAGCGACACCACCTTCCACAACACCCACACCAACATCGTCCCCGCCGGCGGCGGAGTCGTCCTCAGCGGCGGTGGCGCCGGCGCCGACGTCGATGTCGACTATCTGATCGAGGACAGCAGCTTCCGCGGCGCCGACGGCACCGCGCTCGCCGCTTCCTACTCGATCGACGCCGGCACCATCCAGGGCCGGATCGAGGGCAATGTCATCGGCATCGGCGACGGCATCGAGGGAACGGAGGGCTCGTCCAACGGCGGCTCCGGAATCTTCATCAACCTGCAGAAGACCGGCGGCTCGGGGAACGCCACCTATGCCGTCGCCGTCGTCGACAACGAGATTTACGACGTGGCCCAGGGTGCGGCGGGCCTGTTCATGAGCGTCTCGGGGGGCGGCGCGGCCAATCCGGCCATCCTCGAGGCCGACGTCGACGGCAACGTCATCGACGAGACCGGCGACTTCACCTTCGCCGGCCTCTACGCGGTGGTGGGCGGGAGCGCCTCGTCGGGCGACTTCTCCCAGTTCGGGCTCGACCTCACCAACAACGTCATCGACAATAGCGGCGCCGATTTCGGCTCGAGCGCGGTCGTCCTCGACCAGATCTCGACCGACTCGCACTTCTATTTCCCGGGCTATGCCGGGGATTCGGAAGGCGAGCTCAACGGCGGCACCGCCAGCGCGGACCTCGACGCCTTCTTCACCGGCCAGGGCAACACGCTCTCCAACGGCGCCTTCCCGACCTATGCCGGCGGCGTCGATGCGAGCTTCCTGCACAATGCCACCGGCGATCCGCTGATCCTCGCCGCCTGGATGCCGTAGGTCCCATAGCCCCTCTCCGCTCGCGGGGAGGGGCCGAGCCGGTGCGGACCCGGGGGCGGTCCGCACCTGCTCCTTGCTTGACGCAATCGCCCCCCATTCCTACTTTCGGACGATGGCCATCCTGCCGATCTACGAGACTCCGGACCCCGTGCTCCGGCAGATTTCCTCACCCGTGGAGTCGGTCGACGATTCGCTCCGAGCGCTCATCGACGACATGTTCGACACGATGTACGCCGCCCCCGGCATCGGCCTCGCCGCGGTCCAGGTCGGAGTTGCGAAGCGGCTCCTCGTCATCGACCTTCAGGAACCTGAGGAGGAAGGCGGCGAGCCGGTCCGCGACCCGCGCGTCTTCATCAACCCGGAGATCCTCGAGGCGTCGGAGACGACCAGGCCCTATCAGGAAGGCTGCCTGTCGGTCCCCGACCAATATGCGGAGGTTCTTCGCCCCGACCGGGTCCGCGCCCGCTGGCTCGACCGCGACGGGACCGCCCACGAGCAATGGATCGACGGCCTCCTCGCCATCTGCCTGCAGCACGAGATCGACCATCTGAACGGGATCCTGTTCATCGATCATTTGTCCCGCCTCAAGCGCGACATGATCATGAAGAAGCTGGTCAAGGCCCGCCGCGAGCAGGGCGCCAAGAGGGCGGCCTGAGCGGGGAAGCTGAAGCACGGGCCGGATGTCGGCCTGTGGTAAAATGCGCCGGCCCGGCCGCTCCATCCGCCGTCATGCTGAACTTGTTTCAGCATCCAGCGGCGAGCCTTGGGGCGGGTGGAGGCCTGGACCCTGAAACGCGTTCAGGGTGACGGAAGGGGTTGCGCCCGGGGGGTTCGCATAGTGTCCCCGGCCGAGGCGCCGCTCGGGCCGTCATGCTGAACTTGTTTCAGCATCCAGCGACGAGCCGCGGTGCGGGTGGAGGACTGGACCCTGAAACGAGTTCAGGGTGACGGGGCGGGGGGCGATGGGGGCGCTTCGTGTCGCCGGCCGACGCCAATCCGCCGTCATGCTGAACTTGGTTCGGCATCCAGCGGCGAGCCTTGGGCGGGTGGAGGCCTGGACCCTGAAGCGAGTTCAGGGTGACGGAAGGGGGCGATGGGGGCTTCGTGTCGCCGGCGGACTCGATCCGCGGTCCACCTTGTTCGAGTCTTCAGGGAGACGGGGAGAGGTGGATGCCTCTGAGTTCACAAACGAAGTGCAACACCTAAGACAGGTGTCGCCATGCCCAGCTACCGCCAGCTATCGATCGAGGAACGGTGTGAGATTGCCCGCCTTCATGAAGGCGGGCAATCGATCCGGCAGATCGCTGCAGCTCT
>DATMVG010000143.1:0-2246 GCA_035563315.1 Allosphingosinicella sp. | reverse complement strand
GTCCGCGCCGGCGCCGTCGTCCGGCTGCAGGCGGGGCCGCTGGCGAGCCGAGCCGCGGCCGCCCAGGCCTGCGCCGCCGCGCGCCAGGCCTGCTTCCCGGTCGCGCCGTGACGAACCGCGCTTAACCGAATTTTTCCGGCGCCGCTTGTATCAGGCTTCCCGAATAGGGGGAGCGGATGGGCGCGGTACGGAATCTCGATGGCCGGTCCAGGATGGCGTCGCGCTGGCGCCGGCGAAGGATGTGCGTCCTCATCGCCGACCGGCCGGCGCCGGCCGCGCTTCGCGAAGTGTCGGCGAGCGGCGCCTTCCTCGAGACCGGGATTCGGCCGGCGGTCGGAGCTGAGGTCGAGCTTCGTCACCCCGACGCCGGATCCATCGCGGCCGAGGTCCGCTTCGTCGGCGACGACGGCATCGCCATCGCCTTCGCTTATGGCGAGCGCTCGGTCGCCTTCGCCCTCGCCGCGATCGCCGCCGACATGAGCCGGCCCACCGGCTAGTCGCTGCTCCAGGCGCGCCTGGGATAACCCTGGAGGTAGAGCAAGGCGGTGAGGTCGTTGGCCTCGATGCGCGCGTCCGCGGCGGCGGCGACGGCGGCCTTGGCGCGATAGGCGACGCCGAGCCCCGCCGCCTCCAGCATCGGAATGTCGTTGGCGCCGTCGCCGACCGCGAGAATAGCGCCGGCCGCCACGCTCCGCGCCGCGGCGGCCTCGAGCATCGCCTGCTTCTTGCCGAGCGCTCCGACCACGGGCCGGTGGACCGATCCGGACAGGCGCCCCCCGGCGATGACGAGCCGGTTGGCGGCCACGGCGTCGAAGCCGAGCGCCTCGGCGACCGGCTCGGCGAAATGGGTGAAGCCGCCCGAGACGAGCAGGCACCAGGCGCCCTTGGCGCGCATCGTCCGGACCAGCGTCCGCGCGCCCGGCGTCAGCGTGACCCGATCGGCCCGGCAGCGATCGATCACCCCCTCGTCAAGCCCCTCGAGCAGCGCCAGGCGGGCATCGAGCGCCGCCTCGAAATCGAGCTCGCCGCGCATCGCCCGGGCGGTGACGGCGGCGACCTCGGCCTTGACCCCGGCATAATCGGCGAGTTCGTCGATGCACTCGACCTCGATCATCGTCGAATCCATGTCGGCGGCGAGCAGTCGCCGGGCGCGGCCGGCGAGCGGCTGGACGACCGCGTCGACGCCGGCGATCAGCCCCTCCAGAGCGGCGCGGGCGGCCGTCGGCCCGGCCTCGAACGGAAGGTCGCAGGCGCTGGCCTGCTCGACCCATTGCTCGCGCCCCGGCTCGATGCCGGCGCCGCGAAGCGCGTCGCGGGCGACCGAAATATCGCCGCGAGTCAGCCGATCCGCTGCTATCAGGGTCGCGATGAACATCACTTCCTCAGCCAGGCCGCCGCTGGCGCTCATCGCAGGACCGACCGCGAGCGGCAAGTCGGCGCTGGCGCTTCGCCTCGCCGAATCCGCCGACGCCGTCATCGTCAACGCCGACAGCGCCCAGGTCTATCGCGACCTCAGGATCGTCACCGCCCGCCCCTCCCCGGCCGAGGAAGCGCGAATCCCGCACCGCCTCTACGGCTATCGGGACGGGGCGGATCCGTGCTCGGCGGCGGATTGGGCGGGCGATGCCGCCGCGGCGATCGACGAAGCCCATTCGGCGGAGCGGCTGCCGGTCCTGGTCGGCGGCACCGGCCTCTATCTTCGCACTCTGCTCGAAGGCATCGCGCCGGTGCCGCCGATCGATCCGGAGGTCCGCGCCGAGGTGCGCGCCATGGCTGTCGCCGACTCCCGGGCGGCGCTCATGCTCGAGGATCCGCAGGCGGCGGCTCGGATCGGACCGGCCGACACGCTGCGCACCGCGCGCGCGCTCGAGGTGGTCCGTTCCACCGGCCGCACCCTCGCGGCCTGGCAGCGGGAGCGGGTCGGCGGGATCGGCGATCGAGTCGCGCTGCGCCCGTTGATCCTTGTGCCGCCGCGCCCTTGGCTGCAGATACGCTGCGACGAGCGCTTCGAGAAAATCTTTTCTGATGAAGGCGTTGCTGAGGTTCGTTCGCTTCTCGAACGAAATCTTCCAGCGCTTGCGCCGGTGATGCGGGCGATCGGCGTCCGCGAGATCGCGGCCTGGCTCGCCGGCGAGACGAGCGCCGAGGACGCGCTCGCCGCCGGCAAGGGGCAGGCTTGCTTCTGGCGCCGTCCGGGAATCTCGTTTCTTACAGGCTTTCTAGGAGGAACGCATGGCTCGAGACTC
>DATMVG010000142.1:0-2207 GCA_035563315.1 Allosphingosinicella sp. | reverse complement strand
ACCGCCTCGGCGGCCGATTCACCACGCCGGGCCAAGTCTATCGCGACTGGTCGGGCCGGCGCGCCGCCGCCTGAGCCTCGGCGGCCGGGCGCTCGGCCCGCCGCCGGTCGCCGCCGAATGCCGCGCCGAAGAAGCTGTCGGCATACCAGAGCGGCACCTCACCCGAGTCGGCGATCTCGCGGGCGATCAGATAGTTGAGCTGGGCGAAGCGGGCGCCGGCATTCCAGTCGAACGGCTGGGCGAGATCGTCGCTCGGACCGTGGTAATGCTCGTCAAGGAAAGCGGTGAAGCGGCGGCGGCCTTCGCCGGCGAAGCCGGTCATCAGGAACACCGCGGGAACGCCCTCGCGGACGAACTTGTAATGGTCGGAGCGCGTGAAGAGCCCCTCGTGCGGGAGCGGGTCGGGCGAGAGAGTCACGCCCATCCGGGCGGCGGCCCGGGCGACGATCGGCCCCAGCGTCGAATGCTCGGCCCCGAAGGCGATCACGTCCCTGAAATCGTAGGTGAGGACCGGCATGTCGAGGTTGACGACCGCGACGATGCCGGCCCGGGTCACCGGATTGCGGGCAAGATATTCGGCGCCCAGCAAGCCGACCTCCTCGGCGGTGACGGCGGCGAACAGGACCGGCCGGCGCGGCCGGTTGCCGGGGCGGCTCATCTGGCCCGCGACCTCGATCAGCGTGGCGACTCCGGTGGCATTGTCCATCGCGCCGTTGCGGATTCGGTCCTCGGCCGCGGTTCCATCGGCCGCGGCGGGACGGAGGCCGAGGCCGTCGAGATGGGCCATGAGCAGCACCGGCTCGTCCGCCACCGCCGGATCGCTGCCGGGCAGCAGGGCGACGACGTTGGAGCTGGCGAAAGGCGTGACGCTCGCCCCTTCGCGCTCGAAGCGGGCGGCCTGGGCGAGCGCCATGCCGGCCGGTCGCCCGTCGCGCCGCCTCGCCTGGCGCAGGATCCGGCGGAGGGATTGGCCGGAGCCGGCGAACATCGCCGCCGCGGCCGACTCCTCGACGGTGGCGGTGAAGCGCAGGTCGTGGGGCAGGTGCGGCCGCCCCTGAGCGTCGATCCAGGTCGTTCCGGGGCGGTCGGCGAGCGAGCGGTAGCGCGTCCAGGGCAGAGCCTCCGCGTCGCGGCCGGTCCGGACGACGATCAGGCCGACGGCGCCCCGTCGCGCCGCCATCCGCGCCTTCTCGGCGTTCAGGTGGGCGGCGACGTCGCTCGGAGTCCCGCGCGGGGTGCCGTTGAGAACGACGACGATGCTGCCGCTTACGTCGAGGCCGTCATAGTCGTCGAAGCCGCGCGCCGGCAGGTCGAGCCCGTAGCCGGCGAAGACCAGGGGCGCCTCCAGGCTCGTCGGGGCAGGGTCCGGGCTCGGCCGGACGACCATCTCCTCGCCGTGCCGGAAGACACGGCCGCCGACCGTCAGGCGCGGCGTCCCCGCCGTCGCAAAGTGGACGAACTGGACGCCTTGCAGCCAGTTGCCGCCGGCCGCCGGCTCGAGGCCGAGCGCCTCGAACTGGGAGGCGACGTAGCGCGCGGCGAGGTCGTAGCCACGGCTGCCGGCCTCGCGGCCCTCGAGCAGGTCGTCGGCAAGAAAGGCGACATGGGCGCGGAAGGCGTCCGCCGAGAATTGAACGGCCGGCGGCTGCGCGGACGCCTGAGCCGCCAACCCGATGCCGGCGGCCATTGCCCACTTCCGGCACGTCACGCCCAAGGCTTTGAACTTCATGGTGAAACGGCTCCCACGCCGGCCTGACGGCGGCCGTCCTGCCTCACTAGTCCGCGACCGGCGCCGTCACAATTGAAACCTTTTTCCTCGCCGGGCGGCATCGCGCTGCAACCGGCGCCGGCCAGAGGGCACAGCGTCGAAGCGCCGGATCAAGCGGCCGAACGGCGACAGCGAGGGTGAGCGTTACGTGTCCGGAATTAGTCAGCCTATGTTCAACTCATCTATGGAAAAGAACGATTCGTCGCACAAAGCAGGCGATCAGGGAGTGAGTAAGATGTTGGTTTCGATCTTCGGCAAGAGCGGCGAGTCCTTCCCGCACGATCCTTCGCGGCGCGGCTATCACGTGGTGTACCGCGAGAACGAGCCGAACCGCTGCCCCGGCTGCGGCCGCTCGCACTGGTATGTCGGCCGCCTTTCCGCCGAATGCGGCTTCTGCGGCACCGCGCTGCCGCTGGCCGATTCCGGCACCTGGGGCGTC
>DATMVG010000141.1:0-13675 GCA_035563315.1 Allosphingosinicella sp. | reverse complement strand
CGTCTCCGATTCGGTCCGCCGCTTCGCCCGCGGCCGCGCTCTGTCCGGCGACCTCGCGGTCCGCTTCCGCTCCAACCCGGAGGAGCCGGTGGCGATGACCGTGGCCGGCGCCCGCGGCCTCGGCAGCGCCGCCGTCCTGCTCAGCCTCAAGGACAATAGCGAGGAGGCCCGGCTCAGGCGGGAGATCGCCCAGGCCACCAAGATGCAGGCGGTCGGCCAGCTCGCCGGCGGAGTCGCCCACGATTTCAACAACATCCTGACCGCCATTCTCGGCACGTGCGACCTCATGCTGATGCGCCACGCGCCCGGCGACAGCGAATATGACGACATCCAGCAGATCCGCTCCAACTCGAACCGCGCCGCCAACCTCACCCGCCAGCTGCTCGCTTTCTCGCGCCAGCAGACGCTTCGCCCGCAGGTCCTCCAGCTCCCCGACATCATCGCCGAAGTCTCGCACCTGCTCACCCGCCTGCTCGGCGAGCGGATCAAGCTCCAGGTCAAGCATGGCCGCGGCCTCGGCGCCGTTCGCGCCGATCCCGGCCAGCTCGAGCAGGTGATCGTTAACCTCGCCGTCAACGCCCGCGACGCGATGGTCGCCAAGGACCCGGAAGGCGGCGGCACCCTCACTCTCCAGACCTATGCGGTGTCGGCCGAGGACGTCCGCCGGATGGGCACCGACATCCTGCCGATCGGCGACTATACCGCGCTCAAGGTCACCGACACCGGCACCGGCATCCCGTCCCACATCATCGGCAAGATCTTCGAGCCCTTCTTCACCACCAAGGAGGTCGGCAAGGGAACCGGGCTCGGCCTTTCGACCGTCTACGGGATCGTCAAGCAGTCGGGCGGCTTCATCTTCGCCGAATCGCAGCTCAAGAAGGGGACGACCTTCACCATCTACCTGCCCGTCCACCGGGCCCAGCCGGGCGAGGCGCCGGCCCGGGCCAAGGGCAAGGACAAGCCGGGCGAGCTGTGGGGAAGCGGCACCATCCTCCTGGTCGAGGACGAGACGATGGTCCGAGCCGTCGCCGAGCGCGCGCTCACCCGCCACGGCTACCGGGTGCTCAGCGCCGAGAATGGCGAGGCCGCGCTCGAGATCCTCGCGCTCGAGGAGAAGGTCGACCTGCTCATCTCCGACGTCGTCATGCCGACCATGGACGGGCCGACGACGGTTCGGGCGGCGCGCAAGCTCCATCCCAGCCTGCCGATCCTGTTCATCTCCGGCTATGCCGAGGAGCAGCTCCGCAAGTCGATCGACATCCCCAACGTCTCCTTCCTCGCCAAGCCCTTCTCGGTCCAGCAGCTCGCCGAGACCGTCCGCGACGTCCTCGCCGCCAAATAGCGCCGCCCGACTTCCCCCCGTCGCCGCGAATCCCTTCGGCGTCCAAACCCCTCCCGCCCCCCAGCGTCATCCCCAACGTCACCCTGAACCTGTTTCAGGGTCCAGGCCGCCATGCGCCCCGCGGCTCGGCCCTGGATGCCGAACCAAGTTCAGCATGACGGGGGAGGGGGCGCCCGACCCACCCGTCGCCGGCGCCCGCACCCACCCCCAGCGTCGCCCTGAACCTGTTTCAGGGTCCAGCTCGCCATTCGCCCCGCGGCTCGACCCTGGGGCCGAAACGCGTCCGGAATGACTGGCCGGCGGCGAGACCCGCGCGATAGCCGCCGCTGGGCCGCCCCCGGGATCCGCGCCGCCGCCTTCCAAATAAGTTCTTTTCCTTTGCGGGACAGCCGTTAAGGCGGGCTCATGCCGGGGCCGAGGTCGATCCTGATCGTCGAGGATGAGCCGCTCATCGCGATGATGCTCGAAGATTTCCTGGAGTCGCTCGGCCACCGCGTCGTCGCCACCTGCGAGTCGGTCGACGAGGCGATGGAGCGGGTCGGCGCCGGCGGTTTCGACGTCGCCATCATCGACGTCCAGCTCAAGGACGGCAAGCAGGTCTGGCCGGTGGCCGACCGGCTGGCCGCCGCGGGAACCCCGTTCATCGTCGCCACCGGCGGCCATGTCGATCCGCCGCCGGCGCAGCACGCCGACGTGCCGACCCTGTCCAAGCCCTATACGATCGACGCCATCGCGCCGGCGCTGGCGCAGGCCTGCGGGGGCTGACCATTTCGTCCCCCGGGCTCGGGGAGGATTGAGCGATGGGCAAGCTGCTGTTCGTCCCGGTCCTGCTCTACCTCGCCTTCGTCGCCTTGCTGTTCTTCGCCCAGACCTCGATCCTGTTCCCGGTCCGCCAGGTCGGCCCGCCGGCGGCTCTTCCGGCCGGCGCCGAGCGGCTCGAGATCGCGCTTCGGCCGGACCTTCGCCTTCGCGGAGTCCGAATCCCGCCGGGCCGGCCGACGGCGCGGACGACCCTGATCCTCGGCTTCGGCGGCAACGCCGCCAATGCGGCGACGACGGCGGTCGTCCTCCACCAGGTCTTTCCCGAGGCCGAGGTGGTCAGCTTCTCCTATCGCGGCTACCCGCCGAGCGACGGCGTCCCCGGCGCCTCGGCGCTGCGCGAGGATGCGGTCCGGATCCTCGACGAGCTCCGGCTCCGGCTTCGGCCCGGGCGAGTCGTTGCGGTCGGCTTCAGCGTCGGCAGCGGGGTCGCCGCCGCGCTCGCCGCCGAGCGCGAGCTCGATGGCCTGATCCTCGTCACTCCGTTCGATTCGCTGGCCCGGGTCGCCGCCGACCATTATCCGTGGGTGCCGGTGCGGCTCCTCCTTCGCCACCGCCTCGATCCGGCGCTCGACCTCGGCTCCGCCCGGACGCCGGTCGCCATCATCGCCGCCGGCCGCGACACCCTGATCCCCGCCGCCCGAACCGGGGCGCTTCGCGCCGCCGTCGCCAACCTCGCTTACGACCGGACCCTCGCCGCCGGCCACAACGACATCTACGACCATCCCGCCTTCGCGGCGGCGATGCACGAGGCCCTGGCGGCCCTTTCTTCGGCCTCGCCCTAGCTTCCCAGTTCGCCTCTTGTTCTTTCGGAACAGACCATGTACAGCGGCTTTCTCGCGTTGAACCGGACGCGCCGACGCAATAGGGGAGCACAAGCCATGGCGGCCTCACTTCAAGTCGTTTCCGACAGGAACCCAATGGACGGCGATAAGCAGAAAGCCCTCGACGCGGCGCTCGCCCAGATCGACCGCGCCTTCGGCAAGGGCAGCGCGATGCGGTTGGGCTCGCGCGAGGCGATCGAGATCGAGACCATCTCCACCGGTTCGCTCGGGCTCGACATCGCGCTCGGCATAGGCGGGCTTCCGCGCGGCCGGGTGGTCGAGATTTACGGCCCCGAAAGCTCGGGCAAGACGACCCTGGCGCTCCATGCCGTCGCCGAGGCGCAGAGGAACGGCGGAGTCGCCGCCTTCGTCGACGCCGAGCACGCGCTCGATCCGGTCTACGCCCGCAAGCTCGGCGTCGACGTCGAGAATCTGATCGTCTCGCAGCCCGATACGGGCGAGCAGGCGCTCGAGATCACCGACACCCTGGTCCGCTCCAACGCCGTCGACATCCTCGTCATCGATTCGGTCGCCGCGCTTGTGCCCCGCGCCGAGATCGAGGGGGAGATGGGGGACAGCCATGTCGGGCTCCAGGCGCGGCTGATGAGCCAGTCGCTGCGCAAGCTGACCGGCTCGATCTCCAAGTCCAAATGCCTGGTCATCTTCATCAACCAGTTGAGGATGAAGATCGGCGTGATGTACGGCAATCCGGAGACCACGACCGGCGGCAACGCGCTCAAATTCTACGCCAGCGTCCGCCTCGACATCCGCCGCACCGGCCAGATCAAGGACCGCGACGACATCATCGGCAACACCACGAGGGTGAAGGTGGTCAAGAACAAGCTGGCGCCGCCGTTCAAGCAGGTCGAGTTCGACATCATGTACGGCGAGGGCGTCTCCAAGCTCGGCGAGATCCTCGACCTCGGAGTCAAGGCCGGGCTGGTCGAGAAGTCCGGCTCCTGGTTCAGCTACGATTCGATCCGGATCGGCCAGGGCCGCGAGAACGCCAAGACCTACCTCAAGGACAATCCGGAGATGGCGGCGCGGATCGAGAATGCGATTCGCGGCAGGACCGAGGAGGTCGGCGATGCGCTGATGGCGGGCCCGGCGGCGGAGGACGATATCTGACCGGGCGCTCCGGCAAGGCGATTCGGTGCGTCAGGCGTCCACTTCGTCCACTTTGCCGCCGGATTCGGCGAGTCAGGCGTCCACTTCGTCCACTCTGCCGCGGGACTCGGCGCTTCAGGCGTCCATTTCGTCCACTTAGCGGGCCGGCTTCGCTTCCCGGCTCGGCGGATTGGCCCACAGCGCGACCACCAGCGCCAGCGTCCCGCAAATGGCGAAGCCGGCGATCATCGGCACGGTGGTTCCGTCGAACTGCTGACCGATCACGAAGCCGATCAGGGCTCCGCCGACGGTGGTGATCAGGCCCTGGAGCGCCGAGGCGGTGCCGGCGATGTGGCCGAGCGGCGCCATCGCCAGCGCCCCGGCATTGGCGCCGATCAGCCCGAAGCAGGCCATGGTCAGCGCCTGCATGAGGATGAAGGTCCAGATCGTCTCGCCGACGGCGAGGGCGACGGCGAGATGGGCGAGGGCCGACAGGGTGAAGGCGGCGAGGGCGGCGAGGAGCAGGCGGCGCGAGCCGAGCCCGATGACGAGCCTCGAATTGGCGTAGGAGCTGCCTGCCATCGGCCCGGCGATGCAGGCGAAGGCGAGGCCGATCAGCCCGGGCCGCTCGAAGACGTCGAACACGATCTGCTGGATCGAGCCGATGAAGGCGAACAGGGCGCCGAACGTCAGGGTCGCCGCCACGGTGTTGCCGATCGAGGCCCGGATGCTCAGGGTCTCGGCGGCGGCGGCGCCGATATTGGCCGCCGAGAGCGGCCGCCGGGCTTCGGCCGACAAAGTCTCGGGCAGTCGAAGCGCCGCCCACGAAGCGAGCAGCAGGCCGTAGACGGCGAGGCCGATGAAGATGTGGCGCCAGCTCGCGATCGCCAGCACGCCCTGGCCGAAGGTCGGCGCAAGCACCGGCACGATCATGAAGATGATCATCACCAGCGACATGATCTGAGCCATCGCCGAGCCGTGGAAGCGGTCGCGGACGATCGCCACCACCAGCACCCGGGTGCCGGCGGCGGCGACGCCCTGCATGGCGCGCGCGGCGAGCAGAAGGGTGAAGCTCCCGGCGATCCCGGCGAGCGCTCCGAACAAGGCGTAGAGCAGCATGCTGGCGACGAGCAGCACCTTGCGTCCGTAGCGGTCGGCGAGCGGGCCGTAGGCGATCTGGGCGCCGCCGAAGCCGAGCAGGTAGAAGGTGATCACCAGCTGGCGCCGATTCTCCTCGGCCACTCCGAGCGCCTCGCCGATCGCCGGAAGCGCCGGAAGCATCGCGTCGATCGCCAGCGCGTTCGACGCCATCAGCGCCGCCATCAGGACGACGAATTCTCGCTTGCCCGGCATCCGCCCGGCGCGGTTCGGAATGGCGCTCATGGTCGATCCCCGGAAAAGCGGTCCGCCTGTGCCGAAGTCGGCGGGCCTCGACAAGTTCCGTTTCCCCGGCCGCGGCGCAATCGCTAGGGGGGGCGCGATGATCGTCGTCCACCATCTCGAAAATTCGCGCTCGCAGCGCGTCCTCTGGCTGCTCGAGGAGCTCGGGCTCGAATATCGGGTCCAGCGCTATGCGCGCGACCCCCGGACGATGCTCGCGCCGCCCGAGCTCGCCCGGGTCCATCCGCTCGGCAAGTCGCCGGTGATCGAGGATCCGTCGGCTCCGGGCGGGACGCGCACGATCGCCGAGACCGGAGCGATCGTCGAATATCTGGTCGAGAAGACGGAAGGGCGGCTCGGCCCGCCGGGCAATCGCGACGCCGTGCTCCGCTACCGGCAGTTCCTCCATTATGCCGAAGGCTCGCTGATGCCGCCGCTGCTGGCGCTGCTCGTGGTCAACCGGCTCGGCCTGCTCGGCCGGCCCGCCCGGGGGCCGATCCTGCGCATGCTCGGCCAGCATCTCGACTGGCTCGAAGGCGAGCTGGCCGGCCGCGCCTGGTTCGCCGGCGACGAGTTCACCGCCGCCGACGTGATGATGAGCTTTCCGCTCGAGGCGGCTCGGGCGCGCGCCGAGCTCGGCGACGATCGGCCCAATCTGATCGACTGGCTGGAGCGGATCCACGCCCGCCCGGCTTATGCCGCGGCGCTCCACAAGGGCGGGCCTTATGCCTATGCCTGACGGCGGCCGCTCAGCGCCAGCTGAACCGCCAGCCCGGCCATCGCAGTCGCGGCGATCCAGCGGGCGGTCCGCCCGAGCCAGGCGATCCCGCGCAGCCGCCGCGCCGTCCCGGCGGCGGCCAGGGCGACGGCGATGTTGACCAGCGTTCCGGCGAAGTCGAACCACAGGCCGAGGCAGAGGATCTGCAGCGCCGGCACCGCCGCGTCCGGATCGACGAACTGGGGAAGGAAGGCGAGGAAGAACAAGGCGATCTTCGGGTTGAGGATATTGACCAGCATGGCCGCCCGGAACAGCCGCGCTCCGGAGCCCGGGGCGCGCCCCGCGCCGGCGCCGGCCTCCGCGGCGGGACGGCCCTCGCGCAGGAGCGAGACGGCGAGCCAGAGCAGATATGCCGCGCCGATCCACTTGATCAGGTTGAACACCGTCTGCGACGAGGCGAGGATGGCCGACAGGCCGAGCACCGCGGCGAGGATGTGGACGAGGGCTCCGGCGCCGATCCCGAGCGAGGCGATGACTCCGTCGCGCCTGCCGCCGCGAGCGGCGCTCGCGATGATGAAGGTCATGTCGGCGCCCGGCACGATGTTGAGCGCCAGCCCCGCGACGACGAAGCTGAGGAAGACCGGCCAGTCCGGCAGCAAAGCTATTCCGCCCAGCTCGAGCATCGGCGCCTCCCGCCTCTTTCTATCACGGCGCCGGCCGGGGTCCAGCCGTCGCTCCGTCCGCTCCGCCATGCCGACTTCATCCCGGCATCGAGGCTCGGGCGGCGCCGTGCCCGGCGATTGAGGTTGACTTTTCGCGGCCTCCGCTCCCCGATGGGGCCGAGCCGATCCGCAAGAGGGCCAGCATGGAAGAAGCCAAGCGCCGCCGAGTCCCGCTTCAGCTGAAGATGCTGATCGGCTTCCTGGTCGGCCTCGCCGCCGGCCTCGCCGTCAACATGACCCAGCCCGACGCGGCCTGGGTGCAGACGACGACCACCTACGTCACCGGGCCGATCGGCCAGATCTTCCTCCGGCTCCTGTTCATGCTGGTCATCCCGCTCCTCTTCTCGGCGCTGGTCGTGGGAATCGCCGAGATGGGCGATATCCGGGCGCTGAAGCGGGTCGGGGTCAGGACCCTCGCCTTCACCGTTCTCCTGTCCTCGGCGGCGGTCGTCATCGCGCTCGCCGTGGCCAACATCTTCGAGCCTGGCGCCGGCGTCGATCCGGTCCTCGCCCGGACCCTGCTCAACGACGCCCGCGAAGGGGCGGGGGCGATCATCTCCGGCGCCGCCGAGCGGCCGAGCGGAGTCGCGGCCTTCCTCAACATCATTCCGAACAACGTCGTCGCGGCGGCCGCCGACAACGACATCCTCGCCGTGATGTTCTTCGCCCTGGTGTTCGGGATCGGCCTGCTGCTCGTCGACAATCCGTCGGCGCAGCGCCTCCAGGAAGCGATCGAGGGCATCTTCTCGGTGACGATGCGGCTGATCGGCATCGTCATCCGGCTCGCTCCGCTCGCCATCGCCTGCTTCATGTTCAACCTCGCCGCGGTGTTCGGCTGGGACCTGCTGGTGCGGCTCGGCGCCTATGTCGGCGTCGTCGTGCTCGCGCTCGGCCTGCACATGTTCGTCAGCTATCCGCTGGCGCTCCGCTTCCTCGGCGGGATCTCGCCGATCCGATTCTTCCGCGACGTCCAGGAGGCGATGGTCGTGGCCTTCTCGACCGCCTCCTCGAACGCGACCCTGCCGACCGCCTTGCGAGTCGCCGAGGACAATCTGAAGCTGCCGCCGCGCGTGTCGCGCTTCGTGCTCACCATCGGCGCCACCGCCAACCAGAACGGCACCGCCATCTTCGAAGGCGTCACCGTCCTCTTCCTCGCCCAGTTCTTCGGGGTCGAGCTCGACCTGTGGCAGCAGGCCGCCGTCCTTCTCGTCTGCATCCTCGGCGGCATCGGCACGGCGGGCGTGCCCGCCGGATCGCTGCCGGTGGTCGCGATGATCCTCGCCATGGTCGGGGTGCCGCCGGAAGGGATCGGGCTCGTCCTCGGCGTCGACCGCTTCCTCGACATGTGCCGGACGACGCTCAACGTGACCGGCGACCTCACCGCCGCGGTCGTCATCTCGCGCGGCGAGCAGGAACCTCCGGCGGCGCCGGCGCCCGCCGTGGCGGATCCGGGGGAGGCCGCCGAGGCGCATCCTTCCTGAGCTTGGCGGGCGCGGGGGCGGCGATCAGATGAAGGCGACGAAGTCGGCGTTGGTGAGGTAGCGGTCGGGCGTGACCGCGGCGAAGAGCACGGCCGCGGCGCCGCCCCGGCCGTCCGCGTCGTAATAGATCTGGCCGCTGGGCTTGTCGTAGACGATCCGGTCGGAGGAATCCGCCGCACTGGTGCCGACCCGGAAGGCGGCCGCGCTCAGCGTTCCGTTGGCGGCGATCCCCTTGAAGATGTCGCGGTCGAGGAAGATCGTGTCGTCGGCGCGCGAGAAATCGAGGATCCGGTCGACATTGGCGGACGCGCTGAGCGCCGCGTCGAAATAGAAACCGTCAAGCCCGGAATGGCCCTGGAGAGTGTCTTTGCCCGAGCCGCCATAGATCTTGTCGCTGCCGGCGCCGCCGCTGATCTTGTCGTTGCCGGCGGCGCCCTTGAGCACGTTCGCGGCGGAGTTGCCGGCCAGGCTGTTGGCGAGGCTGTTGCCGTTGCCGTTGATCGCGGCGGTGCCGGCCAGGGTCAGGTGCTCGACATGGCTTCCGAGCGTCCAGCCGACCGTGCTGACGACTCGGTCGCTGCCGTGCGTGACCCTGGTCTCGATCACCTGGTCGCCGGCCGAATCCACATGATAGACGTCGTTGCCGGCGCCGCCGGTCATCGTGTCGATGCCGGCGCCCCCGTTCAGAACGTTCGCCGCGGCATTGCCGACCAGGCTGTTGGCGAGGCCGTTGCCGGTGCCGTCGATCGCCAGTGAGCCGGCAAGGGTGAGATTCTCGATCCGGTCGCCGAGCGTGAAGCTCACACGGGTCCAGACCCGGTCCACGCCGCTGTCGCCGCTGCGCTCGATGGCCAGATCGCCGACATTGTCGACGAGGAACAGGTCGTCGCCGTCGCCGCCCGTCATCTGGTCGGCGCCGCCGCCGCCGTCGAGGCGGTTCGCGAGCGCGTTGCCGATCAGGATGTCGTTGCCCGCCCCGCCCACCGCCTGCTCGATGGCGGCGCCGAAGGCGATGGCGACGTTGCTGGTCAGGCCGCCGCCGCTGCTGAACGCGCCGTCGTTGAGATCGATCAGCGACCCGCCCGACCAGCCCGAAAAGTCGAGCGTATCGATTCCGCCGGCATCCCAGATGGCCAGCACCGGCCCGGGATTGCCGGCGAAGTTGAACGGCGACGCCCCGGTATTGGAATTGAAGCCGTAAATCGTGTTGCCGGTTCGGGTGGCCGTGTTGGCGCCGTACATCCGCTGAAGCGCGAGGATGTCGTAGAGGAGCGGCGTCGAGCCGACGAACTGGTCGCCGCCGATGAAATGATCGGCACCGGTCTTGGCGGCATCCCAATAGGACATCACCGAATATTGCCGCGTATCCTGCTGGAACTGCGCGTGGTCCTCGTAATTGTAACCCGCGCCGTTATAGTCCCCCGGGTGGGACAGCCCGATCGCGTGCAGAATCTCGTGAAGCGTCACATAGGACGTCCAGTCGAAAAATCCCTCGCTCTCGGCGCGCTTCTCGAGCCCGATCGTGTTGAGGTGGATATCGGCACCGTAGATCTCGGGCGACGTGTCATATTGGTAGGGCGAGGTGGACCCTGAATATTGGGCGTTCACCCCGATCTGGTAAAAGGTCAACCGCTGGTTGGTCGGGCTCGGCTCGAGGCCATTGTCGGCAACCCTGGCGAAGCTGATGTTCGCCACTTCCGCGACCAGGCCGAACGCCCGCTCGGCGCCTGAGCGCTGATAATCGGAAAAAGGCGCGAAAGTGGTCTCGAAGGCGAGGTAGGACGGCCGCTGCTCGAGAAAGGCATAAGCGATCGGCGCCTCGGGCGCGTTCCACACGCCGAGCCGAGTCAGCTGGGCGACGATCTGGTCGCTGGTAAAGACTGGCTTGTCAGGCATTTACACCCCTTGGCCGAGGCCACCATGGCAGACGGGGAGGCGGCGTCAAGCGCAACCTCGTCGCGACCCTCTAGCGAGAGCCGCCGCCGCGCGTTTCGAGCGAGCGGTCGCAAGAGCGCCGGCCGCTCGCCCCCGGGTCGTGGAACCGGTGGGGCGAGCGCTGGCTCAAGCCGGCTCGAGCTCGCGCTGCACGACCTTGTCGGCCAAGGTGCCGTTGAGCTCGGCCAGGTGATCGAAGGCCGCTTCATAGGTCGCCAGGCCCTGACTCAGCGAGCGCAGCTCGGCGTCGAAGCCCTGCATCTCCGATTCCGGGATCAAGGCCTCGACCTGGTCCCAGCGCGACCAGCCTTCGCGCGGCCCCATGCCGAGCATCTGCCCGCGGCGGCTGGCGATCGCCGAAGTCACCCGCGAGGTGGCGCCGCTCGGCGCGACCACCGTCACCTTCATGACCGGCTCGAGCAGATGAGGAGCCGCCTGGGCGAGCGCCTCGGACATGCCGATCCGGCCGGCGGTCCGGAAGGCGATCTCGGAGCTGTCGACGCTGTGATAGGAGCCGTCGATCAGGGTCACCGCGACGTCGACCACGGGGAAGCCGAGCGGCCCCTTCATCGTCGCGTCGCGCACTCCGGCCTCGACCGCCGGAATCCACTGCCGCGGGACGACTCCGCCCGATATCTTCTCGTCGAACTTGAAGCCCTGACCGCGCGGCAGCGGCCGGACCTCGATGACGGCGTCGCCGAACTGGCCGTGACCGCCGGACTGCTTCTTGTGCCGACCGCGCTGGGTCACCGTCTTGCGGATCGATTCCTTGTAGCCGATCGCCGGCGGCCGCGAATCCACCGCGACCCCGTAGCGCCGCTTGAGCCGCTCGAGGGTGACCTTGAGATGCTCGTCGTTGACGCCCTTGAGCCGGGTCTCGTGGAGCGCCTCGTCCTGCTCCCATTCCAGCGCCCGGTCCTCCTCGGTGAGCTTGTGAAGCGCCGTCGACAGGCGGACGTCGTCCTTGCGGTCCTTGGTCGCGATGGCGAGCGCGTAATTGCGGGTCGGCCGGCCGATGTCGGGAGCGGGCGGCGCCTTTCCGGTCGCCAGCCACTGGCCGGCGCCGACGCCCTCGAGCTTGGCGATGGCGACGACGTCGCCGGCCCTGGCCTCGCTGAGCTTCGCGGTCTTCTCGCCCTGCACCGAAAACAGGGTGCCGATGCGGATCGAATCGCCGTCGGGCCCGTGCAGCTCCGACCCCTCCTTGAGCCCGCCGCCGAAGATCCGGGCGAAGGTCAGCCGTCCCATCGCGCCGCTGTTCGACACCTTGAAGACGAAGGCGCAGCCGTCGGATGCGCCGAGCCGAGCCGCCGCCATCGAGGGATCGGGGACCTCGTGCCGAAGGGCCTTGAGCAGCCGGCGGATGCCGAAGCCGTTCTGGGCCGAGCCGAACAGGACCGGGACGATCTGGCCCTGGCCGGTCTCCTTGGCGAGATCCTCGAAAACGGTCTGCCGGTCGGGAGTCTCGTCCATCAGCAGCTGCTCGAGCAGGGCGTCGTCATGGTCGGCGAGCTGCTCGAGCATGTGCGCCCGCTCGAGCGCCTCCCGGTCGGCGAGGTCGGGAGGGATGTCCTTCTGCTCGGACGGCTTGCCCGGCCGGTAATAATAAGCGCGCTCGAGCGCGATATCGACGAAGCCGGATATCTTCTCGCCGTCCCGGATCGGGATCCAGCGGGCGATCAGCGGCGAGGCGCTCATCGGCTGCAGTGCCTCGAGCAGGTTCTGGATCGAGCCTCGAGCCTGGTCGATCTTGTTGACGAAGATCATGTGCGGAATGCCGAGCGCCTCGAGCTGCCGAAGCGTCGGCTCGGCGAGCAGGGCGCGGTCGGCATCGGGGTCGACCACGACCAGGGCGAGATCGGCCGCGGCCGCGCCGAGCGCGCCGTCGGCGGCAAAGCCGACCGACCCGGGCGCATCGATCAGCGCGTAGCGGTCGTCGAGATAATCGAAGTGCATGAGGTTGAGCTCGGTCGAGCCGCCGCGCGCGCGCGCCTCCGGGCTGGCATCGCCGACGCTGGTGCCGTCGGCGGTCGATCCCTGCCGGCTGATCGCTCCGGCGGCAAAAAGAAGGGCCTCGGCGAGGCTGGTCTTACCCGCCCCGCCAGGCCCGACGAGCGCGATGGTCCTGGTGCCTGCAGCTCTTCCGGGCATGAACGTCTCCTTGCGTGGCTCACGCGGTCCGCGAAGAAGACGCGGGGCCGCGCCTTGAGGGAAACGCGCAGACTTCACCGATTGACGGCGAAGTGCAAGAGGGAAGGGGCGAAGCGCCTATCGCCGGCGGCGGGCGGGCCGAGCGCGCCGCTCGAGCCAGGCGATGAGAGCCTGCCTTTCGCCATCATCGCGCAGGCCCGCGAAGCCCATCTCCGTTCCCGGGGCGAGGACGTCGGGATCGGCGAGGAAGCGCTCGAGCAGCTCTGCCGACCAGCGCCGTTCCCGGGCGGCCAGCGAGCGCAGCGCCGGCGAATAGTTGAACTCCGCCTCGCTTGCGATCCGGCGCCCGACGACCCGGTGCAGGCTCGGTCCGGCCGGCGTGTTGATGCCAGGCTCGAGGGCGTGGCAAGCGACGCAATGCTTGCGGTAGGCCGCCCCGCCGTCGCCCGGAGGCGGAGCGGCGGTCGCTCCGGCCAGTCCGCCGAGTAGCAAGGCGGCTCCGGCGGCGAAGGCTCGCCTCACGGCGTCGCGGCGGTGCGGATGACCATGATTCGGTCGAGGCCCGATTCAGGCAGGTAGATCCAGCCCGGCGCGCCGAGGATCTGGCGGACCTGGGCATTGTCGCCGCTGCCCGGATAGCGAGTCCATTGCTCCGTGGCCGGATCGAAGGCGAGGGTTGCGTTGCCGCCGAAGTCGGTCGCCCAGACGATGTCGCGCTCGTCGACATAGACCGCGTAGACCCGCGGCCGCTCGCCTTGCGGCCGCCAGCTCCGCCACTCTCCGCTGGCCGGATCGTAGCGGGTCAACTGCCCGCTCTCCCATTCCGAAATCCACAAATTGCCGCGGCTGTCGGACCAGATTCGCCGGGCGCCCTGGCGCGGAGTGGGCGGCTCGATGATCGTCGCTTCGCCGGTCTCGCGATTCACCCGCGCGAGGTGGCTGCCCGCGAGCGAGACGTAATAGATGTCGCCCGACGGCGTGGCGGCGATGCCATAGGGGCCGCGCCCTTCCGGATCGCGCCACACCCGCATGTCCTCGGTGCGCGGATCGAACCGTCCGTAGACTCCGGTCTGGCCGGTGAACCACAAGTTTCCGTCCCGGTCGAAGGCGGCGGTATTGAGGTTCGAGTCCGGAAACTCGGCCGGCAGCGGCCAGACCTTCACTTCATCGGTGCTCGAGTCGACGCGGACGATGGC
>DATMVG010000140.1:0-8349 GCA_035563315.1 Allosphingosinicella sp. | reverse complement strand
AGAAGGTCGTCCCCATGCGGTTGCCGTCGTCCTCGTCGACGCCGCCGATGTAGCGGCCGGTCAGGGACGCCCCGAACGCGCCCAGGGTCCAGTCGAGGATGGCGGTCGACTTGTAGCGCGGGAAGGCCTGGTCGGGGCTGCCCTGCTCCGTCCCCTCGCGCTCGATGACGGTGATCCCGTCGGTGGCCGGGACGCTGACCGTGTAGTTGCGAAGGAAGGTGTTGGTCCAGAACAGGCCGAACGTGCCGAGGCCGGTCGCCGGGCTGCGATAGTTCAAGGTGACGTCGAAGCCGTCGGTCTCGATGCTGGCGATGTTCTGGAGGAAGCCGCGAATCTGCGAGATCTGGCCCGAATTGGTGCGGGTGATCGCGTCGCAGCTCAGCGCGTCGAGGGTGTTGGCGCAGCGCCCGAGGAGGACCGCGGCATCGATCGCCTGGATGGCTCCGTCCACCCTGATGTCGAAATAATTGGCCTCGAGCGAAAGCCGCGGCGCGAAGCTCGGGCGCCAGACGGCGCCGAAGACCCAGCTCTCGCTGGTCTCGGCGGAGAGGTCCTCGTTGCCGCCGGTGAGCACGGAGATTTGCGAGTTGAGCTGCTCGTAGCTGCCGTCGGCGGGGACTCCCTCCGCGATGCAGTTGGCGCGGACCGTCGCGTCGTTGCTGAAGTTGCGCCCGGTGGTGGTGTCGGCCGAGCAGGGGTCCCTCACCTCCTGGTCGAAGCGCGAGGGCGTGCCGAACAGCTCGCCGATGCTCGGCGCCCGGAAGCCCTCCGCCCAGCTGCCGCGGAACAGCAGGTCCTCGATCGGCTCCCAGTTGACCCCGGCGCTGAACGTCGTCGTCGATCCCGAGCTCGAATAATCCGAATAGCGGGCGGCGCCGGTCACTTCCAGACGATGGAAGAAAGGCGTCTCGGCGAGCAGCGGCAGCCTCAATTCGGCGAACGCCTCGTCGACGTTGAAGCCGCCGCTCGTGGGCAGCGCCGGGATGTCGGAGCCGAGGCCCGCGGCGACGATCGGATCGGGATCGAAGCGGCCCTTCTGGTCGCGATGCTCGACTCCGAGGGCGATCGCGGCGGTTCCGCCGGGCAGCTCGAACAGGCCGCCGGTGATATTGGCCGAGACGTCCCACAGCCGCTGGCGGCTGCTGTCGCGCTGCTCGAAGGAGACGTAGGCGAGCATCGCCTCGGTGATCGATCCGGCGCCGCCGAAGATGTTGAACGGCACGCACGGTCCGGTGCAGTTCGCCACCGGCCCGAGCGCCCGGGCGAGGTTGGCGGCGTTGATGTTCCCCTGCACGGTCTGCTCGGCGCGGTTGCGGCCCCAGACGCCGTTCACGTCCCAATACCAGTCGTGGCCGAGCATCTCGAACGAGCCGTCGAGAGTCGCCGAGGCGTAATAGGTGTCGACCTCCTGGTCGTAGCGGCGCGGCCCGCCCTCGACGACCCGGCGGCCGATGAAGGTGAGGTTCTGCTCGTTGTCCTCGGTCGTCTCGTCGTTGCCGTCGTCGGTCAGCGGATCGTCGCCGCGCAGCGTCACCCCGAACGGGTTGAACGGGTTGGTGACGTCGATCGAGATGGTGTCGAGCAGGTTGCCGTTGCCGGCGTCCGGTCCGACGAACAGGGGCAGCGGCGCCGCCTGGTTGCGCGAGTTGCGCCGGTTGTAGATTCCGCGGACGGTGAGGTTGGCGGTCTCGCCCAGCTCCTGAACGAGCGTGACGAAGGCGCCGTAGCGCTCGAGCGGGATCTGCTGGAGGTTGTAGGGCGCGAAGTTGAAGCGGTCCGGAGCTCCGGCGAAGTTGCGGAAGTCGGCCGGCGTCGCCGCCCGTCCGATCACCGGCGCGATCAGGGTCAGGTCCTGGTCGAGCAGGATGAAGCGGCCGTTCGGCGTGCCCGAGCTGCACGTATTGTCGCACGCGCCCAGGCCGGGGGTGGGGAATTGGGAGAGCTCGCGGCTGCCCGCGCTGACCTCGTCCTGGCGGACATAATGGCCGCCGACGACGATCCGGGTCGAATCGCTGGAGTCGCCCGAGCCCCAGCTCAACTGGTAGCTCTGGGTGAAGCCGTCGCCTTCGAGGAAGCCGCCCGCCTGAACCGCCGCCCGGATGCCGTCCTGGCTGGTGAGCGGGATGATGTTGACCACGCCGGCGATCGCGTCCGAGCCGTAGATCGCTCCGGCGCCGGCCTGAAGCACCTCGATCCGTTCGATCATGTTCTCGGGGATGGTGTTGAGGTCGACCGAGCCGGGGACTCCGCTCGCCGAGGCCGCGTTGACGTAGCGAAGGCCGTCGAGGAGAACGAGGGTGCGGCGCGAGCCGAGATAGCGAAGGTCGACCTCGGCCGCGCCGGCGCCGACTCCGCCGCCGTCGGGCGGGTTGCCGAAATTGCCGCTATTGTTGAACCGGCTGTTGAGGGCGCCGCCCGAGCTCGGCAGGCGCTGGAGGACCTCGGCGGTCGAGACCAGGCCGGTGCGGTCGATATCCTGGCGGTCGACGAAGACCACGGGCTGGTCCTGGTCGAGCGGGTCGCGGCGGATCCGCGAGCCGGTGACGAGGATCGCCTGGTCGTCCTCGGTCGCGGCCGGGCCGGCATCCCCGACGATCGGCTCGTCGGGCTGATCGCTGCTGGGCTGCGCCAAGGCGGCGGCCGGCATTGCGAGGCTGGCGACGGCGATGGCGAAGGTGGCGGCGCCGATGCGGATATTGCGCGACAGGCTGGTCATGACGGCTTTCCCCAGGAACCGGCGGCCGCTTCTTCGGCGCCGCCTCAAGTCCCCGCGCCGTTTTTAGCCGCCTGCCGCCGATTGCGGGAGGAGAATTACTGATCGCAAGGCAGGCCCCGCGCCGATTTCGGGAGAGACGTGGCAATATTGTTACAGCGGCGTTTCAGCCCGCGTGACGACGCCGGGCGAAGCCGCTCCCCGGCCTCGAGGCCGGCTACGAAGCGGGCCTCCCCTCCCCCACCGCCGGAAGGCCGAGATAATGGAGCCTCCTGATCTCGCGCCTGCCGCGAACGACCGTGTCGAGGATCAGGCCGCACATGAAGCTCAGGGCAGCGAGGATGATCAGGCCGGTGGCGAGGATGGCGGTCGGGAAGCGCGGCACGAGGCCGGTCTCGACGTAGGTGACGACGAGCGGCACCGACAGAGCGATCGCCATCGCCGCGAGGAACAGGCTGAAGCTGCCGTAGAAGATCACCGGCCGCTCGATCCGGAACAAATGGAGGATGGTCTTCATGATCCGCCAGCCGTCGCGCCAGGTCGACAGCTTCGACTGCGAGCCCTCGGGGCGGGCGCCATAGGCGGTCACGACCTCGCCGACCGGCATGGCGAGCTCGAGCGCGTGGACCGAGATTTCCGTCTCGGTCTCGAAGCCGCGCGACAAAGCGGGGAAGGACTTGGCGAAGCGGCGGGAGAAGACCCGGTAGCCCGAGAACACGTCGCTGAAGGTGCGCCCGAACAGGCTCGCCAGCAGCCCGGTGAAGAGGCGGTTGCCGAGCCGGTGGCCGCGGCGATAGGCCTCCTCCACCTCGGAGCGGCGGGCGCCGACCACCATGTCGAGCCGCTCGTCGACGAGCCGCGCGATCATCGCCGGCGCCGCCGAAGAATCGTAGGTGGCGTCGCCGTCGGCCATGACGTAGATGTCGGCCTCGACGTCGGCGAACATCCGCCGCACGACATGGCCCTTGCCCTGCATCCGCTCGCTGCGCACGACCGCCCCGGCCGCCGCCGCCGCCTCGCGGGTGCGGTCCGTGCTGTTATTGTCGTAGACGTAGATGGCGGCGTCGGGCAGCGCCGAGCGAAAGCCGGCGACGGTCTGGGCGATCGCCGCTTCCTCGTTGTAGCAGGGCAGAAGCACGGCGACGCTGAGGGCGGGGACCTCTCGGACCGCCCCTGCGCCTGCCCTCGCCTGCTCGTTCTGCCTTGCCATGTCGCGCGTCATAGGACGCAAAGCTGAAAAAGTCGCCACCGCGCCGCGGCGGCGGCCGGCACGCTTTTCGGCTTAGGCCTTCTTGGCCGGCCCCTTCCTGGCGGCAGGCTTCCTGGCGGGCTTGTCGGCGCTCGCCTCGGCGGTCGCGGCCTTCTTGGCCGCCGCCTTGCCCGAAGGTTTCTCGGCGGCCGCCTCCTCGGCGGGAGCCGCTTTCTTCGCGGCCTTCTTCGCCTTCGGCTTGGCGCCGTGATCGTGATCGTGACCATGGTCGTGGCCGCAGCCGGGGCCGTGGACATGGCCTTCCTCGGATTCGATCGCCGCCTCGACCTCGCCGCGCGAGACGGTGCGCTCGCTGACCTGCGCCTTGCCGAACAGGAAGTCGACCACCTTGTCCTCGAAGACCGGCGCCCGAAGCTGCGCCGCGGCCATCGCATCGCCGCGAATATAGTCGACGAACTTCTGGCGGTCCTCCGGCTTGTATTGCTGGGCGGCCTGGGCGACGAGCTGGTTCATCTCCTGCTGGCTGACCTCGACCCCGTTCTTCTGGCCGATCTCGGACAGGAGCAGTCCGAGCCGGACCCGCCGCTCGGCGATCGCCCGATATTCGTCGCGCTCCTTCTCCATCTCGGTGCGGGCGGCGGCCGGATCCTCCTCGTGGCTCGCCTCGTGCTCGAGCTGGCGCCAGATCTGCTCGAACTCGGCCTCGACCATCGACGCGGGGACCGGGAAATCGTGGCTGGCGGCGAGCTGGTCGAGCAGCTGGCGCTTCATGTGGGTTCGGGTGAGGCCGTCGAGCTCCTGCTCGACCTGCGCCTTGAGCAGCTCGCGAAGCTGGTCGATCCCTTCCAGGCCCATCGACTTGGCGAACTCGTCGTCCGGCTTGATCTCGCGCGGGACCTGGACCTCGTTCACGGTCACGTCGAAGGTCGCCTCGCGCCCCTTCAGATAGTCGGTCGGATAATCCTCGGGGAAGGTCACGTTGAGGGTGCGCTGCTCGTTCGCCTTGGCGCCGATGAGCTGGTCCTCGAAGCCCGGGATCAGCCGCCCGGACCCCAGCTCGACCGCCATGCCCTCGCCCTTGCCGCCCTCGAAGGCATCGCCGTCGACCTTGCCCTCGAAATCGATGAGCAGCCGGTCGCCCTGCTGGGCGGCGCGCGAGGCCGGGGCCGGATCGAAGCTCTTCTGCCCGGAGGCGAGCCGCTCGACCGCTTCGTCGATCATCGCCTCGCTGGCCTCGACCCGCAGGCGCTCGATCTTCAACCCCTCGATCCTCGCCTCGGGGACCTCGGGGAGAGTCTCGATCTCGACCTTGATGACGGCGTCCTTGCCCGGCCCGCCTTCCTCCAGCTCGACGCTGGGCTGCATGGCGGGGCGAAGCTTCTGCTCGCTCATCAGCTGCTGGACGCCTTCCTGGACGGCGCTCTGCAGCGCCTGCTGCTCGAGCGCGGCGCCGTGCATCTTGCGGACGAGATTGGCGGGCACCTTGCCGGGGCGGAAGCCGGGCATGCGCACCTGCGGAGCGATCGACCTGAGCTCCTTGTCGACCCTGGCGTCGATGTCCTTGGCGGGAATGGTGATCCGAAAGGCGCGCTTCAGCCCCTCGTGCAACGTCTCGACAGTCTGCATGGGTTTTCTTCGACCTTCATCCGGATCTGGTGCGGCATTTCGCTGGTGAGCGACGAAGCTGGTGCGGGCGGAGGGACTCGAACCCCCACGGTTGCCCACTGGAACCTAAATCCAGCGCGTCTACCAGTTCCGCCACGCCCGCCGGGCCACGGCAAGGCGGCGTCTATACCAGCGATGCCGGAGACGGCAAGCGCCGCCATGACCCGAGCAGGCCGACCGCGCCCCCTCCCGTCACCCTGAACTCGTTTCAGGGTCCAGGCCTCCAACTGCCCCGACGCTCGACGCATCGCGCCAGGCTGAACTGGATTCAGGGCCATCCGTCAGCCCGCGGGAGGGCTCGACCCTGGATGCTGAACCAGCTTCAGCATGACGGCCTGGGCCGAACGCCCGTGCCCGCCTCGCCGGTGCCCCATCGCCCCCTCTTCCGTCACCCTGAACTCCATTGAGCATATTTTCGAACCTTCACAGGGTTCTGAGATATTCGAGCAGGGCCGCCTTCTCCGTCTCCGAGAGGCTCACGCCATATTCGTGGCCGCAGCGGCTGTTGCCGGAATCGCGCTCCTCGCAGGTGGTCGTGCGCACCGGCGCTCCGGGGCCCTGGTCCGCGGCAAGGCCGACCCTGTCGAGATCGTAGCGCCGGCCCAGCGCGAAGCTCGACGGGCGGTTCAGTCCCGGGCTCAGCAGGTCCGCAAGCGTTGGGACCGACCCGTTGTGCAGGTAGGGCGCGGTCGCCCAGATACCCTGCAGGACCCGTGACTCATACTTGAACGGGAAATCGGCGTTCAGCGCCGCATTGTCGCAGGCGTCGTTCGGCGCCGGCGAATAGATCGACAGGATCTGGCGCGCCAGCGCCGACTGTTGCTGCGGCGGCGATTGCGACGCGGCGGGATCGTAGCTGAACAGCGAGAAGCCGAGGGCCCGCTGGAAGATCGAGCCGACGACGGCGAGGCCGAGCAGGTCGAATGCCTTCGCCTGCGCCCCGACGGGCGTGCCGAAGGGCCGGCGGGCGCCCTGGAAGACGCCGGTATCGGCGGTCCTCGCCAGGATCTGATACTGGCGCGAGTCGGTGCCGACATCGCAGAGCGGCGTCGCCCAGGTCGGCAGCAGGGTGAAGCGGAAGGCGCCGCGCCTCTCGCCATGGCATTCCGCGCAGCCGCCCTGCTGCCAGCCGCGGTTGAAGATCGCCTCGCCCGCCCTGGCGACCGACGCTCTGGAAGCCCAGCGCCAGCGCGGCGGACCGATTCTCTCGACCAAGGTCTCGAGCCGCTCGAGGTTCGGGAAGTTGGCGGAATTGTCCGCCAGGAAATCGACCCGGTTGCCGTTCCGGCGCGGCCGGAAGCGGCCGTAGACGCCGTAGACCTGGCCGAGGTTGCGAGCGAGGCCGAGCAGATCGTTCCCGTTCTGGGCGAAGCCCGGCCACTGGGTCCGGTCCTGGCGCGGAGCATTCCACAGGAACGGGTAGCGGACCGGCGCGTCCGCCCGCTGGATATTATGCTCGATCAGGAAGGAAGGCGGCGGTCCGATGTCGAGGCCGCTCACTCGATTGAAGATCATGCTGACCGCGTCGAGCCGGCCGAGCCCCCAGCCCGAACCCCGCACGGCGCGTTCGATCATGGCATGCTCGCGCCGGTACCAGTCCTCGACCTGGGCCCGAAGCTCGGCGACACGCGCCGGGCTCGGGTTGGCGCCGAGCACCGAAGCGGCGAACGCACCGAAAGCCGCGGGACTGGCCAGCACCTGGGCCACCGCGGCATCGAGGTCGGTGAGAAACGCCTCGAAGTCGACGATGGCGGGAGCGCCGTCGATCCGATACTCCCGGTTGTCGACGGTGATCTGCCGGGTGTGGCAGGCTGAACAGTTCATCGCCAGCTGCGCGCCGGCGGGGCCGCCCGCCATGAAGCCGACGGGCAGACCGGAGGCGTTGGACGGGTTCGGCAGATAGCCGTAGCGCGCGAGCCCGTCGGCCAGGAAGGGCTGGCCGTCCCCTCGCTTGAGGGCCCGCGCCCAGGCGAGCGGAATGATCTGGGATCCCTGATCGCGCGTATAGAAATCGGCTCGCGCGGCGCTCGTCCAGCGCCATCCCTGGCTGACGTAGGTCACGCCTTGCTGCGCCGCGCTTGCCGCTGGCATCGACAGCAATGCCGCAAGCAGGACGTTCCTGAGCCTGAATATCGATGATTTTTGCCGCATCGCGCCGCCCCCCGAGCCGAGGACGGCCGCGCGCTCTCTCATCTCATTGGGCGAAGCATTTGCCGAAGCGCATACCGCGCACCGTCGGAATGAAGAGCCGCCTTGATCTGCCGCCCTACTTCCGTCCTCCTAGCATGGGAGGCCCTGGTCTACAATGAAGCGGGACGATTTTCCTAGCGGCGACTGGCAAGGACCAAGTGGCGCGTCGCGCGCCGAGCTTCCGACCTCGCGGACGCAAGAAAATTCTCGCGTCCGGACCGGGCCCTTTCGGCCAGCCGTTTACGCGGCGTCGGCGAAGTCGTCGCGATAGGGCATTCCGCGGCGGACGAGGCCAACTCCGTAGGTGCCCGCGTCGGCGAGCGGCAAAGCGGTGCCGCAAAAGCCGCATTCGGCGGACAGGCGGCCCACATACCAGTGGGAACGGCCGCAGCCGGGGCAGTGGTTCACCTCATTCTCGCGATACACGGCATGATAGCCTCGCGTCGCGGGGTCGAACGGATCGCGGCGGGATTCGATCGAACTCAACATCGTCGTTCCTTCCAGCCTCTTTGCCGTACCCAACGAGCGATGAGTCGTTAGGTTTCAGGGATATTCCGACATCGTCGCCATG
>DATMVG010000139.1:0-17834 GCA_035563315.1 Allosphingosinicella sp. | reverse complement strand
GGCCGGCCTCGGATCAGCCGGGCCGCCGACCACAGATAGGCGCCCGGAACGGCGACGAGCAGGATCATCGGCAGGTAGGCGCCGCCCCGGTCGGCCCCGAGCAGGTCGAGGAACAGGCTGTCGCCGAGCATCTCGGGCTGGCCGTAAGCGAGCAGGAAGGAAGGGTTGAGGCGCACTCCGAGGAAGCGGAGAAGCTCGTGGTCGATCGCGCTGAGGGCCAGGTTGGCGGCGAGCAGCGCGGCCTGGAGCCACGGCGCCAGCCGCCACCAGCGCGAGCTCAGCCGGCGGCGGAACAGCGCCAGCCAGAGCAGGAAGAATGGGAAGGAAAGAAGCCAGACTCCGAGCAGGTCGTAATAGAGGGCGAGCCCGAAATAGCGCTGCCATTCGACCAGGAACGGCCCGCCGTGCGGCGCCGGCCGGGCATAGAGCAGGATCTGGAGCAGGGCGCAGCCGATCCAGCCGGCGACGGCGAGAAGCAGGGCGAGCGCGAACCGGTCGCGC
This sequence comes from Allosphingosinicella sp., assembly GCA_035563315.1. Lineage (GTDB taxonomy): Bacteria > Pseudomonadota > Alphaproteobacteria > Sphingomonadales > Sphingomonadaceae > Allosphingosinicella. The sequence continues at coordinate 17,333 of DATMVG010000139.1, read as the reverse complement.
CCCTCGGCCGCGCCCGAATCCGCTTCGCCTCCCTCCCTCGCCCGTCGATCCGGCATTCGACTCCCCGGCCCGAATTGTCGCCGCGGCGGCACCCGGCGGCGGCATTATTGACCGCGGCGGCGCTTTCGTCGATGCCTCGGCGCTCGTTGGTCCCGGGGTAAGCGCGTGCGCATCCTTTATCCGCTGCTATGGTCGAGGCTCGGGCGCGAAGCCTGCCGCGAGCAGTCGGTCAGCACCGCCGCGGCGCTGGCCCGGCAGGGCCATGAGGTGACCCTGCTGATGCCGCGGCGCCGGCAGGACGCTCCGCTCGAGGCCCGCGACCTTCGCGCTTATTTCCGGGTCGAGGGCGATTTCCGCCTCGTCCAGCGCTCGAGCCGCTGGGCCGGCGAAGGCGTGCTGACCAGCCTGATGTGGCTCCGCCAGGTCTTCGGCGACTCCGAAGCGGCCCGTGCCGACCTGCTCTATTCGCGGATTCCCGCGATGCTCGCCGCGGGCCACCTCGCGCCGATCCCCTTCGCCACCGACCATTATCGACGCTGGCCCGACGACCTGCCGGCGATCCGGCCGCTGTTCCGGCGCACCGCCCGCCATCCGAACTGCGCCGGGCTCGTCCTCCACTCGGACTATGCGGCCGGCTCCTATCGCCGCCTCGGCATCGAGGAGCAGAAGCTGCTGGTCGCCCATAACGGCTTCGATCCGCCGGCGGCGAGGCCGGACCGGGCCGCCTCCCGGGCCCGGCTCGGCCTTCCCGGGGGGCGGGCGATCGCCCTCTATGCGGGACGGATCAACCCCGAAAAGGGGCTCGACCAGGTCCTCGCGCTGGCGGCGCTTCGGCCCGAAATCCTGTTCCTGCTGGTCGGGTCGCAGGGCGAGGGGGCGATCGAGCGCGAGGCGGCGGCGCTCGCCAACGTCCGGGTCCTGCCCTGGGCCGAGCCGGATATCCTGCCGCTCTGGCTGTCAGCCGCCGACATTCTTCTGGTGCCGCCGTCGAGCGCTCCGCTCGAGCGCTTCCGCAACTGTATCCTGCCGATGAAATTATTCTCCTATCTCGCCGCCGAACGACCCCTCCTCGCCCCCATCGCGCCCGACACGGCCGAATTGCTCGAGCATGAGCGGACGGCGCTGCTGGTGCCGCCCGACCGGCCGCGGGCGGCTGCGGCGGCGCTCGACCGGCTGCTCGGCGATCCCGGCCTTGCGGCAAGGCTCGGCGCCAACGCGCTGCGGCTCTCCTCCGGTCTGACCTGGGACAGGCGCGCGGAGAAGATCTCGGCCTTCCTCGAGGAGCGGCTGCTCGCCATCGCCGAGCGCCGCCGCTCGGCTCAGCGCTCGCTGTACAGCAGCACGGTTGCTCCGGTCAGCGCGACGATGACCGGCGCCGCCCAGGCGCCGACCGCGGCCGGCAAATAGCCGACCTGGGCGGCGACGGTGAGGACGCCGTCGGCGACCAGGTAGATGAGCCCGCCGCAGCCGGCATAGAGCATGGCCGGCCATGGCGTCCCCCGCCGCGGCGGCACGAAAGCGAGCGGCAGGGCGAGCAGCAGCATGACGAGCGGCGCCAGCGGCTCCGCCGCCGAGCGGTGCAGCCGGGTCGCGAACAGGGCGCCGCTCTGGCTCACCGGAGCCAGCTCGGACAGGGACCGGCGCGCCGCGGCCGAAGAGAGCGACCGGGCCGAGGAAAAGAAGGTCGCGACGTCGCCCGGGTCGAGCGGCGCCGCCCAGTCGAGCCGGGCGCTGGCTCGCCGCTCGACCGTCGCCGAGCCGAAGCGCGCGACCTCGACTTCGGCCAGCGACCAGCCCGCCGCACTAGCCGTCGCGCTCGCGGCGGAGACCCGTTCGACGAGCAGCCCGCGATGATCGCGGCGAAAGATCCGCACGTCCACGAGCCGCGCCCCGTCCTCCGACGCCCCGCCGGCGCGGACGATGTCGGCGCCGATTCGGAACCAGCGCGCTTCCTCGCGCGGCACCTGGCGAGTCGGCGCCGTCTGCGCCCACCAGGCGGCGAAGCGCGGCTGGCTGAGCGGCGCCACCCGCTCGGCGAGGAGATAGGAAGCCAGCGCCATGAGCACCGGCACCGGCAGGGCCATCGTCAGGATTCGCCACTGCGAGATCCCGGCGGCGCGGATAGCCGTCATCTCGCGGCTCCGGCCGAGACCCGCGAAGGCCGCCATCGCGCCGGCCAGGGCGGCGATCGGAAGCGCCTGCTGGATCATCGGGGGCAGCCTCAACAGGGCGTAGCGGCCGATTCCGGCGAGCCCGAAATCGCGATCGACGAAATCCTCGCCCCTTTCGAACAGGTCCACCATCTGGAGCAGCACGACGATCGCCAGCAAGGCGATCAGCGACCCCTTGCCGATCTGCCAGGCCAGGTAGGTCGCGATCGTCCGGCCGCGAAGGCTCGGCAGCCTGCGCGCGCGCCGCCCGAGCCGCCCGAGCCCCCGGCCGACCGGCCCGAGCCTTCCGATCAGGGGGCTGTGGCTCGGCAGATGGCGGCCCGAACGGAAGATCAGCAACACGATGGCGGCGCACAGGAGGGTCGCGCCGATCAGCGAGGCGTGCGGATCGAGGGTCCCGCCGAGGCCGAACTTCTTCGCCATGTTGAGGCCGTGATGGACCGCCGCGAGCACCGCTCCGCACAGCAGAATGCCGACTCCGCGCCGGCCGCGCTTGGTCGCGAAGGCCAGCGGGAGGACGAGAAGCGGCAGCAGGGGGATCGTGACGGCGCGCGCGATCCGGCTGAGATATTCCGACTGGATCGCCCGCCGCGGGATTCGTCCCGACTCCGTTCCTTCGGCGGCCAGGAGCTCGGTCAGGGTGAGCTCCTTCTGGTCCCAGCCGCGCGCCCAGGACGAATCCTCGAGCCGGAGCGATTCCCGAAAGGCGAGCGAGTCGAAGCGGAGGAGCTGCGAGGATCCGCCCTCGGAGCCCGGGCGCTCCGAATGATAGAGACCGCTTTCGAGATCGATTCCGAACAGCCGCGCCCGCCGCGAGAAGCCGATCCGACCCGCCTCGCCGGTCAGCACCAGCTCGCGGCCGTCGGCGAGGCGCTGCCAGACGAAAATGCCCGAGACGCTGCCGTCCGGCTCGCGGCGGTCGAAGGTGACGGCGAGGCTGTCGACGGGGTGGTAGAGCGCTCGGGCCTCGAGTCGGCCGATCCGGCCGGAATTGAGCGCCTCGATCCGCAAGGAGCGGAATCCGTAGCGGCCGAGCGGCTCCAGCCAGCCGCCGGCGACCAGGCCGGCGAGGCCGATGAGAACTCCGAACGCCACCAGCGGGGCGGCGATCCTCGACAGCGACAGGCCGCTCGCCAGCATCGCCTCGAGCTCGAGGCGATCGTCGAGCCGCGCGACCAGCAGAACCAGGGCCACCATGAAGGCCGCCGGAAGCGCCAGATTGAGGTAATAAGGAATGAGCTGGACGAGCAGCGGAAGGAAATAGCCGATGTCGGCGCCGCTCGCGGCCAGCTCATGGATCAGCCGAAGTGCCCGCTCCAGCATCATCGCCGCTCCCACGGCGAGGGTGATGAGGAGGAAGGGCCCGGCGACGCCGCGCAGCAGGTAGCGGTCGATCAGGCCCGGCCGAACGCGCCGGCGCCTCGCCCTCCAGCCCCTCGCCGGCGGGGCGCGGGCTTCAGCCATCGCGCCGGGAGGGATGGCGCCCGAGCTTCTCCATCATTCGTCGAGCGACGATGTTGTGATGCCGCACCGAGACGGCGAGCAGCAGGTTGAGCGCGACCACTTCGGCGAGAAAGAAATAGAGCGGGCTGCCGAGCGCCATGCTGGCGCCGAGGATGAGGGTTCGGGGATTGGGGCCGAGCGCCTTCTGGAAGAGGAGGGAGCGTCGCGACGCACGCCGCGCGAGCCGGCGGATCAGCCCGGTCCGCCGCCTGTCGCCGATCGCCGCCTCGACGGCCGAGTCGATGCCGCCCGAACGGGGCGCCATGGCGGTCGCCAGCCACAGGTAGCGGCGAGCGAACCAGCCGAACGTCCGGGTGAACCAGTTGCGCCCCTCGAACACCTCGTCGCCGGAGGCCCGGGCGTGCTTCAGCCAGGGCACGCCATAGGCCCACCACAGGTAGGAACGGCGCTGGCTCTCGGCGTGGTTGGTCTGGGCGGCGTGGGATGCCGCCGCGGCGAGGGAGAGCGGCCACGCCCAAAAGCCGATCCGATCGTCGAGCATGGCGGCAAGGCCGATATAGATGGCCGAGTGGCCGATATAGTCGCAGACCCCGTCGACCAGCTCGCCGAGCGGACTGGCCTTGCCGGTCAGCCGCGCCAGATCGCCGTCGGCGCCGTCGACGATGTGCCACAGGATGTGAAAGGTGAGGCCGATCGCGACGCCCTGCGGCCAGTCGAGCTGGGTATAGGCCCAGGCCGCCACCCACACCATCAGGGCGCCGGTCACGGAAACCGCGTTGGGCGAGATTCCGGTCGGCTTGAGCAAGCGGGCCAGCCGCGCCGCGAGCGGATGGTAGATGAAATGGTTGAGCGGGTCCTCCAGCTCGCGCGGCCGCTGCCGGGGCAGTCCATCCCGGACGGCAGGCGACATGCCCGCAGGGGCCGAGGCCATGGCAATCTTCCCGCAAAAAGTCTCGTCTGCTCCGTTTCTTGCGTCACCGGGACGGTGGATGGGAAGCGAAAAATCGGGGGCCGCCGCTCGGGCGGCGGCCGCGGCCATTGCCTTTCCTCCACCGCTCGGGGATACGCATCGGGGCGGGTCCAGCGTGCCCTGATCGGAAAGCCTCGGAATGAAGTCCCTCAATGTGGCCGTCGTCGATCTGGTGACCAACCGGCCGACGCGCGCGCTTTATTCGCGCTTCATGAACGCGAATCTGGCCAGCATCATGGGGCAGGCCGTGGCGGTCTGGTGCGAGGAGCTCGGCCATCGCGTCCGCTATTTGTGCTTCACCGGAGCGCAGGACATCCTGAGCGAGGTCGGCGAGGACGTCGACATCGTCTTCATCGGCGCCTTCACGAGGTCCGCGCAGACGGCCTATGCGCTGAGCAGCCATTTCCGGTCGAAGGGCGTGGTGACGATCCTCGGCGGCCCCCACGCGCGCTGCTACCCCGACGATGCGGTCCGCTTCTTCGATTATGTGCTCGGCTTCACCGACCGCGAGATGATCGCCGACGTGTTGCGGGACCGCGCGCCGGCGAATCCCGCCGGGCAGTTCGTCTCAGCGCCCGGCCATCCGCGCGAGCTGCCGTCGGCGCGGCAGCGGTGGCGGTTCATCGCCGACACGCTGAAGGCCGCCCCGGGCATCCTCAAGATCGTGCCGATGATCAGCAGCCTCGGCTGCCCCTATCAGTGCCCGTTCTGCATCGATTCGACAGTCAAGTACCAGCCGCTGAGCCACGAGCAGCTGTTCGACGACCTTCGCTTCGTCGAGCAGGCGATGCCCGACGCCGTCATCGGCTGGCACGACCCCAATTTCGGAGTCCGCTTCGACGAATATCTGACCACCATCGAAGCGGCCTCGCGAGGCAGGAAGCTCCGCTTTCTCGCCGAGAGCAGCCTTTCGCTGCTCTCCGAGCCCAACGTTCGGCGGATGGCCGCCGCCGGCTTCGTCGGCCTCTTTCCCGGCATCGAATCCTGGTACGGAATGGGCTTCAAGTCGAAGACCGGAGCCAACCAGGGGATGGCCAAGGTCGAGCAGGTTTCCGCCCACGTCAACATGCTGCTCGAGCACATCCCCTACGTCCAGACCAACTTCGTGCTGGGCCTCGACGACGATGAGGGCGCGGAGCCCTTCGAGCTCACCAAGGCGTTCGTCGACAGGGTGCCGGGCGCGTTCCCGGCCTATTCCCAGCGCACCGCCTTCGGCGAGGCGACGCCGGAGAATCTCGAGCTCCAGAAAGCGGGGCGAGTGCTCGGCTTCCCCTTCCACTTTCTCGACAACAACCAGGTGATGAACGTCATCCCGAAAAATTACGCCTGGGCCGAATTCTACGACCGCCTCCTCGACCTCACGGAATATTCTTTCTCGGCTCGGGCCATCTACCGGCGATGGGGCGGAACCCAGCGTTTCACCTCGCGCGCGGTCAACTTCATCAGGGCGGTTTCGAGCGAGGGCTTCGGCCGGATCAAGCATTTCCGGCGAGTCCGCGGCGCGCTCGATTCGGATCCCGCGATGCGGCCCTATCTCGACGGCGAGAGCGACGCCCTGCCCCAATTCTATCTGGACAAGATCCGCGACGATTTGGGCGCGATGTGGAAGCTGCTGCCGCCGGGAGCGGTCCACCACGACCCCTATGCCTTCCTCAAGAAGTCGGCGCTGGCGGCGGCCGCGGCCGAGGGCGGAGCCAGGCCCGAGCCTGCCGCCGCCCGGCTCGTCCCCGCGGCTGGGCGGGCCGCGTGACTGAGTCCCGCTGACGCCTGGTCAGGCGCCCGGCGAGGTCAGCGGCCGATCACGGGTCATCCGAAGCGAGCCGACCACGAACAGGATCCATATCGTCGCCGCCGCGGCGAACAGATAGAGGACGGCCATCGGCAGTCCGACGACGACCAGCACGGCGAACAGGAGCGCGAAGAAGTCGCGGCTCGAGACGATCGTGAAGAAGCTGATCAGCCAGCGTATCGGAGGCCCCGGAAAGCGCTGGCGGTAATGATGCTTGACCAGGTTCAGGCTGAACGGCCCGCGCGCCAGCGACGCTCGCCAGGCGATCGTGGCGAGGCCGAACACGAACAGGGCGAACCCCCAGGCGGCCAGAGGGAAAGCCCATTCGTGACCGCTCAGGGCGAGGTTGATGGTGAGCCCGAGGATGAAGAGGATGTTGGTCGCGACGTCGACGACGCTGTCGAGGACGGCGCCCGCGCGCGAGGTCCGGAAGGTCGCCCGGGCAAGCTCGCCGTCGACGCCGTCGAACACGGAGGCGGCCTGGCACAGGAGCGCTCCGGCGATGAGCCCGCCGGCGCCCCCCGCCACGAGCGCGACGAACATGAGCAGGGCGAGCAGCGCCGTCCCGGCGGTCGCGTGGATCGGGCGGAGGCCGGGGATCCTCACCATCAGCGCCGTCATCCGCCGCGACAGCGGGCGGTTCAGCCAGCGCGAGACCGGCCCGTCGCCGGCCTTGCCGGTCAGCCGCAATATCTCGCCCGAAGCGCCGGCACGGTCGAGATCGATGGCCTGGGCATCGCCGGCGACCGCCCGGCCGGCGGCGAGATCGGCGATCGCCGCCGCCGGGAGCAGCCTGTTGCCCTCGAGGAAAACGAGATTTTCCGCCTCCGGCCCGGCCGGCGAGGAGCGTCGGTCGCCGCTCGCCACCTCGATCTTCAGCGAGCCGGCGACGCGGCCGATTTCGGCAAGCAGGGCCTCGTCCGGTTCCTCGCCGGCCGGAAACGCCAGCCGGGCTTCGGCGAGCCCGGCCTCGGCGAGGGCGCGGGCGATCCGGGCCGCGGCGGCGACTCCGGCGACCTCGCGCCCCGCCTCCCCGGCGCTTCGGAAGGTCACGACCGCGATCTTCGGAGCTGGTCCTTCGTCCATTCGCCTGCCATTGCTGCGCACGATCGCGTCGGGCGTGGCTAGGCCAAGGCGAGCGACAAGAGAAGGCTTTCGCTGGTCGAGGAGGATCGCGCCTCCCCTCGGCGCGGCTCGGCTCTGGGTGTGAAGCGCTTGACTTCCGGGGTCTTTATGCGAGAGCGTGGCAAGGTCACGTCCGGGGGCTTCATGAGAAAGATCAAGGTGGCGCTGGTGGGTGTGGGCAATTGCGCGAGCTCGCTCGTGCAGGGCGTCCATTATTATGCCGATCCGGGCCGCCCGGCCGGCGGTCTCATCCATCAGTCCGTCGGCGGATACGGTCCCGCCGATATCGAATTCGTGCTGGCGATCGACACCGACGCCAGGAAGGTCGGCAAGGATCTGAGCGAGGCGATCTTCGCCGCGCCCAACTGCACCGCCGTGTTCCACGCCAGCGTTCCGGCGAGCGGAACCACGGTGAGGATGGGCCGAGTGCTCGACGGCATGGCCGAGCACATGCTCGAGGCGGCCGGCGGCCGCGGCTTCGTGCGCGCCGACGAGCCCGAGGCCGACAAGGCCGCCATCGTCGCGGCGCTGAGGGAAACCCGCACCGAAGTGCTGGTCAACTACCTGCCCGTCGGCTCGGAGCAGGCGACCCGCTTCTACGTCGAGTGCGCGCTCGAGGCCGGCGTCGCCGTGGTCAACTGCATGCCGGTCTTCATCGCCAGCGACCCGAGCTGGGAACGCCGCTTCCAGGAGAAGAGGCTGCCGATCGTCGGCGACGACATCAAGGCGCAGCTCGGCGCGACCATCGTCCACCGGGTCCTTTCGAACCTGTTCCGCCAGCGCGGAGTCAGCGTCGCCCACACCTATCAGCTCAATACCGGCGGCAATACCGACTTCCTCAACATGCTCGACCGCTCCCGCCTGGCCTCGAAGAAGGAATCGAAGACCGAGGCCGTCCAGTCGACCATGGCCGAGCGGATGAGCGCCGAGGACATCCATGTCGGGCCGAGCGACTACATACCCTGGCTCAACGACAACAAATTGTGCTTCCTCAGGATCGAAGGCGCGCTGTTCGGCGACGTCCCGATGAACCTGGAGCTTCGCCTCTCGGTGGAGGACAGCCCGAATTCCGCGGCGGTCGTCCTCGACGCCATTCGCTGCTGCAAGGTGGCGCTGGAGCGCGGCATCGGCGGCGCTCTGGTCGGCCCGTCGGCCTTCTTCTGCAAGCACCCGCCGCAGCAGTTCAGCGACGACGTCGCCGCCCAGCTGACCGAGGAATTCATCGCCGGCGAGGCGCTGGCGGCGGAATGAACTGCCTCATCCTCGCGGCCGGCCAGGGCAGCCGGCTGCGGGCGCTGTCAGACTCGAAGCCGCTCACTCCGATCGGCGGGATTCCGCTGATCGAGCACGTCGTCAGGCGGGCCGCGGCGGCGGGAGCGCGCGATTTCGTCGTCGCCACCGGCTACCAGGCCGATCGGGTCGAAGCCTTTCTGGCGACCCTGCCGGGGCGGCTCGGGCTCGAGATACGCTGGGTTCGGACGCCCGACTGGGAGCGCCCCAACGGCCATTCGGCGGCGGCCGCAGCGGCGGCGATCGACGGCGACCACCTGCTGCTGATGTCCGATCACCTGTTCGATCCGGAGATCGCCCGCCGCCTGCTTCGCGCCGGCTGCGGCGGCGCCGGGGTCAGGCTCGTGGTCGACCGGGACCTCGCCAGCCCGCTCCTCGACCTCGACGATGCGACTAAGGTGGAGGCCGGCGAGGGCGGCGAGATCGTCAGGATCGGCAAGACGCTGGCAAGCTACAATGCGATCGACACCGGCATCTTCCTCGCCACGCAGCGCCTCGCGGCGGCCATCCGCGCCGACATCGCCGCGGGCGGCGTCGGCAGCCTGTCGGCGGGCGTCCAGCGGCTCGCCGACGCCGGCGACGCGCTCACCTTCGACTCAGGGGGCGGCCAATGGCTCGACGTCGACGATCCCCGAAGCCTTCGAATCGCCGAATCCCTGATCGGCGGCGGCTCGGCAGGCGTCAGGGATAACGCAGCCTGACGCTGGTCTGCATGTTGTTGCGCGGCACCGACAGGCGGACTCGTCGGAACGAGGGCAGGCCGAAGATCGCCGGGGCGTTGTTGGAGAAGCCGAAGCCCTCGGCGGGCAGGCCGAGGCTGTTGCGGTTGAAGGTGCGGTTGCCGTCGGCGTCGTGATAGACGGCGAGGCCCCACACGCCCGTCGCCGGAAGGTGGATGCAGACCCGGGTCGTGCCCGCCCGTGCCGGCGCCCGGCCGACGTAGAGCGAGCCTCGGCGGGCGAGGAAGCGCCTGGAATCGTCGGCATAGAGCGTGACCGCGATCAGGCCCTGGGCCGAGCGGACGTTCTGGACGTTGACGTAGAGGCGAATGGGGCTCGCCGGCCCGGTGCACTGGGCCTGGGCCGAGGCCTCCTCGGGCGCGGCCATGACGAGGGCTGCGAGCGCCGGAACGCCGGCAAGCAAACGGGTAGGAATCATGCAACGGCTGCCATTTCACTGTTGAGATAAGCATAAGGGTCGTGCTCGAGCGCCCCCTCGGGAAGGGCTTCCCAGAGGCCGCCCAGATCCTTGCGGATGCGCGCCCGGAAGAAGTCGGGGATCGTGTCGGCCTCCCCCTCGAAATGGGCGCGCATTTCGCGGTCCGTGCGCAGCATGCGGGCCATCGCGTCCTGATATTTGGGGCGGCCGGTGGTGGCGCCGCGGAACAGGTTGAACAGCCCCGCCGCGCCCGGCCGGTTGGCCGCCAGCCTGCGCCAGATGCCGCGCGCGCCGAGCGCATGGCGGGTGACGTCGGCGACCCGGTCGTAGAAATCGGGCCAGGCATAATGAGCCGGCTTGATGTTCATGCCGTGGTTGCTGTCGAGGAAGTGGAAGGCCATGGCGTTCACCCGCCCGGCCCGCTGCAGCTCGAGGTTTAGTGGGGAGGCGCGGCCGTAGCAGGTGAACAGCGAGAAGGCCGGATAGGCGCCCGGCGTCAGGTCGAGGAAGTGCTTGGTGAGCTCGAAGGGCTCGTCGCCGGAATCGCAGTCGAGGCCCAGGATGAAGTTGGTCTGGACGAAGGGGATATGTTCGAGCACGCGGTTGACGTGGTCGGCCACCTGCTCGACCTTCTCGGCGGCGGTCGCCCGCGTCGCCCGCGACTTGTTGCCGTAATCGTACCAGGATTCGATGCCCGGCAGCATTCCGACAAAGCCGTTGCGCCGAAGCCGGGCGAGATTCTCGTCGGAGAGAAGCGAGAGGCTCATCTCGGCGATGTGGCGCATCGAGCCCGCCGGCACCGCCTCTTCGAGCACGCCCATATAATCCTTGAAGCGAACCCCGAAATTGGGATCGTGCCAGCCGACGAGGGGCCGCTCGACCGTGGCCGCGAGAAAGCGCAGATCCTGCTTCAGCTCGTCGAAATCCAGCGGCTGGTAGGGCACCATCGCGTCGATGCAGAAGCTGCAGCTATAGGGGCAGCCGAAGCTTCCGATCATCGGCACGATCTTGATCGGCCCGGCCTTGGCCAGGGTCGGCTCGACGAACTTCCAGCGCTGGCGCAGGTTGGGGATCCGGCGCGGCTGGACCGGGGAGGCGAGCCAGCGTCCGAGCGGCCGGTGCGGCGCCGCCTCCCTCAGCATCTCGGCGATCTGCTCGCGGCCGGTGAAGCCGAGCACATAGTCGAAATGCCGGGCCGCGTCCTCGGGATAGCAGCGCGCATGGGGACCGCCGAGCGCGGTGACGGCTCCCTTGGCGCGGTAGATATGGCTGACCGCATAAGCGGTGAAGGCGGAGAGGGTGAAGCCGCCGACGATCAGGAAGTCGGTGTCGTCGGCGAGCGCGGCCAGGTCCTCGCAGCCGGAATAGCAGAGATAGCGGACCTCATGCCCCAGTTCCTCGCACCAGACCGCCACCGCCTGCGGCATGATGCTTGCGAAGCTCGGACTCATCTTGCGCTTGAAGAGGTCGCGCGTCGGCCCTCGTTCGGCCAGATCGATGACGGTGACCCGCACGCTTCGCTCCTTGCACCAGCCTTCCAGTAGAGAGCCTCCCTCCAAGGGAATCAAGGACAAAGCGGCCCTTGGAGCGGGCTGGGGCCAGGTCCGCCTCGCCTCGCCCGGGTCAGGCGGAGGTCTCTGCCTCCGCCGGCGCGGGCCGAGGACGGCCCGGCTCCTCCCATTGATAAGCAAGGCCGTCGCCGAGCTGCGGGCGCCAGGGATAGGCCTCGCCGTCGCGATACTTGCCGCGCACGGCATAGTCGCGGGCCCGGATCATCGAGCGCAGGACGAAGCGCAGGCTGCGCGGGCTCAGCGAGCCCCACAGCGCCCAGCCGAGCACGGCGAGGCTGCCGGCGTTGAAGCCGAGCGCTCCGCGCCGCCACAGCCGCTTGAGCACGCCCGGCCGGTCGCCCGCCCACAGCCGAGTCGAGCCGAGCGAGACGAAGACGACCGGCAGCAGCTTGGCGGGGGCGGCTTCGACGTCGGCAGCCGCCGCCGGCGGAGCGCCGCCCTCGAGGGTCCGGTACATCCGGTCGACGGCGCGCTCGACCTCGACCGACGGCGACACGACCCGGGTGCTGACCCCGGAGGAGCGATGGAAGTAGAGCGCGTCGGCGAGGACCAGCAGCCGACCGAGCGGCGCGAGGCGCAGATAGAGGTCCGCATCCTCCCAGAAATTGCATTCCGCACGATAGCCGCCGATCCGTTCGAAGGCCTCGCGCCGGAACATGATCGAGCCGTGGGGAAAGGGCGCGAACGGGCTCGCCCTCGACAGCCGCCAGCGGTCGCGGGGGCGGACCGTCGCGCCGACCGCGTCGATCCCCTCCCAGAGGGTGCCGACGAGGCAGGCGTCCGGCGCCGCCTCGAGGACGGCGAGCTGGCGCCGAAGCCGGTCGGGATGGGAGATGTCGTCGGCGTCCATGCGCGCGACGAAGTCCGCGGTGGCGTGGCGGACCACCCAGTTCGAGCTCTCGGCGGGTCCGAGCGGGCGGTCGCCGACGAAGAGCCTGATCCGCTCGTCGCGCGCCGCCCATTGGCGCAGGACCTCCGTCGAGCCGTCGACCGACCCGTCGTCCCGGATGACGAATTCGAAGTTCCGGTGGGTCTGCCCGAGGATGCTGCGAAGGCTGTCCTCGAGATAGGGCCCGGCGTCGCGAACGGGCATGACGACGCTGATCTTCGCCGGCCCTGCGGCGCTCGTCACGGCGTTTACCCGGGGTGGCGCAGCGCCGCCACCAGACGGGGGCGATGGGGCGCCGCGGCGGGATCGACGTAGCGCCGGAAATAATCGATCGTTCGGGTCAGGCCCTCGTCCAGGTCGACCTTCGGCGACCAGCGCAACGCCTCGCGGGCGAGGCCGATATCGGGCATGCGCCGGATCGGATCGTCCTTCGGCAGCGGCCGCCGCTCGATCGTCGAAGCGGATCCGGTGAGGCCGACGACGCGGTCCGCAAGCTCGGCGATGGTGCATTCCTGGGGATTGCCGAGGTTGACCGGACCGGTGAAGCCGTCCGGGCTTGCCATCAGCGCGACGAAGGCGTCGATCATGTCGTCGACATAGCAGAATGACCGGGTCTGCCGCCCGTCGCCGTAAACGGTGATGGGCTCGCCCCTCAGCGCCTGCATGATGAGGTTCGACACCACCCTGCCGTCGGCCGGGTGCATCCTCGGGCCGTAGGTATTGAAGATGCGCGCGACCTTGATCTCGACGCCATGCTCGCGCTGATAGTCGAAGAACAGGGTCTCGGCGCAGCGCTTGCCTTCGTCGTAGCAGGAGCGGGGGCCGATCGGGTTGACGTTGCCCCAATAGGATTCCGGCTGCGGATGAAGCGCGGGATCGCCATAGACTTCGCTGGTCGACGCCTGGAAGATCCGGCATTTCAGCCGCTTGGCCAGGCCGAGCATGTTGATCGCGCCGAGCACCGAGGTCTTGGTCGTCTGCACCGGGTCGTGCTGATAGTGGACCGGCGAGGCCGGGCAGGCGAGATTGTAGATCTCGTCCACCTCGACGTGCAGCGGGTGGCAGATGTCGTGGCGCATGAACTCGAAGGCGGGATGGGACCTCAGATGGTCGATATTCTCTTTCGCGCCGGTGAAGAGGTTGTCGACGCACAGCACTTCGTGCCCTTGCCCGAGCAGCCGGTCGACCAGATGGGATCCGAGGAAGCCCGCGCCGCCCGTAACCAGAACCCGCTTCCGTGAACCGTAGACGCGGCCCATCAAAAAACCCCCATGTTCCTGAAGCCGGGTGCGGCGGCCGGGCGTCACTGCCCGTTGCTGCCGCCCGTGCCCGCCGCCCGCACTATGGCAAGCGGCGGAGCATTGGCAAGCAACACTTTTTCCAGCAGCGCGGCGGGGCGGGTAAGGGGCGGCCGAAAACTTATCCCCGGGTTCCCCATGATTCACAGCCGGAATCGAAAGATTCCGCTTGGTGCGACTCGGGAGTGAGAGTCATACAGGTATTTCGCGGTCGAGGGGCGGTCCTTCCGGAAACGGAAAACCACCCTCAACGGCGACCACCGCGAAAGCGGCGGACATCCGCAAGGATGATCGCCGCTCCAGCGCTGGAACGGGTGTGTTGAGGAAGAAGTGCGAGGCGAAAGCCGAACCCACTTTCCTCATCCGTCCGGCGGAGCCCAAGCCTTCGGGCGAAGGCGCCGCGAAGGGAGCCCGCGGAGCAGCGATGCTTCAAGGGATCCCGGATCGAGGTCCAGCGAAATCGCGAGATTTCGGTGGCAGTTCGGTCAGGGAACCGGGCCAGGCCGCAAGGCCGAACCTGGAACCCAAGGGACCGTCCGGAGCCGAAAGGCTCCGGTCGGAACCTCTTCCAAGAGAAGCGCTCCGGCCTTCACCGGCCTGGGTGCCGGCTCAGGAAAAGTGGGGGCTGGCGGAAACGCCAGCCCCCATTTCCTTTTCCGGGTTCCCCGACCTCGGGGGCGGCGCGATAGAGTCTGTCCCGTTGAAGTGGAAACATCTGTTCCCCGGCGAAGGCCGGGGTCCAGCTTCACTGTCGGAAGGACTGGGTCCCGGCCTTCGGGGTCCCCGCAAAGTACTACTTTGCGGGGCGCCCCTTAGCCGGGAAACGATTCAGCTTCAGCCGGACGGACCCTGAACGGGCCGATCCCCCGTCTGCCGGCTCGCCTCCCACCGGGACCGGGTGAGCCGGAACACGAGGCTGTCGAGGCCGGTATCGTCGTGCCGTCGGCCGTCGCGGACTCCGCCGACCTTCTCCACCGCCGGCTGCGAGCGGAGGTTGTCGGGCCCGACGATGAAGAGCACGTTGTCGACGAAGCGGAAGGCGTGGGCCAGCATGAGCGCCTTCATCTCGCCATTATGGACTCCGCCCCAATGCGAGCGGGCGAGAAAGGTCCAGCCGATCTCGACCTCGCTCCGGCGCGAATCGTAGCCGTGGAAGCGCGACGAGCCGATGATCCGGCCGTCGACCCGGTCGATCGCGGCGAGCGCGCCGCCGGACTCCAGCGCCTCGCGGAAGAAGTCGAGGAAGACCTCGCGGCGGTGGCGGTCCCGGGCCGGATGCTGCTCCCAGATCAGCGGATCGGCCGCGACCGCATAGAGGGCGTTGAAATCCTCGGGCGCGAGCGGGCGCAGCTTCAGGCGCTGCCCTTCCAGGACGGGCTGCAGATCGAACCCCATCACCCTTCCCTCCCGCGCCACGGCCTCGCCCCGTCGTTCAGCCGCGCCCGGCCTCGAACGCGCCGATCAGCTTCCTCGGCGCCTTTTCGCGCCAGGCGCATTCGATCCGGTCGCGAAGCCGCTCGTCGTCGATCGAGTCGAGCCGGACCAGCAAGGCCGGCCAGCCCCGATAATGCGAAGTCTCGTAATAGAGGTCCGGCTCCGCCTCCAGCAGCGCTTCCTTGAGCTCGAGCGGGCAGAGCACCATCAGCGTTCCCGCCGCCCTCAGCCGGGCGAAGCCCTTCCCCGCCACCTTGAGCGCGGGCGTGCCGTACCAGGAGCTTAGCTCGACCCCGGGCAAGCCTTCGGCGACGCGAAGGACCCGATTGATGTCCTCCTCCACCGCGATCGCCTCAGGCCGCGAGCCGATAGAGCAGGAAGACGCAGTCGCGAGCGATCGGCCTTGCCTCGACCAGGGCGAGCGCCACGTCGCCGGCGACCGGCGGGAACATCGGCGTGCCGCCGCCGAGCAGCACCGGGTGGACGTTGAGGCCGATCTCGTCGACGACTCCGCCGGAAATCAGCGCCGAACCGAGCGCACCGCCGCCCATGACGATGATGTCGCCGCCCGGTTCGGCCTTGAGCGCCCGGACGAAGCCGGCGGGGTCAGCGCGCACCAGTTGCGCGCCGGCGGGCGCCGCGGCCATCGTCGTCGAGACGATGAAGGTCGTCATCCCGGCGGAGCTTGGACCGCCGCCGCTTCGGACGGCGAATTCGTAGGTCCTGCGGCCCATCAACAGAGTGTCGACGCCCTTCCAGCTCGCCGCGCTGATCGCGGCGGCATCGTCGCTCCAGCGCAGCCAGTCCATCGCTTCGCCGGGGCCGGCAATGTAGCCGTCGAGGCTGACCGCCGCACCGTAAGTCACCTTGCGCATCGCTTCCTCCGGCCCTTGGCTTCTAACAGATCGCCGGCAGCCGCCGCCACTCCCGCCGGCGCTTTCTGGACGCACAAAGGCTTTCCTTTTGGCCGCCACCCGGCAAGAGGAGGCGGCCATGCTGAGGAGCTCGGAAGCGATGGGGAAGGAAGCGGGCGGCGGAGGCGATGACGGCCCGGGCCGTCCGCGCTCGAGGCGATTCCGCCTCGCGGCGCTGATCCCCGAAGCCGTGAAGTCGCGGCTGACCGGCCACATCCGCAACGTCGCCGTCGAAGCGAAGCCGTCCTTCCCCGAGCTCGCCTATCGCCCCTACCGGCCGGGCGAGAGCTACGTGCTGCCGGCCCCGGCATCGTCGGACCCGGACCGGCGGAAGGGCGAGCTCCCGATCCCGCCCGAGCGCCTCTGGCTCGGCTACGACTATCGCCAGGCGGGCGCCGAGCATGTCGCGAAGATGCTCGAGGTCGTCCGCGCCTCGGGCTTCTCCTTCGACCCGGGCGACCGGATCCTCGACCTCGGCTGCGGCGCGGGCCGGATGATCCGGCACCTCGAGGATCTGGCCGAGAGCTGCGAGATCTGGGGCACCGACATCAGCGCCGAGCATATCTTCTGGTGCCGGGAGCATCTGAGCCCGCCCTTCAACTTCGCGACGACCACCAAGGTGCCGCATCTGCCGTTCGAGGACCGAAGCTTCAGGCTGATCTATTGCGGCTCGCTGTTCACCCATATCGACGACCTGGCCGACGCCTGGCTGCTCGAGCTCCAGCGCATCCTGGCGCCCGACGGGCGGCTCTACGTCACGATCCACGACAAGCACACGCTCGAGCTGTTCGAGGATCCTCGCTACGACGCGGTGAGGGTGGTCCGGCACATCAAGTCGTTCGACGTCTACCAGCGATCCAAGCGCAATTTCGGGATGATGACGCTCGGCCGCGACCATGTCTCGCAGGTCTTCTACGACATCGCCTTCTTCGCGAAGATGGTCCGCCCGCTGTTCGACGTCCTCAGCGTGACCGAGGAAGCCTATCATTCGCAGACCGCGGTGCTGCTCGCGCGGAAAGGCGCGTCGGGCGGCAGCCAGGTCGGGTAGACGCGGGAGAAAGGGCCGCGGGGGCGCCGCCCCGGGCTTTCGAAAAGGCCGAGGCCTGAGTTCCGAAGCGGCCTAGGGCGGATCGACATTCAGGATTCCCAAGCGGTGTGATGTCTGATTCATAGGGCTCCATGTTTTTCGGCATGGAGTGTCGGTGATGGGGATCAGCCGTTACGAGTTGAGCGATGCGCAGTGGGAGCGGATCGCGCCGC
>DATMVG010000138.1:0-9998 GCA_035563315.1 Allosphingosinicella sp. | reverse complement strand
GTGCCGTTCGAGCGGCGGCAATAGATGCGGCCGTCGCGACCGCGCCAGGTCGGGCCGACATAATTGCCGTGGCGGTCGTAATGGCGCCGCGCTTCGGCCTGATCGGTCGGGACCGTGAGGGCGACCGGAACCGCCATGGTGGCGGCGGCGACGGCAAGGGTGAGATGACGCATGACTGTACCTCCCGTGGGAAAAACTCGAGAAACTGAACGCCGCCGGCGTGCCGCCGGTTTCATTAACCTGAAACAACGATCCGCTCATGCCGGGGCAAGGTTGCTGGACGCAGCACGCCCCGCATCCTAGAGGCGGCGCTTCATCGGCGGGGAAGCAGCTTGGCAAATGTGACGGTCATCGGAGGCCAGTGGGGCGACGAGGGCAAGGGCAAGATCGTCGACTGGCTGTCGAGCCGAGCCGACATCGTGGCGCGCTTCCAGGGGGGCCACAATGCCGGCCATACCCTCGTCATCGGCGACCAGACCTACAAGCTGTCGCTGCTTCCCTCGGGCATCGTGCGCGGCAAGCTGTCGGTGATCGGCAACGGCGTCGTGCTCGATCCCTGGGCGCTCAGGGACGAGGTCGCCAGGCTCGAGCAGCAGGGCGTCGCCGTCACCCCCGACCGGCTCCGGATCGCCGACACCTGCCCGCTCATCCTCCCCTTCCACCGCGACCTCGACGCCTTGCGCGAGGACGCCAGCGGCGCCGGCAAGATCGGCACCACCCGGCGCGGCATCGGCCCCGCCTACGAGGACAAGGTCGGGCGGCGCGCGATCCGGGTGTGCGACCTCGGCCATCTCGGCGAGCTCGGGCCGCTGCTCGATCGTCTCTGCGCCCATCACGACGCCCTGCGCGCCGGCTTTGCCGAGCCGCCGATCGACCGGGGGCGGCTGGCGCGGGATCTGGGCGAGATCGCCGAATTCGTGCTCCGTTTCGCGGCGCCGGTGTGGAAGACGCTGAACCAGGCCAGGCTGGACGGCCATCGCATCCTGTTCGAGGGCGCCCAGGGCGTCCTGCTCGACGTCGACCACGGCACCTATCCGTTCGTCACTTCGTCGAACACGGTGGCCGGCACCGCGGCGGCCGGCAGCGGGCTCGGGCCGTCGGCCGCGGGCTTCGTCCTCGGTATCGTCAAGGCCTATACGACCCGGGTCGGGTCGGGACCGTTCCCCACCGAGCTCGACGACCCGATCGGACAGAGGCTCGGCGAGCGCGGCCGGGAATTCGGCACCGTCACCGGCCGCAAGCGCCGCTGCGGCTGGTTCGACGCCGTTCTCGTCCGTCAATCGATGGCGGTGTCGGGGGTGATCGGAATCGCGCTCACCAAGCTCGACGTGCTCGACGGCATGGACGAGATCCGGATCTGCACCGGCTATCGGCTCGGCGACGCTCTGCTCGATCACCTGCCTGCCCACGCCGCCGACCAGGCGGCGGTCGAGCCGGTCTACGAGAGGATCGACGGGTGGGCCGAATCGACCGCCGGGGCCCGCAGCTGGGCGCAATTGCCGGCCCAGGCGATCAAGTACATCAGGCGGATAGAGGAACTGATCGCCTGCCCCGTCGCTTTGGTTTCGACCAGTCCCGAACGGGAAGACACGATTCTCGTGCGCGACCCGTTTGCCGACTGAGCCCCTGTTGGCGTATCGATGGGACGATGACGACACGCGAAGCCACCAGCCTGCTGACTCGTTCGGGCGAATCCGGTCCGCTCGGCGATTATGCCCGCTCGACCTCCGACTGGGCGGCGGTTCTCGCCTTCGGCGCGATCCAGTGGCCGTGGCTGCTGCGCAGCCTCTATGGCGGCCGGCTCGCCGACAAGCATGCGCTGCTCGATCGGCTCGACCTGCCCTATGACGCCTTGCCCTATCTCGGCAGCTGGAAGGCCGATACCGGCCTCCTGAAGCTGCTGGTCGATCATATTTTCGAGCACAAGCCGCGCCTGGTGGTCGAGTTCGGCACCGGCGCCTCGACGCTCGTCATCGCCCGGGCGATGCAGAAGGCCGGCGGCGGCACCCTGATCAGCTGCGAGCAGCATGCCGACTTCGTCGAGGCGACCCGGCAATGGCTGGCCGATTACGGCCTCCACGCCGACCTTCGGACGGCTCCGCTCGCCCCCTCGCCGGGCGGCTGGCCCGGTCTCTGGTACGATCACGGCCCGCTGCCCGCCGGAATCGAGCTGATGCTGATCGACGGGCCGCCCTGGTCGGTTCATCCCTTTACGCGGGGTGCGGCCGAGACGCTCTTCGAGAAGGTCGCGCCAGGGGGCACGGTGATGCTCGACGACGCCGCCCGGCCCGGCGAACGGTTCGTCGCCCGCCGCTGGCGCAAGCTCCACCCCGATTTCAGCTTCAGGCTCGACAAGAGCGGCACCAAGGGCACCCTGATCGGCCGCAAGCGGCGCTAGACGGTCGGCCGCTTCTCGAAACGGTCGGGGACCTGTTCCCGCGCATCCTCGATATCGATCCGTTCGACCCGTGCCGAGGGCGGTCCGGACCGGCACTGCTCGATCAGCCGGCCCACCGCTTCGCGCTCGCCGCGGACGAGCATCTCGACGCTGCCGTCACGCCGGTTGCGCACCCAACCGCGCAAGCCGAGCGCCCGCGCCGCCTCGCAGCTCCAGGCGCGGTAGAAGACGCCCTGGACCCGGCCGTGGATGCGCAGCCGCTTGGTCGCCTCGCTCATCTCAGCCGCATTGCGCCCGGTGAAGGAGCTTGTGGTCGGCGAGGACGAGCGCGACCATCGCTTCGACCACGGCCGCGCCGCGCAGGCCGACGCACGGATCGTGGCGGCCCGTCACGCTGCTCTCGGCGGCCTTTCCCTCGGCATCGACGCTGGCGATCGCTTTGGCCACCGACGAGGTCGGCTTGAAGGCGGCGCGCAGAACGATCGGCTGCCCGGTCGAGATTCCGCCGAGGATGCCGCCGGCATGGTTGGACAGGAAGGCGGGACCGTCCGCCCCGGGCCGGATCGGATCGGCATTCTCCTCGCCCCGGAGCAGCGCCGCGGCGAAACCGGCGCCGATCTCCACGCCCTTGACCGCGTTGATCGACATGACCGCCCCGGCGAGTTGGGCGTCGAGCTTGGCGTAGATCGGAGCCCCCCAGCCAGCCGGCACCCCGGTGGCGACGCATTCGACGACCGCGCCCAGCGAGCTGCCCTCCTCCCGCGCCTGCCGGATCATCGCGGCCCAGCCGGCCTCGTCGGCGCAGCCGCCGATTTCCGTGACGCGGGCGTCGATCGCGACCTCCGGGATGACGAGCCTCGCCACCGCTCCGGCGGCGACGCGCGCCGCCGTCTCTCGGGCCGATGCCCGGCCGCCGCCGCGCCAGTCGCGATGGCCGTATTTCGCCTGATAGGAATAATCGGCATGGCCGGGCCGATAGACGGCGGCGACATCGGCATAGTCGGCAGGCCGGGCATCGATATTGTCGATGACCAGGCTGATCGGCGTTCCGGTGGTCCGGCCTTCGAACACGCCGGACAGGATGCGGACCTGATCGGCCTCGCTCCGCGGCGAGGTCAGCCCGCCGTCGCCGGGCCGCCGCCGGTCGAGCCAGGGCTGGATATCCGCCACGCCGAGCGCCAGGCCCGGCGGGCATCCGTCCACAACCGCGCCGATCGCCGGTCCGTGGCTCTCGCCCCAGGTGGTGAACCGGAAGAGATGGCCGAAGCTGTTGAAGCTCACGGTTATTCCAGCGATGCGAAGGCGGGCGCATAGTCGGCGCGTCCGGCTGAAGGCAGGGCTCTGCCGGTCAGCGGCAGGGCCATCAGATAGGGCCCCGCATAAGGCGATTCGAAGGGCGCCGCGGCCTCGGCCGAGAAGCCGAAACGGCGATAAAAAGCAGGCTCGCCAAGGACGAAGATCAGCTCTTCTCCGCCGGCCCGGGCCATCGCCAGCGCCTCCACGATGAGCGCCGAGCCGAGGCCGCTCCGCTGGCGATCGGGAAGGACCCCGATCGGTCCGAGCCCGAGAGCGCGGAAGAGGCCGAAATTCCCGGTCACCCGCATCCGGCTCAGCATAAGATGGCCGAGGATTTCTTTCCTTGCTCGCGCTTCCTCGGCGACGAGCGAGAGGACGGCGTCCCCATCCGCCTCCAGCCGCTCCACGAGGTCGGCCTCCTGCGCGGTCGGGAAGGCGGCAAGGTGAACCGCCCTGATCGCCGGAGCGTCGGCGGCGCCGGCCGGTCTGACGTGGAGGGTCACACCACCGAAATGTCCGGCGCGTCCTCGGCCTTCATGCCGATGACGTTGTAGCCGGCGTCGACATGGTGGATCTCGCCGGTGACTCCGGAAGCGAGGTCGGAGAGCAGATAGAGGGCGCCGCCGCCGACGTCCTCGATCGTCACGTTGCGCCGCATCGGGCTGTTATATTCGTTCCACTTCATGATGTAGCGGAAGTCGCCGATGCCGCTTGCCGCCAGCGTCTTGATCGGGCCGGCCGAGATGGCGTTGACTCGGATCTTCTCCGGGCCGAGGTCCATGGCGAGATATTTGACGCTGGTCTCCAGCGCCGCCTTGGCGACCCCCATCACATTGTAATGGGGGATCACCTTCTCGGCGCCGTAATAGGAAAGCGTCAGCAGGCTGCCGCCCTCCGGCATCATGGCGCGCGCGCGCCTCGCGACGGCGACGAAGCTGTAGGCCGAAATGTTCATCGTCATCAGGAAATTGTCGAGGCTGGTGTCGACGAACTTTCCCCGCAGCTCGTTCTTGTCGGAAAAGCCGATGGCATGAACGACGAAATCGAGCGTCGGCCAGCGTGACGCCAGGGTTTCGAAAGTCCGGTCGAGATTGGCCATGTCGGAGACGTCGCACTCGACCAGAAAGTCGGCTCCGAGCTCGGCGGCGAGCGGTCGCACCCGCTTCTCGAGCGCCTCGCCCTGATAGGAAAAGGCGAGCTCGGCGCCGTTCGACGCCAGTGCCCTGGAGATGCCCCAGGCGAGGGAGCGGTCGTTAGCGAGGCCCATGATCAGCCCACGCTTCCCTTCCATCAAGCCGCTCATTGTTCCTCCTGTTCGGCCTCCTGCTCAGCCTGCCGGACCGCCTTTTCAACCGCGCGTTGCTCCGCCTCCTCGGCGGCCTCCTCCTTCACCACCGCCTCGACATCCTCATGCGTGGGCGTGGGCGTCTCGGCAAGCGCCGCGTTGAGCTCGGCCCCGATAACGAGGCCGAGGCCGATAACGAAGAAGAACATCAAGGCGATGATCACTCCGGCGAGGCTGCCGTAGGTGAGATCGTAGCCGCCGAGGCTCGACAGAGCGACCGGAAGCAGCGCGGTGGTGAGCACCCACCAGGCAGCGACGAAGGCGGCGCCCGGCCATTTCGGGCAGCCCGAGACCCGGTACCTCTTGGGGGTCAGCGAATAGAAAAGGAGATAGAGCGAGCCGAACAGGACCAGCGCCGGCGCCGCTCGAAGCAGAGTCAGCAGGCCGACCACGTCGTCCGCTCCGGGAACGAGGTCGACGATGAATTGCTGGACGCTCGACAGCAGGATCGACGACGCGAAGGCGATCATGGCGAGGATCACGGCGACGATGATCATCCCGGCCGAGCCGAGCCGGTATTCCCAGAAGGGCCGGCTGAAGGTCACGCCATAGGCGCGGCGGATGATGTCGCGAATGGTCTCGATGAAGCTGCCGGTGGTCCACAAGCCGACGATCGCGCCGAGCCAGAGCAGGCCGCCGGCGCGCGCTTCGAGGACGTCGCGGATCGGGCGCTGAAGCACCTCGGCGACGTCCTTGGGCATCGTCGTGAGCAGCGCGTTGACGGCGTTCATCCCTTCCTCGGTCTGCCCGAACAGCCGCGCCACTGCGGCGGCGACGATCACGAAGGGGAAGATCGAGAGCAGCGCCAGGTAAGCGAGGTTGCCGGCGTGGATGAAGCCGTCGGAATAGACTCCGATCGCCACTCGCTTGACGATCTCCCAGGCCCGCTCGCCGGGACGGAAGCTCTGCCTGATCGTGCCGAGGCGCGCCTTCGCCTTGGCGAGCCGCTTGCGCCGGGCTTCCGGGGATTCAGGTGAGATGTCGCGCACGGGGGATTAGACGCCCAGCCCCGCCCGCGGGTTTCCTTTCCCCTTGCCGCTCCATTTCTCGAGGAAGCGCGCCAGCTCCGGATCGTCCGGCACCTCGACCATGACGGTGACCAGCTGATCGCCCCGGTCGCCGTTCTTGCCGGCAAAGCCTCGCCCCTTGAGCCGAAGCACCTTGCCCGAGCTCGTCCCCGGGGGAATGCTCAGCATGACCGGTCCCTCGACGGTGGGAACGCGCACCTTCGCGCCGAGCACCGCTTCGTCGAGGGAGACCGGCAAATCGAGCCGGATATTGTCCCCGTCGCGGCGGAAGAAGCGATGGGGACGGATGGCGATGGTGACGATGGCGTCGCCGGCGCCGCCGGGGCCGGCCTGGCCCTGGCCGGCGAGCCTGATTCGGGTGCCGTCCTCGACGCCGGGCGGAAGCTTGATGTTGAGCGTCTTGCCGCCTGACATCGTCACCCGCTGCCCCTTGAGCGAGGCGGCGTCCTCGAAGCTCACCTCAAGCCGATAGGCCAGGTCCGCGCCGCGTTGAGGCGGGGCGCTTCGACGGCCGAAGCCGCCGAAGCCGCGGCCGCCGCGGCGGCCGCTGCCGCCGAACAGGCCCTCGAACAGGTCGGACAGATCGGCCGCCTCGCCGCCGAACTCGAATTCGGAGCCGTTCGCGCCTCTGCGGAAGCCGCCGCCGGCCCCGGGATGGGCGCCGCCGCCGCCGAATCCGAACGGCGCGCGCGGATTGCCGTCCTCGTCGATGTCGCCGCGGTCATATTGGGCGCGCTTATCCTTGTCGGTCAGTATGTCGTAGGCCTGGGTGACCTTCGAAAAGCGCTCCGAAGCCTTGGGATTGTCCTTGTTGCGGTCCGGATGCAGCTCCTTGGCGAGCTTGCGATACGCTTTCTTGATGTCCGCTTCGCTCGCGCCGCGCGCCACGCCGAGGGTGGAATAGAGGTCGGCCATGGGCTTTCCTTCTCCAGAAGGGCGCAAAAGTCCACATGCTTGTGCGCGTCGCGGCGGCGGGAGTAGACGCGGCCCATGGCCGCCGATCCCCACGCCCTGTTCGCGGAATGGCTGGCGGAGGCGCGCCTCGCCGAACCCAATGATCCCGAGGCCATGGCGATGGCCAGCGCCGACGCCGAAGGAAGGCCGTCGGCGCGGATGGTGCTGCTCAAGGGGTTCGATGAGAGGGGGTTCGTCTTCTATTCCAACCGCGAAAGCCGGAAAGGCGGCGAGCTGGCGGCAAATCCTCGAGCGGCGCTGCTCTTCCACTGGAAGTCGCTGCGCCGGCAGGTCCGGATCGAAGGCAGGGTCGAGCCGGTCGCCGACGCCGAGGCCGACGCCTATTTCGCCACCCGCAGCCGTGAATCGCAGCTCGGCGCCTGGGCGTCCGACCAGTCGCGACCGATGGCCGACCGCGCCGGCTTCGAGGCACGCTATCAGGCGCTGGTCACCGATTATGAGGGCCGCGACGTGCCGCGCCCGCCGCACTGGTGCGGTTACCGGGTGGTGCCCGAACGGATCGAGTTCTGGAACGACCGAGCGCACCGCCTTCACGAGCGGCGGCTGTTCAGCCGAGTGTCCGACGGGTGGACCGAAAGCCTGCTCTATCCATGACCGCCGCCGATCCGGAGAGGCGCGCCTTGCTGACGACCCGCGCCGCGCTGGCCGGCCTCGCCACCGCCTTGTTCCTGCTCGGCCTCAAATCCTATGCCGCTTTGACCACCGGGTCGGTCGCGATGCTCGGCTCGCTGGCCGATACCGCCCTCGATGTGATCGCGTCGCTGGTCACCCTGTTCGGAGTGCGAGTCGCGGCGATTCCGGCCGATCGCGACCATCGCTTCGGCCACGGCAAGGCGGAATCGCTGGCGGCGCTGGTGCAGGTCGGAATCATCACCGTCTCGGCGCTCGGCATTGGCTGGCGAGCGATCGCCAGGCTGGTCGACGGCGAGCAGACCGACCATGCCCAATACGGAATCGCCGTTTCCCTTGTCGCGATCGCCGCGACGCTGGCGCTGATCGCCTATCAGCGATCGGTGATACGCCGCACGGGATCGGTTGCGATCGGCGCGGACCGGCTCCATTATCAGAGCGACCTGCTGCTCAACCTCGCGGTGATCGCAGCGCTCGCCCTCGATCAATATGCCGGCCTTACCGGCGCCGACCCGGCGTTCGGAATCGCCATCGCCGCCTGGCTGATGTTCGGCGCCTGGCGGGCCTCCACCCGGGCGGTCGACCAGCTGATGGACAAGGAATGGCCGGAGGAGCGCCGCCGCGCCTTCGTCGCCGTCGCCGCGCGCCACCCGCAGGGTCGCGGAATCCACGATCTGCGGACCCGAAGCAGCGGGACCCGGGAGTTCGCCCAGTTCCACATGTGGGTGGACCCGACGATGACGATCGCCAGCGCGCACGAGGTGATGGACGAGATCGAGGCGGATCTGGCGCGGGAGTTTCCCGGCGTCGAGGTCCTGATCCACCTCGATCCCGAGGGCCAGGTCGATCAGCCCGGCAACGTCCTCGCCGAAGCCGACGAAACGGAAGGACTGCCGTCATGACGGAGCTTGCCATTTTCCAGGTCGACGCTTTCGCCGACCGGCCGTTCACCGGCAATCCGGCCGCGGTGATGCCGCTCGAGCAATGGCTTCCGGACGAGGTCCTGCAGGCGATCGCGATGGAGAATAATCTCAGCGAGACCGCCTTCACCGTCCCGGTCGGCGGCAACGGAGCGGCGGCCGCGGACGGCGAGGCCGATTTCGAGCTTCGCTGGTTCACTCCGGGCACCGAGGTGGTGCTGTGCGGCCATGCCACGCTGGCGAGCGGCCACGTCCTGATGAAGGGCGACCGCATCCGCTTCCGCACCCGCCGGGCCGGCCTGCTCGAAGTGGCGCGCGACGGCGAGCGCTACGCGATGTCGCTGCCGGCCTGGAAGCCGGCTCCGAAGCCGCTGCCGAGGATCGTCGGCGCATTGGGCTGCAAGGCGGTCGAGACGCTCTGGCATCCCCACCGCTACGGCCTGGTGGTGGTCGAGACCGAGGAGGAGATCCACGCCTTGAGTCCCGATTTCCGAAGGCTCGCCGAAGAGGGCGACGTCCTCACCATCGTCACCGCCCCCGGCAAGGAGGCCGACATGGTCAGCCGGGTCTTCGCCACCGGCGCGGGCATAGACGAGGATCCGGTCACCGGCTCGGCCCATTGCGTGCTCGTTCCCTACTGGGCCGACCGTCTGGGCCGCGACCGGCTCACCGCTTATCAGGCGAGCGCCCGCGGCGGCCGCCTGACCGGACAATTGGCCGGCGACCGGGTCATCCTCGGCGGAAGCTGCGTCACCGTCATGGAAGGCGTGATGCGGCTCTGAGCGCGGCCGACTCGGCGGCCGGGCCTCGGCGCTCCCGAGTGGATCGCGGCGGCCTTTTCTGGCAGCGTCGGGTCATGGCGAGGACGGTCTTTCTCTACGCGCTCGCGCTGGCGCTGGCGGTGGCCGCTCTGCAATGGCTCGAATATCGCTACGTGACCCGCGTCTTCTCGACGGAGATCTACGTCGCCCTGCTCGCGGCGGGGTTCGTGGGACTGGGCATCTGGGCGGGGCGCCGGCTCACTCCGCCCGCGGCGGCCGGCCCGTTCCGGCGCAACGAGGCGGCGATCCGATCGCTCGGGATCACCGGGCGCGAATGCGAGATCCTCGCGCTGCTCGCCTCCGGCCAGTCGGTCAAGGAGATGGCGCGCGAGCTCGGGATCTCGCCGAACACCGTCAAATCCCATGTCGCCCGGCTCTACGAGAAGCTCGAGGTCGGCCGGCGAATCCAGGCGGTCGAGAAAGCGCGCTGGCTTGGGCTCATTCCCTAGGGCGGATCGACATTCAGGATTCCCAAGCGGTGTGATGTCTGATTCATAGGGCTCCATGTTTTTCGGCATGGAGTGTCGGTGATGGGGATCAGCCGTTACGAGTTGAGCGATGCGCAGTGGGAGCGGATCGCGCCGC
>DATMVG010000137.1:0-2615 GCA_035563315.1 Allosphingosinicella sp. | reverse complement strand
ATGGGCATGCCGAGCCGGCTCCTCGTCCAGCTCAGCGGCGAGCCGGGCGGCAGCGTCCGGGTCTCCGGCACTGCGCGGCTGATGTGATGTCGGCGGCAGATGCGCTAGGATGGGCCCGATGAAGAAGGGTCTGGTGCTCGCCCTCGCCCTGCTGCTGGCCGCGCTGGCGCTGCTGTCCGCCGTCGCCTGGCTCCGGCGGGCGGACTTGCCCTATAACGAGGAGGGCCGCTACTTCGACCCCGCCGACAGCATCGTCTACAGCGACAGCGCGGTGACCTTGCTGGCCTTGTCCACCCTGGCCTTGGCCGCGGCGGCGCTGCTCGCGCTGTGGTGGGCCGTTCGGACCTGGCGGAAATGAGCGGGGCTGGACAATCCGGAGCCTCACCCGCTCAGGCCCGATCGCCGCAATCACCCGTTCGGGCGATGGACTTCGCCGCGCCGCCGCGGCCATGATCCTCCATCGCCCACGTTTCCATTAGGAACCCCGCCATGACCCTCGCCGATGCCCGCCCAGTCGCTCTCATCATCACCCGCGACCGCAAGGTGGCGGAAGGCTTTTACGGGGAGACGCTCGGCCTGCGGCGCCTGCCGGGCGACGATTTCGCCGCCTTGTTCGACCTCGCCGGAGCGAGGCTGCGCCTGACCGAGGTTCCCGACCATGTCGCCTCGCTCCATCCGGTGCTCGGCTGGGAGGTGCCGGACATCCGGGCGGCGGTCGAGGCGCTGGCGGCGAAGGGGGTCGCCACGAACCGCTACGAAGGCATGGGCCAGGACGAGCTCGGCATCTGGACCTCGCCCGACGGCAGCGCCAGGGTCGCCTTCTTCGACGATCCCGACGGCAACGGCCTCACTTTGACTCAGGGTTCCTGATCCCTGGCCGCCGCCAGTTCGGCGGAGCGGTGCCCGGGGGCACGCGCGAAGCGCCCCGGCCGGTCCGGCCGGGGCGTCTCGTCGCGGGTGGCGTCAGCCGCTTCAGTCGTTGAGCGGGTAGGCGCGCACCACCGTGTGGCTTCGGGCGTCGATCTGGTAGACCGTCCGGC
This sequence comes from Allosphingosinicella sp., assembly GCA_035563315.1. Classification (GTDB taxonomy): domain Bacteria; phylum Pseudomonadota; class Alphaproteobacteria; order Sphingomonadales; family Sphingomonadaceae; genus Allosphingosinicella. Next base: position 1,575 of record DATMVG010000137.1, on the reverse strand, counting down.
CGTCCCAGCGGTAATATACTCCGTTGCCGTCGCGGAACTGGTTCCGGTAGGCGTAGGGCACGCCGTAGAGGTTGCCCGAGACTCGCTGGCCGACGCGAAGACCGCAATCGTCGTCGTCGTCGCCGATCAGGCTCTGGAACAGCCCGGCGATGCCGCCGCGGCGCTCGCAGGTCTCGGCCTCGTAGGGGCCGCCCTGACCATGATAACGCTGGTCGTCGTCCCACCTGCCGTAGCGCGTGTCGCGGTCGTCCTCGTCCCAGCTGCCGTAGCGCCTGTCGCGGTCGAAGCGGCCGTTGTCGGCCACGCGCAGCTGCTGTCGGGCCGATCGGATGCGCTGGCGAAGGTCGTCGCGCTCCTGGGCGGTGAAGCCGTTATAGGCATATTGCCGCTCCAGCTGCCTGAGGTCGACCAGCTGGCGGCGAAGCATGCGCCGCTCGCCGCGGTCGATCAGGCCCTGCTGGACGCCGGCCTCGTAGCGGCTCTCGAGCTCGGCGATCCGCTGGCTCAGCGCGGCGCCTCCGCGCACATCGAAATCGCGGTTCGCCTGATAGGGATATTGGGCGGCGGCAGGCGCGGCAGCCGCCAGCGCCGTCATCGCGAGAAGAAGCTTATTCATGGCACAATACTCCACTGCGCCCTCCCGCTTCGTCGCAACCAACGAGCGGCGGGCGAGCGGCGTTGCCGTCATCGGCTCCGCTCGTCGCCCTTATGGGGGCACCCGACGCGCGCCGCCGCCGCCGACCCATCCCCGCGTGCCTCGGGCAACTTGACTCGCTCGCGGCTTGCCCGGATCATTCGGCGAGCCGGAAACGGGCGGTGAAGCGCGCCGGACGGCCGAGAGGAGGGGCGATGCTCTCACGCCTGGGATTCACGCTCGTTGCGGGCGCTTCGGTCCTCCTCGGCTGCAGCGGCCAGGCCGAGCCAGCGCCGGACAACGGCGCCTCCGCTCCCCCGCCGGCGGCGACGGCATCGCCCGGGGCCGGCAATGCGGCTGCCGAAGCGCCCGCGCCGGTGGCCCTTCCCGCCGCCGATGCGCCCATCCTCGCCGGCGACGGCATCGAGCCCGATATCGCCTTCGGAATGGCGCGCGCCGACGCGGTCGCGGCGGCGACGGCGGCCTTCGGCGCTCCGACCGGCACCCAGCGCAACGACGAATGCGGCGAAGGGCCGATGGAGTTCGTCAACTTCGGCGCGCTGTCGCTGAGCTTCCAGGACGGCCGGCTCGCCGGCTGGTCGCTGGGCGAGGGCGAGCCGGCGCTTCGGACCGCCGGCGGAATCGCCGTCGGAACGCCGCGAAGCGCGCTCGGCGGCAGCGAGGTGGACGAGACGTCGACGCTCGGCCCGGAGTTCGACATTGGCGGCGTCGGCGGCGTTCTCGACGAGGAGGGCAGGCGGGTCGTCGCCCTGTGGGCCGGCCTCGTCTGCCAGTTCCGCTAGCGCGGCCGTCGTGCCGGCAAGCCGCCGCTCGGCCCGGTTCGAGGCCAGGAGGTCCGCATGAAGGTCCCTATCGCGATCGCCGCCGCCCTTGCCCTGGCGGCCTGCCAGGATCAGCCGCCGGCGCCCTCGGCGGCGGAC
>DATMVG010000136.1:0-28665 GCA_035563315.1 Allosphingosinicella sp. | reverse complement strand
CCCATCTCTCCGGTCCATTGCCCCTCCTCGTCGCCGGCATTGAGCCAGGCGGCGGCGCGCTCGACCGCGGCGGCGCGCTGGGCCGGGCGGAGCGTCGGATCGAGCGCCGCCGAAAGCGCCAGCGCCTCGATGATCGACGGGTCGTAGCGCCGCGGAATATAGGCCATGAGCGATCGCATCCGCCGCGCATGGTCCGCCAGAGCGCGCAGATCGTCGCCGGAGCGCGGCCCCTCGGCGGTCTCCAGAACCATCAGGTTGACGCCGGCGTCGATCAGATAATCGTCGAGGGCGGCATCGTCCTTGAGATAGACTTCGGAGCGGCCCTTGGCGACCTTGTAGAGCGGCGGCTGGGCGATGAAGAGATGCCCACGCTCGATGATCTCCGGCATTTGGCGATAGAAGAAAGTGAGCAACAGGGTACGGATATGGGCGCCGTCGACGTCGGCGTCGGTCATGATGATGATCTTGTGGTAGCGAAGCTTGTCGATGTTGAAGTCGTCGCGCCCGATCCCGGTGCCCATCGCCTGGATCAGCGTCCCCACCTCCTTCGACGACAGCATCCGATCGAACCGCGCCCGCTCGACGTTCAGGATCTTGCCCTTCAGCGGAAGGATCGCCTGGACCTCGCGGTTGCGGCCCTGCTTGGCCGAGCCGCCGGCGCTGTCGCCCTCGACCAAGAACAGCTCCGACTTGGCCGGATCGCGCTCCTGGCAGTCGGCGAGCTTGCCGGGGAGCGAGGAGATTCCGAGCACGCTCTTGCGGCTCGCCTCGCGCGCCTTGCGCGCCGCCTCGCGCGCCGCCGCGGCGTCGATGATCTTCTGGATGATGGTGCGGGCGTGGCCGGGATTCTCCTCGAGCCATTCGGCCATCTTGTCGGCCATCAGGCTTTCCAGCGGCTGGCGGACCTCGGAGCTGACCAGCTTGTCCTTGGTCTGGCTGCCGAACTTGGGGTCGGGCAGCTTGACCGAGACGATCGCGGTCAGGCCCTCGCGCATGTCGTCGCCGGTGAGGCTGACCTTCTCGCGCTTCATCATCCCGGACTTGTCGGCATAATTGTTGAGGGTCCGGGTCAGCGCCGCCCGGAACGCCGCCATGTGGGTGCCCCCGTCGCGCTGCGGGATGTTGTTGGTGAAGGCGAGGACCTGCTCGTAATAGCTGTCATTCCATTCGAGCGCGACCTCGATGCCGACCTCGTCGCGCTGGCCGGTGACCGAGATCGGCTCGGGGATGAGCGGAGTCTTGGCGCGGTCGAGGTAGCGGACGAAGGCCGCGATCCCTCCCTCGTAATGGAGTTCGACCTGCTTCTCCTCCTCGTGGCGAGCGTCGGTGAGGACGAGGCGGACCCCGGAATTCAGGAAGGCGAGCTCGCGGAAGCGATGCTCGAGGGTGTCGAAGTCGAATTCGGTGATCTTGAAGGTCTCGGACGAGGGCAGGAAGGTGACCCTGGTCCCCTTCTTCCCGGCCGGGGCATCGCCGACGACCTCGAGCGGAGCCTCGGGCTCGCCGTGGCGGAAGCGCATCCAATGCTCCTTGCCGTCGCGCCAGACGGTGAGGTCGAGCGTCTCGGAGAGCGCGTTGACGACGGAGACCCCGACGCCGTGAAGGCCGCCCGAGACCTTGTAGGCATTGTCGTCCGACGTGTTCTCGAACTTCCCGCCGGCGTGGAGCTGGGTCATGATGACCTCCGCCGCCGAAACGCCCTCCTCGGAATGGATGTCGACCGGGATGCCGCGCCCATTATCCTCGACCGAGACCGAGCCGTCGGGGTTCAGCGTGATCAGGATCCGGTCGCAATGGCCGGCCAGCGCCTCGTCTATGGCGTTGTCGGAGACCTCGAACACCATGTGGTGGAGGCCCGAGCCGTCGTCGGTGTCGCCGATATACATTCCGGGCCGCTTGCGGACCGCGTCGAGCCCTTTCAGCACCTTGATGGAATCGGCGCCGTAGCTGCTTTCATTGGGGGAGGATGCCATGCCGAGGATATAGGGAATCGAGGGCCCGAACCCAAGGAAAATCGCGGGATTCAGCCGTCGCGAACGGCGCCGTCGCGGACCTCCAGCCAGGTCCCTCGAGCGCCGATCGCGGCGAAGGGACCGCGCTCCGTTCCGGTCATCCAGACCTGCCCGCCTTCCGCGGCGAGCCGGTCGAACAATGCGTGGCGGCGCATCGGGTCGAGATGGGCGGCGATCTCGTCGAGGAGGAGGATCGGGCGGCGGCCGGAGCGCTCGGCGACGAGGGCGGCATGCGCGAGGAGGAGGCCGATGAGAAGCGCCTTCTGCTCGCCGGTCGAGCAGAGCGCGGCCGGCCGGGCCTTGCCGAGATGGGTGACGGCAAGGTCCATCCGGTGCGGCCCGTGGAGCGTTCGCCCAGCCGCTCGGTCGCGGCCGCGGCCGCGCTCGAGCTCGCGCTGGAAGGCAAGCGGGTCGCCATGGTCCGGCTGCCACCCCTCGAGCATCAGCCCGGCGCGGGCGAACGGACCCTCGGGCTGGTCGGCGAGACGCTCGTGCAGGGCCTGCAGAGTCCTCGCGCGGTTGTCGGCGAGCCGGCAGCCATGCTCCGCCATCCGAGCCTCGAGCGCGTTCACCCACTCGGCCTCCGCCGGCCTGTCCTCCGCGAGCAGCTTGTTGCGCGCCCGCATCGCGGCCTCGTAACGGGTCGTCTCGGCGGCGTGGCCGGGCTCGAGGGCGAGGACGAGACGGTCGAGAAAGCGCCGCCTTGCCGCCGCGCCCTCGGCGAACAGCCGATCCATGGCCGGCGTGAGCCAAAGCAAGGAGAGCCATTCCGAGAGCGAGTTCGCCGCCGCCCGGGCGCCGTTGATCCGCACCTGGCGCCGCTCCGGCGCCTCGGCGGCGATCCCGGTGCCGATCTCGACCTCGCCCAGCCTCGCCGCGACGGCGAAGCCGCCGGGGCCGCCGCTTCGCGCCATCTCCGGAAGCGCGGCGCCGCGCAGGCCGCGTCCCGGGGCAAGCAGGGACACCGCTTCGAGCAGATTGGTCTTGCCGGCCCCGTTCTCGCCGGTGAGGATGACGAATCCCGGGCCCGCAGCGACGGCGAGGTCGCGATAGGACCGGAAATCGACGAGGCTGAGCCGGGTGACGTGCACCCGGCTGCGTTAGGCGATTCGCGCGGCCGGAGGAACCGCGGCCGGGGAGCCGCCGCTCAGGCGGCGGCGCGCATCCCCTGCAGCTGCTGGATGCGCTGCATCATCACCGGATCCGAGGCGGTCGGGCGGGCCGGCGGCAGGTAGGCGGTATAGCCGGCCGACATCGGGTGGCTGGAGAGGGTGGCCACCGTCGCCTGGACGATCGTCGGGTCGCAGCCGGGCAGAACCGCCGCCTCGTAGAGATAGATCGGATGGTTCGCCGGATAGTAAGCGAGCAGCTTCTCGATCAAAAGCGGCATCGCGGAGGTGTCGTAGCCGGTGGTCTTGAACGTCGCGTCGCCGATCACGCCGATCTGCCAGAGGATGAGGCTGCTGCTATTGTCGATGACCCGGCCGTTGGCGAGGAAGTCGGTCGCCTCGTAGGACTGGCAGCCAAGGATGCCGGGGTCGACGCCCAGATCGGCGAACAGGCAGTCCTCGGCGGAGATTCCCGGCAGCATGCGGGCGCTGAAGCCTTCGGCGCGGGCGCGGCGGATCGATTCGTGGCTCGGATAGACGAAGACTCCGGGATGGCCGTAGCAGGCGACGCAGGTGAGCATCCCCGATCGGACGCAGCTCAGGATTCGGTCGATCATCTGGTTGTAGGTGACGATCCGCTGCTTGCCGACGCCGTAGAAGACCGACAGCGATTCGGCGCCTTCGGGATTGAGCTCCTTGATCATCGCCTCGGCGATGGGATCGCCGACCACGTAGAGGACCTTGTCGGCCTGCTTCATCCAGGCGATCGACTCGAGGGTCATCTGCCCGACGGTGCGAATGCCCGTGCCGACGACGATCAGTGAACCTGCACCCATGTCTAAAACCCCTCAGCTGCAAAGGAAATGAACGCGGTCCGGCCGGGCGAGGCGGGGAGGCGGCCGCGGACGCGCGCGCGGAGAAGCGCGCCCGCGGCCTTGATCCGCCGCTAGCGCGGCGTGAAGATCTGCGGAAAGATTTGCGGGAAGACCAGCTGCGGGTGGATCTGCGGCTGGACCACGATCTGCGGATGGATCTGGGGAAAGACCATCTGCGGGTGGATCTGCGGCTGAACCACGATCTGCGGATGGACCTGCGGGAAGACCATCTGCGGGTGGATCTGCGGCTGGACCACGATCTGAGGATGGACCTGGGGGAAGACCATCTGCGGGTGGATCTGCGGCTGCACCACAAGCTGCGGCTGGACCTGCGGGAAGACCATCTGCGGGTGGATCTGCGGCTGCACCAGCTGCGGCTGGATTTGCGGGAAGATCATCTGGGGCAGAATTTGGGGCGGGAACTGGATCGGCGAGGGGGTGGGCCCCTGCGGACCGCCGAAAATAATCACCATCGGCGGCGGAATGATCGTCGGGAAGGTCGGCGCGCTGCCGGCTGCCGTCTGCGCCTGCCCCTCCGCGATCACCGCGAGCATGACCACCATCGGCGGCTGGATGACGCTGGGCGGAGTCGTTCCCGTGCCCGGCGCCACGCTATAGATGATCGCCGGATACCCCGTATAGCCTCCGATCGCGCCCGGGCGCAGCGTCAGTTGCGGCTCGCCGCCTTCCTTGGCCGCCTCGGCGTCGATGACGAGGATGATCACGGGCGGAATCTGGGGCTGGGCGGCGGCGGCGGACTGGCCGCCGATGAGGCCGTAGATTGCGGCCGGATTGCCGCTCTTGAGGATCGCGCGATCGGCTTCGGAGACGCCGGCGCGCTCGAGCTCCGAGTCCGGATCCTTGATGAAGGCGCCGAGTCGAGCCGGATCGGTCGCGAGGCCGACGAGGAAGCTGCGCGCGGAGCCTTGCTGTCCCGCGGCCGTTGCCGCGCCCGACGTGCCCTGATTTGCGCTACCGGTCTGACCTGAGCCTTTCTGTGCCATGGCTGCCTCCTTCAAGGTATGAAAAAGCACGCAAGAAGTACTCCGCGAAAATGCAGAGTACATTACAGAGAATCTCGCTTGAAACGGGAAGAACGTCCTAAGACGGATGTTTCATAGAGTCAAATGTCACGGGCGCGAATTCCGGATTGAACAGGCTCCCGAAGCGAGGTTCGGGTCATCTTGGCCGTACTTCCAAATGACCGCGTCGCAATATCACGCCAAACTGGATAGAGTTACTTCCGAAATGGATCGATCGGGTCGTCCGCGCGTCGCCACGCATTGCGGCTTCCTCTGGCGGTGGCTTGCGGCTAGGCGGAAGCTTGATGGTCGAGGTCGCCGCCGTTCCCCCGCCCGCGCCGCTCACCGTCGCCGGCAACCGGCTGACGCTGCTGCCGGACGGACCGGACCGGCTCGAGGCGCTGGTCGGCCTGATCGACGCGGCGCAAAGCTCGATCCGGCTTCTCTACTACATCTGGGAGGACGATGCGTCGGGCCGCCGCGTCCGCGACGCGCTGCTTCGCGCCCTGGAGCGGGGGGTCGCCGTTTCGCTGCTCGTCGACGGCTTCGGCGCGGCCAATGCCAGCGAGGCGTTCTTCCAGCCGCTCGTCGCGGCGAACAGCCGCTTCTGCCGGTTCGTGCCGCGCTTCGGGCGCCGCTACCTGCTTCGCAACCATCAGAAGCTCGCCCTCGCCGACGAGCGGCGGGTCATCATCGGCGGCTTCAACATCGCCGACGCCTATTTCGGGACGGTGGAATCCGGCGCGTGGCGCGATCTCGGCCTGCTCGTCGAGGGCGAAGGCGTCGCCGGCCTGTCCTCCTATTTCGACGACCTGTTCAGATGGGCTTCGAGGCCCGACGCCCGAATCCGCGAGCTTCGCCGGATCCTCAACCGGCGCCAGGTCGCGGGAGGCAAGTTCCGCTGGCTGCTCGGCGGGCCGACGCGGCGGCTGAGCCCCTGGGCGCGCGCGGTCAGGCGGGACATGAGGGGGGCCCGCCGGCTCGACATCATCGCCGCCTATTTCGCGCCGGGGCCGGCTTTGCTCCGCCGCGCCGGCAACGTCGCCCGACGCGGCCGGGTCAGGCTGATCACGGCCGCCAAGTCCGACAACAGCGCAACCATCGGCGCCGCCCGCCACAGCTATTGGGTGCTTCTCAAGCGCGGGGTCCGGATCTTCGAATACCAGCCGACCAAGCTTCACACCAAGCTGTTCGTCCTCGACGACGTCGTCCATATCGGCTCAGCCAATTTCGACATGCGCAGCCTATACCTCAATTTGGAGATGATGCTTCGAGTCGACGATGCTGCCTTCGCGGAAGCGATGCACCTCTATGTCGACGGCGAGATCGCGAACAGCGCCGAGATCACCCTGGAAGGCTATCGGGCGCGCCGTACCTGGCTCAACCGGCTGCGCTGGGCCTTCGCCTATTTCGTCGTCGCGGTGGCCGATTACCGGATCGCGCACCGCCTCAACTTCAAGCGCGAGCCGATGCTCGATTAGTCCTTCCAGGCCCAGAAGAGCTGGGCGGGCGGGATGTTGACCCATTCGAAGCCGCGATCGATGCGGTCGAAATAGGGCGCCAGGAAGTCGCGCACCTTGGGCGAGAACTGATAGACGAGGAAGGCGCCGCCCGGGCGAAGCGCCTCGGCCGTCTTCTCGGCGATCTTCGGGCCGAGGCCCGGAGGCAGAGTCGAGAAGGGGATTCCGGAGAGGATGTAGTCGGCCTCCTCGAAGCCGCAATCGGCCATGATCTGGCCGACGTCGGCGGCCGACCCGGTCACCGCGAACAGGCGGTTGTCGGCGAACTTGCGCCGCAGATAGCCGGTGAAATCGGCGTTGGTGTCGATCGCGATCAGGGTCGCGTCGGGCGCCATGCGCTGCAGCACATGCTCGGTGAAGGTCCCCACGCCCGGCCCATATTCGACGAACAGCTTGCAGTTGGCCCAGTCGACGGGCTCGAGCATCTTGTCGATCAGCACCTTCGAGGAAGGGATCACCGATCCCACCATCACCGGGTGCTTGATGAAGCCGCGCAGGAAATGCCACAGGGGGCCGCCGCTCGCCTCGCGGGCGAGCCGACTGTCCCTCCGCGCTTCGTCCCAGGATGCCGACATGCTGTCTTCCAATATGCTGCGGAAAGATAGTGCGTTGGCAAATCGGCGGACCGAAGGCAAGCCGCAAGCACCCTTTCCCTGTCCCAGATTCAACCGCGAACCGGGGCAAAAGGTCCGCCGGGCAACCCGCGCAGCGAGCGCCCTGCCCCGCGCAAGCGGCGCCCCGTGAACGGCTTCGGACTGTCCCGCGAGCGTTTCGCGCTGCTCTTTTCGGTGATGCTCGTCGCCGCCGCCGGCAACACGGCGATGCAATCGCTGTTGCCCGCGATCGGCCGCGACCTCGGCATAGCCGATATCTGGGTGGCGGTGATCTTCAGCCTGTCGGCCGTGGTCTGGGTGTTCACCGCCCCTTATTGGGCGCACCGCGCCGACCGGCGGGGACGGCGCGCGCTGATGCGGCTCGGCCTCTACGGATTCATCGTCTCGATGCTGATCTGCGGGGTCGTGCTCGCCGCCGGGCTCCATGGCGGCCTGTCGCCGCTCGCCGTCTTCGTCATCTTCATGCTCGGCCGAACCATCTACGGGGCGCTCGGATCGGCCTCGCCCCCGGCGGTCCAGGCCTATATCGCGGCCCGGACGCACGGCGCGCAGCGGACCAGCGCGCTCGCCGCGATCGCCTCGTCCTTCGGGCTCGGCACCATCGTCGGCCCGGCCATAGCGCCGCTGTTCATCTTCGAGCCGCTCGGCCTGGCCGCGCCGCTGATCGTGTTCGCGGCGATCGGAATGCTGGTGCTGGCGGCGCTGGCCCTTCGCCTGCCCGACGACGCGCCGAGCGGCCCAGCGACCGGGCAGATCGTCTCCTACCCGTCGATCGGCGGGGTCGGCGCAACCTCGCCGAGCGAGACGCGCGAGCCCGCCAAGCTCGCCTGGCGCGACCGACGGGTCTTCGCCTGGCATGTCATCGGCGTGGTCGGCGGACACGGCCATGCCGCTCTGCTCGGGGTGATCGGCTTCCTGGTGATCGACCGGCTCGACCTGCCGCTCGACGATGCGCAGCAATGGATCGCCATCGTCCTCATCGCCGGCGCCGCCGCCTCCCTGCTCGCGCAATGGTGGCTGATCCCCCAGCTCGCGCTCGACCCGCGCCAACTCGTCACCTGGGGCTCGGTGCTGGCGGCGCTCGGCACCGCCGCGACCGGGGTCGCCGGCGGCATTTACGGAATCACGATGGGCTTCGCGCTCGCCTCGCTCGGCTTCGGCCTGTTCCGCCCCGGCTTCACCAGCGGCGCCTCGCTGGCGGTCGCTCCGCACGAGCAGAACGCGGTCGCGGGCATGGTGACGTCGGTCAACGGAGTCGCCTTCATCGCGGCGCCGGCGCTCGGGGTCGCGCTTTACGGCGTGGCGATGCCGATCCCGTTCCTCACCACCGCGGCGCTGATGCTCGCCCTGGCGGGCTGGACGGCGTTCGCCTTCACCCCTTCTCCCCCCGCGAAGTGAGCATGCCGGGATGGACGAAGCCGATTCCGACGGCGCCGACGCCGCGGGCGTCCTGCTTCAGATTCTGCTGGATCTGCTCATATTCCCGCTCCATCTCGGGGGTCACCGAGGCTCGAGTCTCGGTGAGGGCGCGCTCGAATTCCGCCATCGACACCTGGACCGCCTCGATGCTTCCGCGCAGTGCGTAGAGGCCGGCGCGGCGGACCAGGTCCTCGAGGTCGGCGCCGGTGAAGCGCTCGGTCCGCGCCGCCAGCGAAGCGAGATCGACGTCCCCGCCGAGCGGCATTCCGGCGGTATGGATGCCGAGGATGTGCCGGCGGCCGGCCCGGTCGGGGACGGCGACGTAGATGAGCTCGTCGAACCGCCCGGGCCGAAGCAGCGCCGGATCGATCAGGTTGGGCCGGTTGGTGGCGCCGATCACGACCACCGACTGAAGCTCCTCGAGCCCGTCCATCTCGGCGAGGATGGTGTTGACGACCCGCTCCGTCACCTGCGGCTCGCCGAGGCCGCCGCCGCGCGCCGGGACCAGGCTGTCGAGCTCGTCGATGAAGACGACCGTCGGAGCGACCTGGCGGGCGCGGGCGAACAGTCGGGCGATCTGCTGCTCGGATTCGCCATACCATTTCGACAGCAGGTCGGACGATTTGGTGGCGATGAAGTTCGCCTCCGCCTCGCGCGCCGTCGCCTTGGCGAGCAGGGTCTTGCCGGTGCCGGGCGGGCCGTAGAGCAGGAAGCCCTTGGCCGGCCGGATGCCGAGCCGGCGGAAGGCGTCGGGATGCTTCAGGGGCAGCTCGACCCCTTCGCGAAGCCGCTCGCGGGCCTCGTCGACGCCGCCGACATCGGCCCAGCGTATGGTCGGGACCTGGACCATCACCTCGCGCATCGCCGACGGCTGGACCCGCTTCAGAGCCTCGTCGAAATCGCCCCGGGTGACGGAGAGCCGGTCGAGCACCTCGGGCGGGATGGTCCCGTCCTCGAGGTTGAGATCGGGCATGATCCGGCGGATCGCCTCGATCGCCGCCTCGCGGGTCAGAGCGGCGAGATCGGCGCCGACGAAGCCGTAGGTCTTGCGGGCAAGCTCCTTGAGGTCGATGCCCTCGGCCAGCGGCATGCCGCGGGTGTGGATGGCGAGTATCTCGCGCCTGCCGCTCTCGTCGGGAACGCCGATGACGATCTCCCGGTCGAACCGGCCGGGCCGGCGAAGCGCCTCGTCGATCGCCTCGGGCCGGTTGGTCGCGGCGATGACGATCAGGTTCTGGCGCGATTCGAGGCCGTCCATCAGCGACAGCAGCTGGGCGACGAGCCGCTTCTCGGTCTCGCCGGTCACCTGGCCGCGCTTGGGCGCGATCGAATCGATCTCGTCGATGAAGATGATCGAAGGCGCCGCCTTGCCGGCTTCCTCGAACAGCTCGCGAAGCCGCTTCTCGCTCTCGCCATAGGCCGATCCCATCACCTCCGGCCCGGCGATGTGGAAGAAAGCGGCGTCGCTCTCGTTCGCCACCGCCCGCGCCAGTCGGGTCTTGCCGGTGCCGGGAGGCCCGTGGAGGAGCACGCCCTTGGGCGGATCGACTCCGAGCCGCTCGAAAATCTCCGGGTAGCGCAGCGGCAGCTCGACCATCTCGCGCAGCTGGTCGACGGTCGCCCCGATGCCGCCGATATCGTCATAGGTGACGTCGGCGCGCCGGGTCTCCTTGGCTTCGGTGAATTCCGGGCGAAGCTCGACTTCGGTATTGGCGTCGATCAGGACGATCCCCTTGGGGACGGTCGAGACGACGACCAGCCTGATCTCCTGGAGGGCATAAGCCGGGGCGGTCAGCATCTGGCGCAGCTCGGGCGGGATGTCGCCGCGGGTGATCTGCTGCTGCCCGGTGGTGGCGACGACGTCGCCGGCGGTGAGCGGCTTCATGCCGAAGCTGCGCTTGAGCGCATGGGCCGAGCCGTGCAGGCGCAAATTCTTCTGGGCCGGAGCGAACACGACGCGCTGGGCGGGCTTCGCCTCGGCCTTGCGGACCTCGATGAAGTCGCCCGAGCCGATCTCGGCATTGGCGCGCTGGAGGCCGTCGAGGCGGATGATGGCGAGGCCCTCGTCCTCGGCATAAGGGCCGACGACCCGGGCCGGGGTCGAGCGCTTGCCGACCAATTCGACGACGTCGCCCTCGGCGAGGCCCATCTCGGTCATCAGCGCGCGCGGAAGCCGGGCAATGCCGCGCCCGCTGTCGTCCGGCCGCATCGTCGCCACCTGAAGCCTTTTGGGCTTGCGTTCCTCGTCGGCCATCGCCTGTCGTCTCCTCGAGCCCCCAGATAGGGAGGGAGAACGACTTGCCCAAGCGCCAGTTCAAGCGGAGCCCCGGCGCGGCGGCAAAAAAAGGGCCGATCCCGAGGGACCGGCCCGAATAGTTTGGAGAGGATGCCTGAAAGGCAGCCCCCTTTTCGCGCCCGCACATTTTTTGTGCAAGTGCGAACACGCTGTGGTACAAGTGCAGGAATTGCACTCTCCGACGGCAAGGCCGGGGAGATGTGCGCCGCACAATGGAATTGAAGCGCGATGAAACGACTGCCGTCCCTCGCCAATGTGGAAGCGTTCGTCCAGACCGCGCGGCTCGGCTCGGTCAAGGCCGCCGCCGAGGCGCTCGCATTGTCTTCGCCGGCGCTGACCCGCCGAGTCCAGGCGCTCGAGCGCCACGTCGGCCACGCCTTGTTCGAGCGCCGCCACCAGGCGGTCCATCTCAACGGCGCCGGCAGCAGGCTGCTCGGCGAGATCGGCCCGCCGCTCGACGCGCTGGCCCTGGCGATGGAGCGGGCCGGCGGCCGCGGCGAGCTGATGCGGCTGAGGCTGGCCGTGCCCTCGCTCTTCGCCTCGCAGCGGCTGATGCCGAGCCTGCCCAGCCTGAGGCGGAAGCATCCCGACCTTCATATCGACATCGACACCGGAGCCAACCGGATCGGCCGTCTCGACGACGGACTCGACGCCGCGATCGCGATCACCACCGAGGTGGACCCTTCGCTCTATTCGCGGCGAATCGACAGCAATTGCGTCATCGCCATCGCCTCGCGCGAGCTGCGCGACGGCCCGAACGCGCTCCGAACGCCGCGGGACCTCGCCGGCGCCACCATCTTCCTCCATCGCGACATGCCCGAAAGCTTCGCCCTTTGGAGCGCGGCCGCCGGCCTGCCCGACCTCGAGCCGGCCGCGATCGACCATTTCGATTCGGGCCAGCTCATCCTCGACGCGGCGGCTCAGGGGCTCGGGGTCGCCTTCATGCTCGAGAGCCATCTGTCGGGGTCGAACGACGAGCGGCTGGTCCGGCTGTTCGACCAGAAGGTGGCGAGCCCCTACAGCTACTGGTTCGCCTGCCGGCACTCGGCGCTGGCGCGCCGGCCGGTGCGGATCTTCCACGACTGGCTGCTCGAGGCGCTCGCCTAGACCTCGGCGCCGAGCAAGGCGGTCAGGCGACTCTCGCTGAGATCGAGCAGCGCCCGGCGAGCGGCGGCATCGTAGGCCTGAGGCTTGGCCTGCCCCGGCCTGGCGCCCTTATAATATAGACCCGTCGGGCGAGCGGGATCCTCGATCAGCCGGATGACGTTCGAAGCGCCGTCCGCCGCGGTGCAGCGCGGCCGCAGCCGGCGCTTGATCAGCCAGCCGATCGGCCCCTTCATCTTCAGCGCCGACAGCTCGGCGGTCATCCTGGTGTCCATCAGGGTCGCCGGATGGATGGCGTTGATCCGGACGCCGCGCTCGGCCAGCGACGGCGCCAGGCCGATCGTCGCCATGATCAGCGCCAGCTTGCTCTGTCCGTAGAGCGGGACCGCGGCCGATGCGGTGCGAACGGTCCCGGCGCGCAGGTCGAGCGGGAATTGCCCGGCCGAGGCGATGTTGACGATTTGAGCGTCGCTTCCGCGTTCGAGCAGCGGAGCGAGCTTGCGGATCAACAGATAGGCGGCGAGGTAGTTCACCTCCCAGATCGGCGGCGGGTCCGAGCCGGCGCCGCCGGCCATGCCGATCCCGGCATTGTTGACGAGCAGGTCCAGCCGCGGCTCGCTCTCGATCAGCCGGTCGGCGAGCCCGGCGACGGCGGCGGCTGAAGCCAGGTCGGCGTCGAGGTAGCGCGCCGCCGGAGCGCCGGCCCGGACCAGATCGGCGCACAGCGCCTCGCCCCGGGCCGGGTCGCGGCCGTGGGCGACGATCCGCCACCCCCGCTGCGCCAGCGCCGCTGCGAGCGCCGAGCCGAGGCCGCCGGCGGCGCCGGTGATGAGGGCGGTGCGGCCGCCGCCGTCGGCGTCTCCCTGCGCCAAAAGCGGTCTAGTGAGCGGCGGCCTGCCGGGCCGCAAGCTCGGCGGCGGCGAGGTCGGCGAGGCGGCGGTTGGAATGTTCGGCGGCGATCTTGGCGAGCAGCCAGTCGGTCTCCGGGTCGCCGGCGATGGCGGCGAGGCGAAGCAACCCCTCCCAGCGGCCGGTCGTCCCGCCCGGCGGCGGCCCGACCACGCGCTTATTCTCGACGTCGAACAGCAACTGGTCGCGGCCGTTGCGCTCGGTGTCGAACATGAGGTTGATCGAGATGGAGAGCGACGGCGGCTCGTGCTGGATGTGAATGTCCTTGTGGGCGCGAAAATAGATGACGGTGCCCTGGCTGAGCCGGGCCCGGCGAGGCGACCCAAGGTCCACCTTTTCCCCCGGCTCCCCGGCCACAGCGGAGTCGTCGATCTCGAACAGGTCGGTCTCGTAGCCGGGCCCGAAATAGCCGACGGTGAGGAAATTGACGTCGTGGTTGTGGGCGAGCTCGTAGGCGTAGAGCTTGCGCTCCAGCTTGCCGACCGCGGAGCTTTCGGCCTTCGGCGGCAGCCAGACGTTGGCGCGCACCGCGAAGCGGTTGGTCTGGCCCAGGAAGAAGGACTGGGGAGGCGAGAAGCGCTTCGCCCAATCCTCGGCCGAGCCGAGCGCGGCGACATGCGTCCCGATCAGGTCGCGATTGTTGGCCAGCTTGGCGAGGGCCTCGGCGCAGGCGGCGACGAAGCTCTCCGAGCCCTTGTCGTCCTCGAGCGCGTGCAATTCGGCGAAGAAGCCCTTGAGATCGTGGCTTCCGGCGTCGGGCCGGGGGGGGAAGATGAGCGCCATGGTCAGGCGTCGATCCGCGCCAGCACCCGCTTGGCGCCCTCGCGCACCTCGGGATGAGGGTCGTCGGCGAGGAGCCGAAGACGCTGCCGAGCGACGTCGCCGTTCAAGCGGGCGAGCGACTGCACCGCCGCCCAGCGCACCGCATGCGAGGCGTGCGAGCACAAATCGGTCAATATCGGGATCGCCCCCGGCGCCCCGATCGCCGCGGCCATCTTCGCGAAAATGATGAAGCTCGAATATTCGTTCTGCGAAAGGGTCGGGAAGGCGGCGGCGAGCGACTTGCGGTCGAACATCCACACCTGCGAGGAGGCCGGCTCGAGGTTGACCGTGACCGACATTGCGGGCCGTTCGGACCGGAAGCCGTAGACCCGAGCTTCGCCGCGGCGCTGGATCAAAGCGGTTTCGTCGGCGATCCGGCTCTCAAGCAGAACCAGCCGGGCGGCGGGATCGAAAACCTCCGGATCGAAGGCGCCGTCGATCGCGTAGCTGTCGATCGTGACCGCGCCGACCGGCCAGAAGACGGTGACCCGGTCGGTGCCGGCGGTATGAAGAAGGTCCTCGCTCGGCGGCAGCAGCTTCATATAGAAGGTCAGATATTCGTTGCGCGCCAGAACGAAGGAATCGCCGCCCAGCGATCCGACGACGTTGTCGCCGTAATCCTCGAGGCATTTGCTCAGCGCGCCGCGGAGGACCGCGGAAGCCGTTCCGGACCGCATGAACTGGGACACGACGCGGCCGAGAGCCTCGAGGTCGCCGCGCGAGGCGAGCAGGGCCTCTTCCACCTGTTTCAGGTTTGCGTCCATCATCGGGTGGGGAGGTCCTGCCGCGTCGAGAATGAGTGCGCCGCCACCGATCGGTGGCGAGCAATCAATTGGAGATTCCGGCGTCCAGGAAATAGATGACCAGGATGATCTCGATGACGACGGAACCCGAGCTCTGCGCGGGCGCGACGTCGATTCCCAGATCCTCGATTTCGAAGCACTTCGTATTCATAGCCCCTCCTCTCATGCCCGAACATTTTCGGGCCGCTGAGAGGTGTCATACCGCCCCGCGCGCGGTCAATCGCGGACAAGTCCATTTAGAATGGTAGAATAAGGGCCTGAACGGGCGAGGTTTTCCCTTAGGCGCAAGGGACATTCTGGTCCGAAATGGACCTCGAATCCCGGCTTTCGAAGCCCCGGTTCACGATTTCAGGCGTGAAACGATCCGGCGCATCAGGGCGCGCGGAAGCAGCCGGCCGGACTGGGCGGCGGCCTTGTTCAGGAAGCCGGGGACGATGACGGCGCGATTGGCGTCGAGACCGGCGAGACCGGCCCTGACGACGCCGCCCGCTTCGGCCGCGAAGAGGTCGAATCGCGCCGAGGCGAAACCGGCGACGCCGCCGAATTCGGTCGCGGTCGGGCCGGGGCACAGGGCGCTGACCTTGATCCCGCTCCCCTTCAGCTCCTGGTGAAGCGCCTCGGTGAAGGAGAGGACATAGGCCTTGGTCGCGAAATAGACCGCGAAATAGGGCCCGGGCTGAAAGGCCGCGGTCGACGCCACGTTGAGGATGGCGCCGCGCCCGTGGGCGAGCATGTCGCCGATCACGAGGAAGCACAGGCCGGTGAGCGCGCGCACGTTGAGGTCGATCATCTCGCTCTGGCGCTCGGCCGGAAGCGCGTCGAACCGGCCGACCAGGCCGAAGCCGGCATTGTTGATGAGCTTGTCGACCCAAAGGTCGAGCGCCCGCGCCCGCGCGACCACCCGCGCTGGAACGTCAGGATCGGCGAGGTCGGCGGTGACCACATGGGCCCGGCCGAGCTCCGCGGCGAGCGCCTCGAGCCGGTCGGTCCGCCGCGCCACCAGCACCAGCTCTTCGCCGCGCGCCGCGCACTGCCGGGCAAATTCCGCGCCCAGACCGGCGGAGGCGCCGGTGATCAAGGTCGCCGGGCGCGGCACCGGAGCTACGGCTTCAGGCTCGCCTTGACGATCTTGCCGGGCGTGCGCGGCGGCTCGCCCTTGGGCAGAGCGTCGACATGCTCCATCCCTTCCACGACCTGGCCCCAGACCGTGTACTGGCCGTCGAGGAAGCGGCAATCGTCGAAGCAGATGAAGAACTGGCTGTTGGCGCTGTTCGGATCGTTGGTTCGCGCCATCGAGGCGGTGCCGCGCACGTGCGGCTCGCGGCTGAACTCGGCCTTGAGGTTGGCCTTGGACGAGCCGCCGCCGCCGGTGCCGCTGGGATCGCCGCCCTGGGCCATGAAGCCGTCGATGACCCGATGGAAGACGATTCCGTCGTAAAAGCCCTCGTCGGCCAGCTCCCTGATCCGAGCCACGTGGCCGGGGGCGAGATCGGGGCGAAGGCGGATGACGACGTCGCCGCCGCTGTCGAGATTGAGGACCAGGGTATTGAGCTCGTCGGCCATGTTCGTCTCCTGTCGTCCCCCCGCCGGACGGGCCTTAAGCCCGGGCCCGGCGATGCGCCACCCCGCCTCGACAGGCCCCGCCGAGAGGCTTAGGAACGCCTCGGTCTTCGCGGGTCGGGAGCAGCGGGATGAGCGACAGCGAACTCGAACCCCCGGCCGACAGCGCACCCTCGACGACCGACAGCCGCCACGACGAGGACGACCGGCTCAAGCCCGAATTCGTCCGCGCGGTCATCGAGCGGGTCGATGCCGGCGACGCCGACGGCGCCCGGGCGCTGGTCGATCCGCTCCACCCGGCCGACGTCGCCGACCTGTTCGAGCTGGTCGACCGCGACGACCGGCGGGCGCTCGCCGCGGTCCTCGCCGGAATGCTCGACGGCGACGTCCTCGCCGAGATGAACGACTGGGTCAGGGACGAGCTGATCGACGCGCTCGAGCCACACCAGGTCGCCGAGATCGCCGGCGAGCTCGAGACCGACGACGCCGTCGCGATCATCGAGGACATGGAGGAGGAGGAGCAGCGCGCCGTGCTGCGCGCGCTCGATCCCGACGACCGCGCCGCGATCGAGGAAGCCCTCTCCTATCCCGAGGAATCGGCCGGAAGGCTGATGCGGCGCGACCTCGTCTGCGTCCCCGAGCATTGGACCGTCGGCCAGGTCATCGACTACCTCCGCTCGGGGGACGACCTCACCACCGACTTCTTCGAGATCTACGTCGTCGACCCGGCCCACCGCCCGGTCGGCACCTGCCTGCTCTCCTGGATCCTTCGCACCCCGCGCCGGATCGCCGTCGCCGACGTCATGCAGCGCGAGCAGACTCTGATCCCGGTCGACATGGACCAGGAGGAGGTGGCCCTGCGCTTCCAGAAATATGCCCTCGTCTCCGCCGCCGTCGTCGACCAGGGCGGACGCCTGGTCGGGATGATCACTGTCGACGACATCGTCCACATCATCCAGGAGGAAGCGAGCGAGGACGCCCTCCTCCTCTCCGGCGCCGGAGTCGAAGGCGACATCAACGAGCCGGTGAGGGACAGCTACAAGGCTCGCGTGCGCTGGCTGATGGCGAACCTGCTCACCGCCCTGGTCGCCTCGTCCATCATCGCCTTTTTCGGCGCGGCGATCGAGGAGATGGTTGCTCTGGCGGTGCTGATGCCGATCGTCGCCTCGATCGGCGGCAATGCCGGAACCCAGACGATGGCGGTGTCGGTGCGCGCCCTGGCGATGAACCAGCTGACCCGATCGAACACCTGGCGGACGATCCTGCGCGAGATCTTCGTCGCTCTGCTCAACGGAGTCACGATCGCCGTCCTGCTCGGGATCGGGGCCGCGCTGGTCTTCGCCAACGCCCAGCTCGGCCTGGTGATCGCCTCGGCGATGCTGATCAACATCTTCCTCGCCGGACTCTCCGGAGTCGTCGTGCCGGTCTTCCTGGAGCGGATCGGCCAGGACCCCGCCGTCGCCTCGTCGGTGTTCGTGACGATGATCACCGATTCGATGGGCTTCTTCGTCTTCCTCGGCCTGGCGGTGGCGACCGGCCTCGTCGGCTGACCTTCGGCGGACGCAGACCGAGGTTCCACGACGCCCTCAATTGCATTAGCGTGTTCCCGACAAGGGGAAATCGGATGCGACTTCTGGCGCTTATCCTATTTTCGCTGCTGCTGGCAGTGCCCGCCGCCGCGGCCGACGCGCCGGTATTCGCGCCCGCCCCCGACTGGGTCGTTCCGGTCGAAGCCCCGGCGATGCAGACGGCGGCGACCGAAGGCCAGGCGCTCGCCTCGCGCCTGTCCGACTTCCAGTGGCGCCAGGACGAGGGGGGAATCCACGCTTACGCCCACACCGTGATCAAAATCGCTTCCCCGGAAGCTCTCGCTTCGGCGGGCAATCTCAGGGTGCAGTGGCATCCCGGGACCCAGACCATGACCGTTCACCGAATCGCCATCCATCGCGGGTCGGAGGTGATCGACGTCCTCGCCCAGGGGTCGCGGTTCACGGTAATGCGGCGCGAAGGCGCGCTCGAATCCTCGATCGTCGACGGGCTGCTCACGGCCAATCTGCAAGTTCCGGACCTTCGGGTCGGCGACGTCGTCGAGATCGCCCTCACCGTGACCGAGCGTAATCCGGCGATGGCCGGGCATAGCCAGTATCTGATGCCCGTGGTCGCGCCGTTCACGACCGACCGGTTCCACTTCACCGCCAGCTGGCCCTCGACAGGCCGAACCCGGTGGCGAGCGGGCGAGGCGTTCCCCGAGGCGCGCGAGACCCGCCGGAACGGCTTCACGACCGTCACGGTGGATCGGCCCGCCTTCGCCGCCGCGGTCTATCCCGACGGGGCGCCCGGCAGGTTCGTCGATACGTTCGCGATCCAGATCAGCGACTTCGAATCCTGGTCGGAAGTGTCCGCGATGTTCGCCGAAGTCTACGCCGCCGCGACTCGGCTCGGCGAGCGGTCGCCGCTCCGAGCGGAGGCGAGTCGGATAGCGGCCGCCAGCCAAGACCCGCTCCGCCGCGCCGAGGCGGCGCTCGCCCTGGTCCAAAATCAGGTCCGCTACGTTTTCGACGGCACCGGCCTGGGCGGATACGTGCCCCAATCCGCCGATCAGGTTTGGGCGAGCCGCTACGGCGACTGCAAGGGCAAGACGGTGCTCTTGATCGCGCTGCTGCGGGAGCTTGGGATCGAGGCGGAGCCGGCGCTGGTCTCCATGAGCCGCGGTGACGGCGTCGACGGCGCCCTTCCCATGCCCGGCCGATTCGACCACGCCATCGCCCGCGTTCGCATCGGCGGCCGGACCTACTGGCTCGACGGCACCCGGACCGGCGACACCAGCCTCGATCGGATCGCCGTGCCCCCGGTTCAATGGGCGCTTCCGCTGACCTCGGGCGGAAGCGACTTGGAGCAGCTCGCGCTGGTCACGCCGGCGCAGCCGACCTCCGAGCTCAGCGTCGAATATGATCTTCGCGGCGGGATCACGCTCCCTGCCACGGTTCGGGCTCAATTCGTCCTCCGGGGCGACTCCGCAGTCGGGCTCCAGCGCATCCTGGAATTCATGCCGGCGGCGGAGCGTCAGGCCGCGGTCCGCAACTATTGGGCCGAGAATTTCAGCAATTTCGAGGTCCAGCAGGCCGATTACTCGCTCGACCCGGAGCGGGGAGAAGCGCGCTACTCGATGAGCGGAACGGGCACCCTGAGCTGGGATTTGTGGGGCCAGAACGCGACCCGCCGGCTGGAACTCGGCCGGGTCCGCCTGGGACTGGACCTGGCCCCGCAGCGTCGGCCGGGGCCGTGGGCGGAGGCGCCGGTGGCCATCGCGGGCCAGCATTATCTCACCCGCTACGTCGTGTTGCTCCCCAATGATGGGGAGGATTTCATCATCGAGGGCGATCCGGTCGACGAGACGATCGGGCCGGCCAGGTACCGCCGGACCGCCCGGATCAGCAGGGGCCGGCTCGAAGCCGAGGCGGTCACCCAAGTCCAGGCCGGCGAGATCAGCTATGCCCAGGCGCAGTCCGACGACCGGGCGAACGACGCCGTCCTTGCCAGGCGCCTGTTCGTGCGGGCGCCGCTCAATTACCAATTGACCGACGCCGAGCGCGCCGCAGCCGCCAACTCCAGCGGAACGCCGACGGCCGCGATGGCCGAGATGGACGTGCTGCGCTCGATCACGCGAAGCGTGGAATCCGGCGATGCGGCCGGCGCGGTTGCCCAGGCCACGGCGGAGATGGATCGGTCGGGCCGATCCGCCAACCTGCTCGTGGTGCGTTCGGAATTGCAGTGGGAGCTGCGCAATCGCGAGGCCGCGGAAGCCGATCTGGACGCGGCGCTGGCGCTCCAGCCCAACCATCCGCCGGGGTTGATGCTGCGCGCGAGCCGACTTGCCGAGCAGAGCCGCTACGAGGATGCATCGATGATCCTCGACCGCCTGGTGCTTGCCGAACCGCGTTATTCGACCGCCTATCTGCAGCGGAGCCGGATCAGGGCGGCGATGAACCGATTGGACGCGGCTCTCGGCGATCTCGACATCGTTATCCAGCTCGAGCCCGAAAACCGCGAAGCGTGGATCGCACGAGCAAATATCCATACCGGCCGGGGCGATGAGCAGAAGGCGCTCGAGGCTGCCGAGGGCCTCCTGCGGCTGTTTCCGGACGACGACACCGCCCATGCGCTGCACGGAAACATCCTCGCCCGGATGGGGCGCCGCGAAGAAGCGATGGCCGCGCTCGCGCGGTCGCTCCAGATCGAGGAGTCCGCCGATGCCTATATCACCCGTGCGCATTTCGACCTTTCCGGCGACGTGCAGGCCCGCTTGAGGGATCTGCTCGCCGCGATCCGGCTCGACCCGACCCGGCCCCTGCCGACGGACGCATTGCGCGCGGTCCTGGAGGTCGACGGGGCCTACCAGCAACTCGAGGCGGCCTATGAGTCGCGGCGCCGGGAAATTCCCCGGCCCGAGCGGATGAGGCTCGCCCTCGGGTCCCTCTATGCCGCGGCCGGTCGCCGCGAGCAGGCGATAGCCATGCTCGACGAGGAGATCGCGGCCGAGCCCGGTTCCGCGAGCCTGCTCAACAACCGTTGCTGGCAGCGCGCGACATGGGGGATGGAGCTGGATCGGGCGCTCGCGGACTGCGAAGCGGCCGTCGCGCTCTCCGGCTCGGCAAGCCACCTGGACAGCCGCGGCCTGGTGCACCTCCGGCGCGGCGATTTCGAGGCCGCCATCGCCGATTACAGTGCCGCCTTGGCGCTGCGGCCCCGGCTGTCGCACTCGCTTTACGGCCGCGGCCTGGCCAAACTGCGGCAGGGCAACCGCGCCGCTGGAGAAGCCGATCTCACCGCGGCGCGGCAGATCCAGGACGATATCGGGGACGAATTCAGGCGCTACGGACTGGAGCCCTGAATCTGACGCTGACGGTTGATCCGGCGCTCCCAGGCCGACAATGAGCGGGCCCATGCCTTCGCTTCATATAAGCAAGGTCGCGGTCGGCTGCGGCAGCGTCGAGGCATTGCGTCGGCGCCAGGAGCCGCGCGTCGTCGACGGCGTCGTGCCGATCACGACTCGCTTCCGTCCGAAGCGCGCCGACGAGCTGATCGGCGGGTCGATCTACTGGATCGTCAAGCACCGGATCGCGGTTCGCCAGACTATCGTCGGCTTCGCCGAGAACGAGGCGGACCGCCGGACGATCATCCGGCTCGACGCCAGGCTGGTGCCGGTGCGTGCCCTGCCGCGGCGCGCCCACCAGGGCTGGCGCTATCTGGTCGCGAGCGAGGCCCCGCCCGATCTCGGCGGCGCCGGCGACGGGCTGGAGGCGCTGCCGCCGCTGCTGGCGGAGCGACTGGCGGTGCTAGCGCTGATCTGAGCCGCAGCGGACGAGGCCGGCATTGGGCCCGCGCACGGTGCAGGCCGGCCGGCCGAGGATGGTGACCTCGCCGAGGCCGAGCGCGTTGACGTTCACCGCCCGAGCCACCTGAAGAACGACGGTGCCGGTGGTCGTCGTGGTCACCGTCGCACTCTGGGCCTCGAGCGCGGAGCCGTCGACGTCGCCCGTGCCCTGGATGTCGGCGGTCAGCGCTTCCGCCGTGCCCGACAGCTCGATCCGGCCCGAGCCGGCGAGGCCGAGGGAGAGATTGTCGGCCTCGACATTGCCCGCGCTGAGCCGGCCGCTGCCTTCCACGATCAGATCGGCTCTGAGGCCGCGGATTCGGTCGACGTCGACCTGCCCGGGCCCGATCAGGCGGACGGAACGGATCGTCCGGCTGACCAGCTCGATGGTCAGCGGCCCCTCCTGCGCTCCCGGATTTCCGCCCCAGGAGGAACGGTTGCGGCGGATTCGAAGCGTCTGGCCGGAGACGTCGACGGTGACCCGATCGAGCGCGGCCTGGCTTCCGCTCGCGAGAGCCGAGGAGGCGCGGCCGGCCGATATCCGCACGATATAGGGCCCTTCAACGACCACCCGCTCGAAATCGGTGACCGAATAGCGCCGCTCGGCGGCCGCGGCCGGCGCGGCCGCCGTGGCGAGGGCGGTTAGGGCAAGCAGGATCCTGGTCATGCCCGGACCATGGCGCGAAATGGTTAACGGTCAATGGCCGGCGCGGCTCAGCCGCTGCAATGGACGTCGCCCGAGCCCGATTTGCTGACCGAGCAGCGCGCCGGCCCGGCCACAGCGACGTCGCCCGAGCCGCGCAATTCGACCGCGGCCGTGCCGCTCGCCCGGACTCTGACGTCGCCCGACCCGGTCAGAGCCACCGAGGCGTCGACGGCCTCGAGGCGGGCGAGGTCGAGGTCCCCCGACCCGGCCACGGAGGTCCTGATCCGCCGGGCGGCGCCGGCGGCGCGGATCGCGCCCGAGCCGGCGATCGAGAAGTCCGCCTCGGCCGCCCTGAGGTCGCCGATGTGGATGTCGCCCGAACCGGCGACCGAGGCGGCGAAGCGTTCGCTTTCGACGCGGTCGATGCGCATGTCCCCGGACCCGCCGACCGAAGCGCCGGCGAGCGTCGGCACGGTCACGTGGACGGTGATTCCGCGCCGGCGGCCGAACAGTTTCCAGCCGGTGCGGGCGCGGCTGCCGATGCGCAGCTGCCCGCCCTCGGCCGCGATCTCGAGCCGATCGAGGGCTTCGGAATCGCCTTCCGCCCGAACCGAGGCGGCGCCGCCGACGGTGACGACGACGTCCTGCGAGCCGGACAGCGAGATCCGGTCGAAGGCGCCGACCTCGAAGCTGCGCTGAGCGGCGACTCGGGCGCCGCCGTCCTCGCCTCCGGCCGACGTGCAGGCGCCGAGCAGGACCGCCGCACCCAGGATCGCCTCACGCATATCGCTCTCCCTCAAGCTGTATTATTACAATAATACACATCGAGACGGCGCGCAAGCCATGAAAAAGGCGGCCCGTTGCCGGACCGCCTCCTTCTTACTTCGCCGAGCCGGGGTCAGGCGTCGACCTTGACCCTGTGGTGGATCACCGCCGCGCGGTTGAGGATGTCGAGCAGCTTGTCGAGGGCCGCCTTCTCGTCGATCTGCTCCATCGCTCCGAGCTCGCGGGCGAGGCGGGTCGAGGCGGCCTCGAAAATCTGGCGCTCGGAATAGCTCTGCTCGGGGGCGTCGTCGGGCCGGAAAAGGTCGCGCACCACCTCGGCGATCGAGACGAGATCGCCGGAGTTGATCTTGGCCTCATATTCCTGGGCTCGGCGCGACCACATGGTGCGCTTCACCTTGGGCTTGCCCTTGAGGGTGGCGAGCGCCTCCTGCATCGTCTTGTCGGAGGAGAGCTTGCGCATGCCGACGCTCTCCGCCTTGTTGGTCGGAACCCGAAGGGTCATCTTTTCCTTTTCGAAGCGGAGCACGTAGAGCTCCAGGCTCATGCCGGCGATGCTCGTGCTCTGCAGCTCGACCACCCGGCCGACGCCGTGCTTGGGGTAAACGACATAATCGCCAACGTCGAAGCTCAACGCTTTCGTTGCCATCAATTCGGACCTTCCCATGGAAAATGGCCGCACCCGGTTCGGAACTAGCCCCGCATCCGCCCCGAAAGACGCAATTGCTGATTCCGATTGTGCGGCAATTCGCTGTTGATCACCGTGTGCGGATGCGAAGGCAGCCGCTTCGATGATGGTCATATAGCATCAAATGGCGCAGAAATCCAGCCTTTCGGCGCGGCTCGCGGCGCCGCGGGGGCGGTCAGTCCCCTTGGCCGGGCTCGGGCGTGAAATATTTCTCGAACTTGCCCTCCTCGCCCTTATGTTCGTCGGCGTCCGCGGGCGAGTCCTTCTTGCGCGTGATGTTCGGCCATTCCGCCGAATAGCTGGCGTTGAGCTCGAGCCATCGCTCGAGCCCGTCCTCGGTGTCGGGAAGGATCGCCTCGGCCGGGCATTCGGGCTCGCAAACGCCGCAGTCGATGCATTCGCTGGGGTTGATCACCAGCATGTTCTCGCCTTCGTAGAAGCAGTCGACCGGGCAGACCTCGACGCAATCCATATATTTGCAGCGGATGCAGGCATCGGTGACGACGTAGGTCATGTGAGGCGTTCTCCCGCTCGCGTCCTAAGCGGCGCTCCCTTCGCTCGTCAATTCACAATAGAGCGCCTGAGCCTCCGCCGGCGGGCCGCGGCGCGCGGGCAGAGCCTCGACCCGGAGCACCCGCACCCGGCCGCGATGGGCGAAGCTCAGAACGTCGCCGACCCGGACCGGGGCGTGGGCGCGGTCGACCACGCGCCCGCCGATACGGATCCGGCCCTCCTCGGCGAGCTGCTGCGCTAGGGCGCGAGTCTTCACGATGCGCGCGAACCAGAGGAACCTGTCGAGCCTGAGGCTGTCAGCCACGCTTCAACCCGGCCAGGGCCGCGAAGGCCGGCGAGCCAGGCGGCTCCGGCGGCTTTCTCGGGCGCCCGCGGCCGCGCCACACCCAGCGCGCCTCGCCCACCGCGGAGCGGAAGCCGATGTCGCGCATCAGCCTGGCCACCGAGTCCGGCTGCAGGCCCAGCGAAGTGACCAGGGCCTCGTCGACGAGCGGGCCCTCCTTGCCGGTCCTCACCTCATGGGCGTGGCGGGCGAGCCGCTCGGCCATGTCGACCCGGATCATCTGCGGTCCGGCGGGGCGGAAGCCGAGCCGCGCAAGGCGGGCCGCGGCGGCGCCCGGCGGCGCCGGCAGGACGACGCTCGAGGGCGGCGGCAGATCGGCCATCGGCTCGCCCGACGCGGCGGCGCGGAGCGCGCTTCGCCAGCGCATCGCCTCCGGCTTCAGCGCCGCCGGCATGAACAGGTCGAGCGCGCCGATTCGGATGCCGAAGCCGGTGACAGCCCGGCGCTGCTCGCGGCCGAGCGCAGCCAGCGGCTCCGCCACCTTGTCGCGCGCGATGATTCCGCCTTCGTCGACCAGCATGGCGAGGACGGTGCGAACCAGCGCCGGAGTGGCGGGGTCCTGAGCGGCGGCGCCAGCCGCCCGCAGCGGCGCCAGAATCCCTTCCACCTCTCGCCGAATCCAGCCCTGAAGCCGCTCGACCACCGCCTCCCGGCCGCGCTGAGAGACCGAATCGATGCGCCGGTCGAGCAGGATTCGGGGGGAGAGCAGGTTCTTGCCGGCGCCGAGGCGGGCGACCTCGTGGCCGCGCCAGAGGATCGCCACCGGCCGGTCCGGCTCGGCGCGGAGCGAGAAATGCGCATCGCTGTCGGCGGCGAGCGCCGCGGCGCGCTTCTCATATTCTCCCGAGAGCCGCCGCTCGGCGGTGGCGAGCAGCATCTTGCGGTCGGCATGGCGGGCCGCCGGGTCCACCTCGAAGGCGAAGCCCTGGAGCCTACCGATCGCGTAGGAACCGACGCTGACCTCGCCCTGCTCGTCGATCAGGACCGGGAACTCGCCCGTGCCCTTCCTGCCCAGGTCGCGCATCAGCACCGAGGTCCGGCGGTCGACGAAGCGCTGGGTAAGGCGCTCGTGGAGCGCCTCGGAGAGCTTCTCCTCGACCGCCATCGCGCGCGCCGCCATGGTCGCCGGCTCGGCGAGCCAGTCGGAGCGGTGAGCGATATAGGCCCAGGTCCGAACCCCCGCGAGGCGGTCGGCCAGAGTCTCGATATCGCCCTGGACGTTGTCGAGCCTGGCCACCTCGGCCGCGTACCAGGGCTGCGGAATGTGCCCGGCGCCCTCGCTCAGATGGCTGAAGATGCGGGCGACCAGCCGGGAATGATGCTCCGGCCCGGTCTTGCGGAAGTCGGGCAGGCCGCAGGCCGCCCACAGGCGCCGGACATTGCCGCCCGACGCCCGCGCCAGAACCGCCGGGTCCCCGGCAAGCAGCTTGAGGACGGCGAGGTCGATCGCCTCGGGCGCCGGCCTCAGCTCGCGCCGGCTCGGCCTGCGCTCGAGCGAGGAGATCAGGCGTTCGACGCTTCCGAAATCGAGCTCGCTTTCGCGCCAATAGAGGAATTCCAGAGGGGAGAAGCGATGGTCCTCGATCGCCTTGATCTCCTCCGGCCGGAATTCGGCGAGCGCGTCGCCCTCGAGGGTCAGCGACCCGAACGTGCCGTCCCGCTGGTGCCGCCCGGCCCGGCCGGCGATCTGCGCCATCTCCGCCACGGTCAGCCGCCGCCGCCGGTGCCCGTCGAACTTCGTCAGCCCGGCGAAGGCGACGTGGGTCACGTCCATGTTGAGGCCCATGCCGATCGCGTCGGTGGCGACCAGGTAATCGACCTCTCCGGCCTGGTACATGGCGACCTGGGCGTTGCGGGTTCGCGGCGAGAGCGCGCCCATCACCACCGCCGCGCCGCCGCGCATCCGCCGCAGCATCTCGGCGACCGCGTAGACCTGCTCGGCCGAGAAAGCGACGATCGCCGAGCGGGGCGGCAGGCGCGACAGCTTGGCGGGGCCGGCATAGCTCAGGGTCGAGAAGCGCGGCCTGCCGACGATCTCCGCCTTGGGCAGCAGGCTTCGCACCATCGGCGCGAGGCTTTCGGAGCCGAGGATCATCGTCTCCTCGCGGCCCCGGGCATGAAGCATCCGGTCGGTAAAGACATGGCCTCGCTCCGGATCGGCGCCGAGCTGCGCCTCGTCCAGCGCCACGAAGGCGAAGTCGCGCTCCGCGCTGCCCGTCGCGCTTCGCCCGGAATCGCCGGCCATCGCCGGCATCGACTCCGCGGTGCACAGGAACCAGCGGGCGTGGCGGGGGAGGATCTTCTCCTCGCCGGTGAGCAGGGCGACCTGGCTCTCGCCCTTCAACTTGACCACCCGATCGTAGACCTCGCGCGCCAGCAGGCGCAGCGGGAAGCCGATCAAGCCCGAGGAATGGGCGCACATCCGTTCCACCGCCAGATGCGTCTTGCCGGTATTGGTCGGCCCGAGAATGGCCTTCAGCGGCGCGCGCGCGGGATCGCTCATTGCGGCTAGATTGGCGCATGGCCGACGAAGCGCAACCTTTTCCGCGATTTGTTCGGCGGCTTCCGCTCGTCCGGCAGCGCCTTCGCTTCGCCGCAACGCGTGCCCCGCGCCCGACTCCGTAATTTGACTTTAACCTCTTTTCTTCACAACCCTGTGCTCCTGCCGAGCGCGTGCGCGGCGGGGGGATTTAATGACGCGCGGGGGCTGATCGGCCTTGTATCAGTTCAACGATCTTGGCGGTGCGTCCGGCAGCGGAACGGCGGCCCTCAGTCTCGACAGCGCCGTGTTCAGGCCGGCGGGGCCCCGCCCCGTTTTCGGCCAGAAGGTGGAAACCCTGCGGGGCCGCGCCGGCGACCTCGATCTGGTCGTCGATCTTGGCCAGCGCATCGGCTCCGCCGAGTGGCTGCGCGGCTTCGCCACCTGTGCCGCGCTCTGCTACGCCGCCTGGTCGCTGGCGCCGACGATGGCGCCGCTGCCCGGCGTGTCGCCGGCGCCTCTTTCCGATGTTCAGTTCGAGGAGGCGCGGGCGCTGACGATCGCTCCGCTCGCCTTCGGCGCCGACACCGGCCGCCGAATGGCTCCCGGCGATGCGGTCGAGCCGCTTGCCGAGTCGCCGGAACGGCCGATCATCGACCTTCGGGCCACGCTCGGCCGAGGCGACGGCTTCGCCCGGGTGCTCGAGCGCGCCGGCGTCGGCAGCGCCGAGGCCGACCGGATCGCGACCATGATCGGCGAAGTGGTTCCCGTCAGCGACCTGCGCCCGGGCACGACCATGGACCTGACGCTTGGCCGCCGCCCTAACCGGACCGTGTCCCGCCCGCTCGAGAAGCTGGCCTTCCGCGCCCGCTTCGATCTGCGCATCGAGATGGCGCGGGTCGGCGGCAGCCTCGTCCTCACCCGGATCCCGATCGCCGTCGACGAGACTCCGCTGCGAATCCAAGGCCGGGTCGGCGACAGCCTCTACCGCTCCGCCCGCGCCGCCGGAGTGCCCGCTCGGATCGTCGAATCCTATATCCGCGCTCTGACCAGCCAGATCAGCGTCCCGGCCGGGCTCGCTTCGGCCGACCGCTTCGACATCATCATCGAGCATCGGCGGGCGGCCACCGGCGAGACCGAGACCGGCCAGCTGCTCTATGCGGGGCTGCAGCGCTCCGGCGGGCGCAACCTGCAGATGATGCAGTGGACCAGCGACGGTCGCACACAGTGGTTCGAGGCCTCCGGCGTCGGCCGCCAGAGCGGCGGGCTCCAGCAGCCGGTCCCCGGCCGGATCACCTCCAATTACGGTCTCAGGATGCACCCGGTGCTGCGCTATTCGCGAATGCACCGCGGAGTCGACTTCCGGGCCGCCTACGGGACCCCGATTCTCGCCGCCGCCGACGGGCGGGTCAGCGCCGCGGGCTGGGCCGGGGGCTATGGCCGACAGGTGCGGCTCAGCCACTCCGGCGGGATCGCCACCTCCTATTCGCATATGAGCCGGATCGCGGTCAGGCCGGGGACCGCCGTCCGCCGCGGGCAGGTGATCGGCTATGTCGGCTCGACCGGCCTGTCGACCGGGCCCCATCTCCATTACGAGATGTACCGCAACGGGGCGACCATCAACCCGCGCTCGGTCCGCTTCACCAGCCGAGCCCAGCTCTCCGGCGACGACCTCGCCAGCTTCCGAAGCAGGCTGCGCAGCCTGCTCGGCACGCCGCTCGGCGCCGCCCGCGCCCAGCAGCAGCCCGCCGCCCGTCCGGCCGCGGCCTCGACC
>DATMVG010000135.1:0-28270 GCA_035563315.1 Allosphingosinicella sp. | reverse complement strand
CGCCCGGATGGAGGCGGTTCTGGATGCCGTCGAGGCCGGCCATCAGCAGCGCCGAATAAGCGAGATAGGGATTGGCCATGGCGTCGGGGAATCGAAACTCGACCCGCTTCGCCTTCTCGCCGGAGCCGTAGGGGATCCGGCAGGAGGCGGAGCGGTTGCGGCTCGAATAAGCGAGCAGCACCGGCGCCTCGAAGCCGGGCACCAGCCTCTTGTAGCTGTTCGTCGTCGGGTTGGTGAAGGCGTTCAGCGCCCGCGCGTGCCTGATCACTCCGCCGATGAAGTAGAGCGCCGTCTCGGAGAGGCCGGCATAGCCGTTGCCCGCGAACAGCGGCTTGCCGCCGCGCCAGATCGACATGTGGGTGTGCATGCCCGAGCCGTTGTCCGACTTGATCGGCTTGGGCATGAAGGTCGCGGTCTTGCCGTAGGCGTTGGCGACCATGTGGACGACATATTTGTAGACCTGCATCCGGTCCGCGGTCTCGGTGAGGCCGCCATAGGTCAGACCGAGCTCGTGCTGGGCCGCCGCGACCTCGTGATGGTGCTTGTCCATCGGCAGGCCCATTTCGAGCATCGTCGAGACCATCTCGCCCCTTATGTCCATGGCGCTGTCGACCGGGGCGACCGGGAAGTAGCCGCCCTTCGCCCGCGGCCGGTGGCCGAGATTGCCGGTGTCGTATTTCTGGCCGGTATTGGTCGGCAGCTCGATGTCGTCGATGGCGAATCCGGAGCTGTTATAGCCGTCCTCGAAGCGGACGTCGTCGAACATGAAGAATTCGGCCTCGGGCCCGACATAGACGGTATCGCCGACCCCGGTCGCCTTGAGATAGGCCTCCGCCCGCTTCGCCGTGGAGCGAGGGTCGCGCGCATAGAGCTCGCCGGTGCCGGGGTCGACGATGTCGCAGAACAGGATCGCCATCGGAGTCGCGCTGAACGGATCGACATACCAGGCGTCGAGGTCGGGCTTGAGGATCATGTCCGATTCGTTGATCGCCTTCCAGCCCGCGATCGAGGATCCGTCGAACATGAAGCCGTCGGTGAGATTGTCCTCGTCGACCACGTTCGCGCACATCGACAGATGCTGCCATTTGCCCTTGGGGTCGGTGAAGCGCAGGTCGACCCATTCGATCTCCTGCTCCTTGATGTTCTTGAGGATCTTGCCCGCGTCGTTCGCCATCTGAATCTAGCCCCCTGATCGTCGGCCGCGCCGAACGCGCCCCGGCGAATCTCCGAGCCGCTCCGGTCATCCTCGCCAGCCCCGCTTCGCCCGTCCAGACGGCGCGGCGCGGCCGTGAATATTTCACGTGGGAAACCCGCCGGAGCCTCAGAACTGGCGGCGCTGGGCGGCAACCAGCATGCGCAGGAGCATCGCCACCGGGCGGGGCACGCCGACCTTGCCCTCGAGCCACAGGCTCACCGCCGAGCGGCTGACCCCGATCGCGTTGGCGACGTCGTTCTGGGTACGGTAGCCGAGCGTTCGCATCGCCCTGCGCAGCTCCTCGGGCGACATCGAAGCGAGGCGGGGGTCGTCGACGGGCATGTATGTCCTGACGCGTCAGCCTCCCTTCGGCGCGGATCAGATCGCGTCGGCGCCGCGCTCGCCGGTGCGGATTCGAAGCGCCTCCTCGATCGTCGAGACGAAGATCTTGCCGTCGCCGATGCGCCCGGTATGGGCCGCCGCCGCGATCGCCTCGACCACTCTTTCCGCCAGGCCGTCGTCGACCACCACCTCGAGCTTCACCTTGGGCAGGAAGTCGACGACATATTCGGCCCCGCGATAGAGTTCGGTATGGCCCTTCTGACGGCCGAATCCCTTGGCCTCGATGACGGTGATCCCGGAGACGCCGACCTCGTGGAGCGCTTCCTTGACCTCGTCCAGCTTGAACGGCTTGATGACCGCCTCGATCTTCTTCACGCGAACCTCCGCTGTTGCGCTGCAGCATAGGCGCATCGCCGTCGAATCGCAAAGCGCCGTCGCCCGCTCAGGTCAGCCTGCGTTCAGCACGGTTGCGCGATAATGGCTCTCAAGAGCCATTTCACGAAAGGACCGCCATGCGCCAGCTCCTCCCCCTCTTGGCCGCGACCCTGCTGTTGGGCACCGCCTCCGCCCAGGCCGCTCGTCCGGTCGACCGCGAAGCCGAACTGGCCCGCGCCATCGAAGGCCGGGTCGCCGGTGAGCCGGTCGATTGCATCGATCTCCACCGCGTGCGCAGCACACGAGTCATCGCCGACACCGCCATCATCTACGACGCGGGCGGCACCGTCTACGTCAATCGCCCGCGCGCCGGCGCCGACTCGCTC
Organism: Allosphingosinicella sp.; assembly: GCA_035563315.1. Taxonomy (GTDB): domain Bacteria; phylum Pseudomonadota; class Alphaproteobacteria; order Sphingomonadales; family Sphingomonadaceae; genus Allosphingosinicella. The sequence goes on along the minus strand of DATMVG010000135.1, from coordinate 25,972 downwards.
AACCGCTGGGACGCGCTCCTGACCCGTCTCCATTCCACCCGTCTGTGCAGCATCGATTCGGTGCAGATGATCGATCCGCAGACCAGGATGATGACCGGTCTCGTCTTCCTCGGCGAGTTCGTCCCTTACCGGCGCGTAAGATCGGGCTCGTCCGACTAACGCCTTGGCCCTGGACGGCGGTCGCCGTCGGCCGGGCAAGGCGACGGCCCCGCGTCCCGGCGCGGCGATTCCCGGCTTGACGCTCACCCGGTCGGCGCACATCGAAGCCGAAGGAAGGGTGTTCATCGGCCGATGCAGGCGTCCGACATCATGCTGGCCCGGGTCCAGTCGCTGCTCGCCTCCGGGCGCAAGGCGGAGGCGATCCTCTCGGTCAACCAGCTCGCCGCCCGCGGCGATCCCGACGCCCTGTTCACCCTCGCCCTATGGAAATGGCGCGGCGACCTCGTGCCCCCCGACCTCGCCCAGGCGCGGGACCTCTACCGCCGCGCCGGCGAGGCAGGCCATGAGAAATCGGCGGCGATCTTCACCAACCTTCTCGCCAACGGCATCGCCGGCAAGGCGGCCTGGCTGAGCGCTCTCAAAAGGCTGCGCGGCGAAGCCCGCCGCGATCCCGCCCGCAGGCAGGTCCTCGCTCTGGTCGACAAGATGAAGCTCACTCCTGAAGGACGTCCGGAATCGCTCCCCCCGGCGGAGAGGCTGAGCGATTCCCCCGAGGTGACGCTGTTCCGGCAGCTCTTCTCGGCCGCCGAATGCGACCATCTCGTCCAGGTCGCCCAGTCCGACTTCCGGCCATCCTTCGTCGTCGACCTCCAGACCGGCGAGGAGCAGCGCGATCCGGTGCGGACGTCGGACGGGTCGGTGATCCACTGGCTTATCGAGGATCCCGCGATCCACGCGCTCCACCTTCGCCTCGCCGCAGCGAGCGGCACCACGGTCGAGCAGGGTGAGCCGCTCCAGATCCTGCGTTATCGGCCGGGCCAGGAATATCGCAACCACCGCGACGCCGTCCCCGGCTTCGACAATCAGCGCGTGCTGACCATGCTCGTCTATCTCAACGAGGGCTATGACGGCGGCGAGACGCGCTTCGTGCGCACCGGTCTCGAGGTAAAGGGCAGGAAGGGGGACGCCCTCCTGTTCCGCAACACGCTTGCCGACGGCCGCGCAGATCCGATGTCCGAGCATGCCGGCCTGCCCGTGACCCGCGGCACCAAGCTTCTCGCCAGCCGCTGGATCCGCGAGCGCCCGCACACGCCCGGCGCCGCCGCCGACTGATCAGCCGCCGGGCCACAGGCGCCCGGCCCGACCACTTGATCACGGCGTGACGCGCATCACGCGCGGATCGCCATCCCATCGAGCACAACGGGCGATCCCGATGGGCTCGCCGACTCGCGGATGGCGCGAGGTCGCCGCATCGGGCCAAGCGGTGGAGAATCGAGATGCAGCTGGAATCGGTGCGCGCCCTGAAGGCGGAATTGAGCGAATCCGTGATCCGGCCGCTCGTCGAGCAAACCCAGGGGCTGGTCACCCTGGGCGTGGCGGCGCGGTCGCTCGACCGAACGACCCGCGTCAGGCCGGGAGTGGCCCTCGGCGTCGCGCGCGGCGAATCGGGCAGCGACTACAAGCTCGCGGTTCGCGTCCAGCAGCGCCTGCTCGACAACGGCGCCGGCCTGCGCGAGCAGCTCGCGGAAGCCGCCGGCGGCGAGATCGACTATCGTTATGTCGGGCGCATCGCCAAGCGGCAGATCCCCTGGACCCAGCAGCGCCAGCGGCCGCTGCTGATCGGCTGCTCGGTCGGTCACGTCGCTATCACGGCGGGGACGCTGGGCGCCTTTGCGACCAGCCATGCCGACGGGCGCTTGCTCATGCTCAGCAACAATCACGTTCTGGCCAACGAGGATTTGGCGTCGATCGGCGATCCGATCATCCAGCAGGGGTATTTCGACGGCGGCTCCGCGCCGGGGGACACGGTCGCCACCCTTGCCGGCTTCGTCCCGCTCCAGACCGGCGGCAACCTGGTCGATGCCGCGGTGGCGGCCCTGGTCGAGGACATCGGCTACGATCGATCGACCCTGACCGGCCTCGGACGGTTGCGCGGCGTCCGCGCGGCTCCGATCCAGGCGGAGGATCGCGTCGCCAAGGTCGGGCGGACCACCGTGGTGACCCATGGGAGGGTGACCGCGATCGAGCTCGACAATGTCGTGGTCGAATATGAGCAAGGCCTGCTCTCCTTCGACAACCAGATCGAGATCGAGGGCGCGGGCCAGGACGCGTTCAGCGCGGGCGGCGACAGCGGCTCCGTCATCGTCGACGAGAATGGCGAGGCCTGCGCTCTGCTCTTCGCCGGCGGCGACGTCGGGGGCTCCAACGGCAAGGGTCTCACTTATGCGAACGAGATCGGCAATGTGCTCGACGCGCTCGACATTGATCTGGCCGTCTGACGCCTCATCGCTTAACGGCAGGCAATGAGCGTCACTCTCGAACAGGCACGAGCCGTCAAGAAGAAAGCCGGTGCCTTGGCAGGGCAGATCGCGGAGGTGGTCGGCGTGGGCCTGACCAGCCGGGGCGGATCCTTTGCGGTCAAGGTCAATCTGAGGACCGCCGCCGGCGAGGCACTTCCCGACGAGGTCGACGGCGTGCCGATCGTCTACGAGGTGGTCGGCACGATCCGCCCCCGCTTGCCCTGAACGCCGCTTGCGCCCGCTAATAGGGCGGCTTGTCCAGGCCCTTGGGGCTCCGGGTGAAGATCTCGCAGCCCTCCTCGGTGATCCCGACGCTGTGCTCGAATTGGGCCGACAGGCTGCGGTCGCGGGTGACGGCGGTCCAGCCGTCGTCGAGCAATTTGCAGTCCGCCTTGCCGATGTTGATCATCGGCTCGATGGTGAAGAACATCCCGGGCCGGAGCTCCGGTCCGGTCCCGGGGCGGCCGGCATGGACCACCTCGGGCGCGTCGTGGAAGACCCGGCCGAGGCCGTGGCCGCAGAAATCGCGCACCACGCTGTAGCGGTGCTTCTCGGCGTGGCTCTGGATGGCGTGGGCGACGTCGCCGAGCCGGTTGCCGGGCCGCGCCGCCTCGATTCCGAGCATCAGGCATTCGTAGGTGACGTCGACCAGCCGGCGCGCCTTCAGCGGGACGTCGCCGACAAGGTACATTCGGCTGGTGTCGCCGTGCCAGCCGTCGAGGATCGGAGTGACGTCGATGTTGACGATGTCGCCGTCCCTCAGGGTGCGCTCGCCGGGGATTCCGTGGCAGACGACGTGGTTGATCGACGTGCAGCAGCTCTTGGTATAGCCGCGATAGCCGAGCGTCGCCGGAAAGGCGCCGCGCGAGCGCATCTCGGCGAAGACGATGTCGTCCAGCTCCTGAGTCGTCACTCCCGCAACGACGTGGGGGACGAGCGAGTCGAGGATCTCGGCGGCGCAACGGCCGGCCGCCCGCATCCCGGCGAAGCCCTCCGGTCCGTGCAGCTTGATGGACCCGTGGCGACCGACGACGGGGTCGGTGCGGTCGAGGAGGCGAGTGTCGGACATGGCGGGAATATAGCGGGACGATCGTTGAGCGGCAATGAACCGTTCGGCCGAGCTTGTCCTTCGCTACGCCGTTTCCTGAAGCCCGACGGCTACTCAGGAGGCGCGGTTGGGGTTAGACCTTTTCGGTCCCCGCTCATCGGAGCCGGGACCGAGCTTGTCGAAGGCCCGTATCGAAGGACGGGGGAGAGACCCGAGTGACATCCGAGCGGATCTGGACGGCCGGCCTGCTCGTCATCGGCGACGAGATCCTGTCCGGCCGGACCCAGGAGCGCAACCTCGCTCCCATCGCCACCTGGCTCAACCTTCAGGGCATCCGCCTCGCCGAAGTGCGGGTCGTCCCGGATCAGGTGGAAAGGATCGCGGCGGCGGTCAACGCGCTTCGTGCCGAGCACGATTATCTGTTCACCACCGGCGGCATCGGCCCAACCCACGACGACATCACCGTCGACGCCATCGCCGCCGCGCTGGGGGTGCCGGTGGTGGTCCACCCGAGGGCGCGGGCGGCGCTCGAGGCCTATTATGCCGACCGCGGCGGAGTTACCGACTCGCGCCTGAGGATGGCGCGGGTCCCGCAAGGCGCGGAGCTGATCGAGAATGCGGCTTCCGGCGCCCCCGGAATCCGGCTCGGCAACATCTTCATCCTCGCCGGAATTCCCCATGTCGCCTCGATGATGCTGGAGGCGCTGTCGGGCCGGCTGGAGGGGGGCCGGCCGATGCTGTCGCGGACGATCGGCTGCTGGGTCGCGGAGAGCGAGGTCGCCGAGATACTGGGCGAGACGGAACGGGCGCACCCGGGCTGCCAGATCGGCTCCTATCCCTTCTTCAGGGAAGGCCGCGGCGGCGCCAATTTCGTCATCCGGAGTCCGGACGAAACGGCGCTGGAGGCGTGCCGGGCGGACCTCATCGCCCGCCTGGAAGCAGCAGGCCGGGCCGTCGTCGCCGAAGGCATCTAGCCGCCGGGGACTGTCTCCTCCTCCGCCCGAGGCGGCGAAAGCCGAGCGACCCGGACGTCTCCGCCGATCGATCCGAAGCCGGAACAATTTCGGCGCTGGATGCTTAACCCAGATCAAGATCGATGGATCGTGTCTTCACCTGGTTTGCGGCTCGCGTCGCTTCGGTCGTCGGCCAGCCGGCCGCCTTCGCCATCGCCTTGGTGGTCGTGCTGGTCTGGGCGGCATCGGGGCCGCTGTTCGGCTTTTCCGACACCTGGCAGCTGGTCATCAACACCGGCACGACGATCGTCACCTTCCTGATCGTCTTCCTGATCCAGAACAGCCAGAATCGCGACGCCGCGGCGATGCAGGCCAAGCTCGACGAACTGCTTCGGGCGGTCGACAAGGCGCGCGGCGCGTTCATCGGGATCGAGCATCTCACCGATACCCAGATCGAGGAGATCAGGGCCGCGCTCGAGCGCGAGGAGGGCAGCCGTCGCGGCGGTCGGGTCGACAAGGAACATGCCGACGACACCGTGGAGCGGCTGCTCGACCGCTACTGATCGGCGCCCAGCGCGACGATGATGCCTTCGTGGGGCCTGAGCTCGGCCAGTCGGCCGACGGTCTCTTCCTCGCGGTCCAGCGCCGTCGAGAGAAGGATTCGGCCCTCCGACGCCGCGCCCGGCAGCGCCAGCGCCCGCGCTTCGTCGCCGAAATTGAGCCCGACCAGGAGCCGCGCCTCGCCGTCGCGGCGCTCGAAGGCGAAGATGTCGCCTTCGACATGGGCCTCGGCATAGGCGCCGCCGCGTAGAGCGGGCGTCGCGCGGCGAAGCGCGATCAGCCGCCGGTACAGGGCCAGGATCGAGCGCGGGTCGGCGGCAAGAGACTCGACGTTGCGGCTCGCATGGTCCGGGTTGAGCGGAAGCCAGGGCGTGCCGGCGCTGAATCCGGCCGTCGCGGTCGAATCCCAGGGCATCGGCGTTCGCGCCGGGTCGCGGCCGAAGCCCAGCCCCGGCTCGCGCCTCTCCCACGGATCCTGAACCCGATCCGCCGGGATCGCGACATTCTCCAGCCCGAGCTCATCGCCATAATAAAGGGTCGGCGTGCCGCGCAAGGTCAGCAGCAGCATCGCCGCCAGGCGCGCGCCCGCCTCGCCGACCCGGGTGGCGATCCGTTTCTGGTCGTGGTTGGAAAGCACCCAATTGGGCCAGCCCCCCTCCGGCAGCGCCTGCTCATATTCGCGGATGATGCGCGCGACCTCCGAGGCGTTCCAGGCCGCGAAGATGAGCTGGAAATTGAAGGGCAGATGAGCGCCCTCCATGTCCTGGCCGTAATAAGCGACCAGCCGCTTCAGCGGCAGGTATATTTCGCCGATCAGCACGCGCTCCGGATATTCGTCGACCGCCGCGCGCAGCTGGGCGACGACCTGATGGATGTCGGGCTGGTCGCAGGAACGGCTCTGCAGCAGCCGATCGATTCCCGGCATCCCCGGCCGCCACGCCGGATTGGGCGGATTGTCGCGGAACTGCTCGTCCTTCATCAGGTGCCAGATCACGTCGACCCGAAAGCCGTCGACTCCCCGATCGAGCCAGAAGCGAAGCACGTCGACCATCGCGCCGCGAACCTCGGGGTTCCGCCAGTTGAGGTCGGGCTGCTCGGGCAGGAAGGCGTGATAATAATATTGGCGGGTGGCTTCGTCCCAGGTCCAGGCCGGCCCGCCGAAATTGGCCAGCCAGTTGTTGGGCGGGCCGCCGTCGGGCGCCGGGTCGCGCCAGATGTACCAGTCGCGCCTGGGATTGTCGCGCGACGCTCGGCTCTCCTCGAACCAGGGATGCCGATCCGAGCTGTGGTTCGGGACGAAGTCGAGGATGACCTTGAGGCCCCTGGCGTGCGCCTCGGCGACGAGCCGGTCGAAGTCGTCGAGCGTTCCGAACATGGGATCGACGCCGCGATAGTCGGCGATGTCATAGCCGAAGTCGGCCATCGGCGAGGGATAGATGGGCGAAATCCAGATCGCGTCGACGCCGAGCCAGGTCAGGTAGTCGAGCCGGCGGCCTATGCCTTCGAGGTCGCCGACGCCGTCGCCGTCGCTGTCCTGAAACGAGCGCGGATAGATCTGGTAGACGATGCCCTGCTGCCACCACGGGGTGTCGGCCATGATCCTTAGCGCTCCGCTCTTCGTCCCCCGACGTCGGCGGCCTAACGCCCGCGCTCGGCCGCGGCTCCCCCGGAACCGCGCCGCCGGGGATCGGTTTGTCGGCGAGCAGCGAAGGACCGCCAGTGCCGCCAGCCTCCTCCCCGCCGCCTCGCCGACTGCCGGTCGGGGCCGAGATTTTCGGCGCTCGAACGCATTTGCGCGTTTGGGCGCCCGATCGCCGCGAGGTCGCGGCGCTGCTCGGCGACGGCTCCCGGCATCGTCTCGAGGCCGAGGAGAGCGGCCATTACTCCGGCTGGATCCCGGGCGGGGCCGGAACCCTCTATCGCTTCCTGCTCGACGAAGGCGACGGGCCGTTTCCCGACCCCGCCTCGCGTTATCAGCCGGAGGGGCCGCACGGTCCGTCGCAGGTCGTCGATCCCCGGGCATTCGCCTGGGGGGACGGGGACTGGGCCGGAGTCACGGTCGATCAAGCGGTCGTCTACGAGATGCATATCGGCACCTTCACCCGGGAAGGCAGCTGGGCCGCCGCCTCGGCCCGGCTGGCGGACCTTGCCGAGCTCGGCATCACGGTCCTCGAGGTGATGCCGGTCGCCGATTTCCCCGGCGAGTTCGGCTGGGGCTATGACGGCGTCGACCTGTTCGCCCCGACCCGGCTCTACGGCGCGCCCGACGACATGCGCCGGTTCGTGGACGCTGCCCACGGGCTCGGCCTCGCCGTGGTTCTCGACGTTGTTTACAACCATCTCGGGCCGTCGGGAAATTACCTCCCCCAGTTCGCGCGCGACTTCTTCACCGACCGGCACGTCTGCGAATGGGGCGACGCCATCAACTTCGACGGCCCGGGGAGCGGAGGCGTTCGAGAATTCTTTACCGCCAATGCCCGCTACTGGATCGAGGAATTCCACCTCGACGGGCTGAGGCTCGACGCGACCCAGCAGATTTTCGACGATTCGGACCCGCACATCCTGATCGCCGTCGGCGATTCGGTCCGGGACTCGTCGGGGGCGCGTCCGACGCTGCTCGTCACGGAGAACGAACCGCAGCAGTCGCTCATGGTCCGGCCTCGATCGGAAGGGGGCTTCGGCCTCGACGCGATCTGGAACGACGATTTCCACCACAGCGCGGTGGTCGCGCTGACCGGCCACGCCGAAGCTTATTACAGCGACCATCTCGGCACTCCGCAGGAATTGCTGTCCTGCGCCAAATGGGGGTTTCTCTTCCAGGGTCAGCGTTCGAGCTGGCAGAAGCAAAGGCGCGGCACGGCGGCGCTCGATCTTCCGCCCGCCGCCTTCGTCAACTTCCTCCAGAACCACGACCAGATCGCCAATTCCCCGCAATGCCTGCGCGGCCATCTGCTCACCAGCCCCGGCCGGTGGCGGGCGATCACCGCGATGTTCCTGCTCATGCCGGGCACTCCGATGCTGTTCCAGGGCCAGGAATTCGCCGCCTCCGCCCCTTTCCTCTATTTCGCCGACCACGAACCCGAACTGGCCAGGCTGGTCGAGCGGGGAAGGGCCGAGTTCATGCGCCAGTTCCCTTCGGTGGCGGAGGCCAGGCTCCCGGCGCCGAACGATCGGACGAGCTTCGAGCGCTGCCGTCTCGACCATGACGAGCGAGGCAGTGGCCGCCATGCCGAGGCCTGGGAAATGCACCGCGACCTCCTCGCGCTCAGACGCGGGGATGGCGTCCTCCGGGTCGGCGAGCGCCGCCAGCTGGACGGCGCCGTCATCGGCCCGGAAGCCTTGCTTCTGCGCTGGTTCGGCGGCGACGGCGACGATCGCCTGCTGCTCGTCAATCTCGGGCGCGACCTCAGGCTGGACCCCGCGCCCGAGCCGCTGCTGGCGCCGCCAGAGGGCCGGTCATGGGCGCCCCTTTGGTCGAGCGAGGATAAGCGCTACGGCGGCCGCGGAACGGTGGAGCCCGAGTCGCCCGAGGGCGTCTGGAACATCACCGGCCATGCCGCCACGCTGCTCCGGGCCGACGGAACGAGGCAAAGCAGGCGGAGTTAGTCAGGCGTCGAAACGTCCAGGGGAGGCCAAGATCGCGCTCCGACTCCTGTCGGTCACTCAAGACACGGCCTTCGACGGCAAGGCGGCCGGCGCGCTCGGCTTCGACGCGGCGCTGCTGCGCGAGCCTCCTCCCGGCGATCTCGGGATGCCCTGGTATCTCGACGTCGATCTCGCCGCCTTCCCGCTCGATCATCCGCTGGTCAAGGCCCAGCCTTCCGCCTTCACCCTGCGTCGCGAGCGGCCGGGGCGGGGACCCGTCGATCCGCGCCGTCCCGGCCCGGCGGCCGGCGAGGCGCGGGCGCGACTGCGCTCGCCGGACTCCGCGGCGGTCCTCGTCCCGGCCGTCGTCGAGCGCTTGCGGATCGCGATCGAGGCCGGTGCCGCCGGTTTCCGAATCCTCCGCCCGGACTCCGCCGATCCCGCGATTCTCGAGGAGATTGCCGGCGCCGCCCGGCGCGCCAGACCCGACCTCGTCCTGATCGCCCAGGCTCCCGGCGTGCCGCGCGAGGCGGCTCTGGCCCTGCGCGGCTTCGACGCTTTGGTCTCGTCCTTCGCCTTCTGGGACCTGCGCGCGCCCTGGCTCGCCGAGGAATTCGAGAGCTTGCGGATGGTTGCGCCGCTCCTCGCCGAGCTCACCGCCGACGCGGTGCGGCGGGCGGGCACGGAGGGCCGGGTCGAGCGCCTCGTCCGCCTGGCCGCTCTCGCCGGCCACGGCATGATTGTCCCCGCCGAGCTTCTCGCCCGGTCGCCGCGCGCGGTGACGGACGCGCTCCAGCTGGCCGGCTCGGCGGCGCGCTTCGGCGGCGAGATGCGCCTGTTCGCCGCCGGCCCCGCGGCGACCGCGATCGTCAGGGCCGACGCTCCCGACTTGCGCGACGCCGGCGAGGCGATGCTGGTGCTCGTCAACCGCGGCGATGCCGAGGCGGCCCTGCCTCACGAAAGCGAGGTCCTCGCCGCGTCGGGGGCCGACTTCGAGCCTTTCCGCCGCCGACTAGGCAGCCTACCCGCCTTCGCGCCGCTGGCGCCCGGCGAGGTGCGGACGCTGCTCGCCCGCCGGGCCAAGCCGATCGCCGGCGGCCGGCCGGGCAAGGCGAAGGGCGCCCGCGAGGCGGCCGGGCGGCCGCGGCTCGTCATCGAAACGATCCGGCCCGACGTCGATAATGGTCGCTTTCCGGTCAAGCGGACCGTCGGCAACGTGCTCGCCGTCGAGGCGGTCTTCTTCGGCGACGGCCACGAGCAGCTCGCCGCGGAGCTGCGCTGGCGTCCGCTCGACCGGCCCGATTGGCAGACGGCGAGGATGGCGGAGCGCGGCAACGACCGCTGGACCGCCTCCTTCCCGCTCGAGCGGCTCGGCCGCTACGAATTCGTCGTCGAGGGCTGGCTGGACCGGTTCGGCGGCTTTCGCCGGGACTTCAGGAAGAAGCTCGACGCCGGTGTCGTCCAGCATGTCGATCGTCTGGAGGGGCGGGCCCTGATCGAGTCCGCCGCGGCGGGCGAGCCGCGCTTGCGCCCCTTCCTCGACTCGCTCGACGCGGCCCGGGACGAGGGGGCCGCGGCCGCGATCCTGCTCGATGCCGAGCTTCAGCTCCTCATGGACGAGGCCGGCGAGCGAGCCTTCGCGGTGACGTGCGAGCCGCGGCGGGTGGATGCCGAGCGGATCGCCGCCCGCTTTGCCAGCTGGTACGAGCTGTTCCCCCGCTCGCAGACCGACGATCCGAAGCGCCACGGCACCTTCGACGACGTCGTCCGACGCCTTCCCCAGATCCGCGCGATGGGCTTCGACACGCTCTATTTCCCGCCGATCCACCCGATCGGCCGCAAGCACCGCAAGGGGCGCAACAACAGCCTGACGCCCGGGCCCGACGATCCCGGCAGCCCCTATGCGATCGGCAGCGACGAAGGCGGCCACGACGCCGTCCATCCCGAGCTCGGATCGCTCGCCGACTTCCGCAAGCTGGTCGCCGCCGCCCGGGCGCACGGGCTCGAGCTGGCGCTCGATTTCGCGATCCAATGCTCGCCCGATCATCCCTGGCTCAAGGAGCATCCGGGCTGGTTCGACTGGCGGCCCGACGGCACCATCAAATATGCCGAGAATCCGCCGAAGAAATATCAGGACATCGTCAACGTCGACTTCTGGAAGGAGGAGGCGATCCCCGACCTCTGGATCGCGCTTCGCGACGTCGTGCTGTTCTGGATCGGACAGGGCGTGAAGGTGTTCCGGGTCGATAATCCGCACACCAAGCCTTTCCCCTTCTGGGAGTGGATGATCGCCGACGTCCGCGGCGCGCATCCCGACGTCATCTTCCTCTCCGAGGCGTTCACCCGCCCGGCGGTGATGTACCGGCTGGCGAAGATCGGCTTCTCGCAGAGCTACACCTACTTCACCTGGCGCAACGGCAAGCGCGAGCTGACCGACTATCTGGTCGAGCTCGTCAGCACCGAGGCGGCGGAGTTCTTCCGTCCGCATTTCTTCGTCAACACGCCCGACATCAACCCGACCTTCCTTCAGACTTCCGGGCGCGCCGGCTTCAGGATCCGGGCGGTCCTGGCGGCGACCCTCTCCGGCCTTTTCGGGGTCTATTCCGGCTTCGAGCTGTGCGAGGCCCAGGCGGTCCCGGGGAAGGAGGAATATTGGGAGAGCGAGAAATATGAGGTGAAGCCGCGCGACTGGGAGGCTCCGGGCAACATCATCGCCGACATCGCGCTGCTCAATCGCCTTCGCCGAGCTTATCCGGCGCTCCAGACGCATCTCAACGTCAGCTTCTACAATGCGTGGAACGACAGCATCATCTATTATGGCAAGCGAGCCCCGGACGGCTCGGAGATGATCCTCGTCGCGGTCAGCCTCGATCCCCACAACCCGCAGGAGTGCGATTTCGAGATCCCGCTCTGGGAGTTCGGCCTGGCGGACCATGGCAGCCTCGACGTCGAGGACCTCGTCGCCGGATCGAGCTTCCGCTGGACCGGCAAGGTCCAGCACCTGCGGCTGGACCCCGACCGGCCCTATGCCATCTGGCGGGTCGAGCCGCCCGGAGCCGGCGCATGAGGCACGGCCTCTCGACGGACCCGCTCTGGTACAAGGACGCGGTCATCTACCAGCTCCACGTCAAGAGCTTCTTCGATTCCACCAATGACGGGATCGGCGACTTCGCAGGCCTGATGTCCCGGCTCGACTACATCGCCGATCTCGGAGTGAACACCGTCTGGCTGCTGCCTTTCTATCCGAGCCCCCGCCGCGACGACGGCTACGACATCGCCGAATATCGCGACGTCAGCCCCGATTACGGGACTTTGGACGATTTCCGCCGCTTCGTCGACGAGGCGCATGCGCGCGGCCTCAGGGTGATCACCGAGCTGGTCATCAACCATACTTCGGCCGACCATCCCTGGTTCCAGGCGGCTCGGCGAGCGGCGCCGGGGAGCCCCGAGCGGGACTTCTACGTCTGGTCGGACAGCGACTCAGCTTATGCGGGCACCCGGATCATCTTCTGCGATACCGAGCGGTCCAACTGGACCTGGGACGAGGTGGCTGGCGCCTATTACTGGCACCGTTTCTATTCCCACCAGCCCGACCTCAATTTCGACAATCCGCGCGTGCTCGAGGAAGTGCTGTCGGTGATGCGCTTCTGGCTCGATCTCGGCGTCGACGGCCTCCGCCTGGATGCCATCCCCTATCTGATCGAGCGGGAGGGGACCTCGAACGAGAACCTGCCCGAGACCCACGAGGTGCTCAGGAAGATCCGCGCCGACCTCGACGCCCATTATCCCGATCGGATGCTGCTCGCCGAGGCGAACATGTGGCCCGAGGACACGCAGCAATATTTCGGCGCGTCGGGCGACGAGTGCCACATGGCCTTCCACTTCCCGCTCATGCCCCGGATGTACATGGCGGTGGCCCAAGAGGACCGGTTCCCGATCACCGACATCATGCGGCAGACGCCGGCCATCCCGGACAATTGCCAATGGGCGATCTTCCTCAGGAACCATGACGAGCTGACCTTGGAGATGGTCACCGACGCGGAGCGGGATTATCTGTGGAACACCTACGCCTCGGACCGCAAGGCGAGGATAAACCTCGGCATCCGCCGCCGCCTGGCGCCGCTGATGGAGCGCGACCGCCGCCGGATCGAGCTGATGAACGCGCTCCTGCTCTCGATGCCGGGCACGCCCGTCCTCTATTATGGCGACGAGATCGGCATGGGCGACAATATCCATCTCGGCGACCGCGACGGTGTGCGCACGCCGATGCAATGGTCGCCCGACCGCAACGGCGGCTTCTCGCGCGCCGACCCGGCGCTGCTGGCGCTGCCGGCAATCATGGATCCGCTCTACGGCTACCAGGCGGTGAACGTCGAGGCGCAGCAGCGCGACAGCCATTCGCTGCTCAACTGGACCAAGCGGATGCTCGCGGTGCGGAGCGAGCATCGCGCTTTCGGGCGGGGCACTCAGCGCTTCCTTCGCCCGGCCAACCGCAAGGTGCTCGCCTATCTGCGCGAGCATGACGGCGACACCATATTGTGCGTCGCCAACCTGTCGCGCACCGCTCAGGCGGTCGAGCTCGACCTCGGCGACTATGCCGGGCGCACGCCGGTGGAAATGACCGGCCGCGCCGCTTTCCCGCCGGTCGGCCAGCTGCCCTATTTGCTGACCATGCCGCCTTACGGCTTCTACTGGTTCATGCTGAGCCAGGAGGCGGCGGGGCCGGAGTGGAGCAGCAAGGCGCCGCCGAGCGCCGTCGAGCAGCATACCTTCGTCCTTCGCAAGCGGCTGACCGAGGTCATGGCGGGCGCCAACCGCGAGGTGCTCGAACGCGAGGTGCTCGCCGGCTACGTCGCCCAGCGCCGCTGGTTCGCGGGCAAGGACTCGGCCGTGACCGGCGCGCGGCTGATAAGCGCGGTCGATCTGCCCGGCGCCGAGGACCTCGTCCTCGCCGAGATCGAGGTGGCGACGGAACGGGGGACCGGGACCTACGCCCTGCCGCTCGGCATCGTCTGGGAAGGCGAAGCGGCCGGGCCCTACGCGCCCAATTTGGCGCTGGCTCGGGTTCGGCGGGGACGCACCCTCGGGCTGCTCACCGACGGCTTCGCATTGCCGGCCTTCGCCCGATCGGTCGTCGAGGCCCTGCGCGCGCGCCAGCGGATCGAGGCCGCCAATGGAACCATCGCCTTCCTCCCCGGGGACCCGCTCGACCTCCCCGATGCGCCGGCCGCCGAGTGGATCGCCGCCGAGCAGTCGAACAGCACCCTGATCCTCGGCCGCCGGGCGGTCATGAAGCTGCTCCGCCGGATCCTGCCGGGCATCCACCCCGAGGCGGAGATGACCCGGCATCTTCGGGCGAACGGCTTCGCCAGCGTTCCGCCGCTGCTCGGCGAGGTCGTCCGCACGGATTCCGGCGGCGATCCTCATACGCTGATGATCGTCCAGGGCTTCGTCTACAACCAGGGGGACGGTTGGCAGTGGACGCTCGAGATGCTCGCTCGACAGGCCGCGGAAGCCGGCCGCGAGGCCTGTGATTTCGAGAATTACGAGAGCTTCGCCGAGACTCTCGGACTCCGCCTCGCCGAGATGCACGCGCTGCTCGCCCAGCCGAGCGACGATCCGGCCTTCGCCCCGGAAAATGTCGGCGAGGCGGAAGCTCGCGCTCTGGCCGAACGCGTCCGCGAGCAGGTCGAAGGGCTCGAGGGCTTCGCGAACCTCGCCGCGGCCGTCGACGGCCTCGCCCGGCACGCGGTCGGCAAGTCGCGCACCCGCATCCATGGCGACCTTCATCTCGGCCAGGTGCTGGTCGCCGGCGGCGAGGTGATGTTCATCGATTTCGAAGGCGAGCCGGCCCGGCCGCTGGACCAGAGGCGCGCCAAGGATCTGCCGCTGCGCGACGTCGCCGGCCTGCTGCGCTCGTTCGATTATGCCGCGGCGGCGGCGCTTCGCGCCCTGCCGGAAGCCGGCGAGGCCCTTCACCACAGCCCAGCCGAGATTTTCGATCGCTTTCGCGACAGCGCCGTCGCCGCCTTCCTGCGCGGCTATGCGCGTGTCGCCGGCGACCCGACCGGGCCCCTGCTCGACCTCTACCTGCTCGAAAAGGCGGCCTATGAGATTCGCTACGAAGCGGCCAACCGCCCTGACTGGATCGACATCCCGCAGGCCGGCCTCGCCCGGATCGCCGCCCGCATAGCCGGAGACGGGCGGTGAGCGACGAGGGCCTCGACCGCGCCGCCGCCGAAGCGGTGGCGGGCCGCCTCACCGACCCCTTCTCGCTGCTCGGACCTCATGGCGGCATCGTGCGCAGCTTCCAGCCGGGAGCGTCGAGCGTCGAGCTCCTGGCGAGGGACGACAGGCGCCTCCTCGGCCGGCTCGAGCATTTTCGCGACGGCCTGTGGACAGGCTCGCTCGCCGAGGAGGCCCCTTATCTGCTTCGCATCGGCTGGCCCGACGGCAGCGAGCAGGAGACCGAAGATCCCTATGCGTTCGGCCTCGTGCTCGGCGAGCTGGACCTTCACCTGCTCAGCGAGGGACGCCATTTCGAGCTCGCCCGCATCTTCGGGGCGCAGCCCCGGGAGCTCGAGGGGGTAGCCGGGACCGCCTTCTCGGTATGGGCTCCCAATGCCCGCCGGGTGTCGGTGGTCGGCGACTTCAACCATTGGGACGGGCGCCGGCACCCGATGCGGCTGCGCCTTGAAGCGGGCATATGGGAGCTGTTCGTGCCTCGGCTCGCCGCCGGCGAGCGCTACAAGTTCGAATTGATCGGCGCCGACGGGGCGTTGCGCGTCAAGGCCGATCCGATCGCTCGCGCCACCGAATGTCCGCCTCGAACCGGCTCCGTCGTCGCGCCGAGCCCGGACTTCCGCTGGAGCGACGGGGAGTGGATGCAGGGACGGGCGGCGCGTCACGCCGCCGAGGCCCCGATCTCGATCTACGAGGTCCATGCCGGCTCATGGCTGCGCCCGGCCGGCCCCGGCAGCCATCTCGACTGGGCCGGGCTCTCCGAACGGCTGGTCCCCTACGTTGCGCAGCTCGGCTTTACCCACGTCGAGCTGCTGCCGATCATGGAGCATCCGTTCGGCGGCTCCTGGGGCTATCAGCCGCTCTCGCAATTCGCCCCGTCGGCGCGCTTCGGCACCCCGGAGGATTTCGCCGCCTTCGTCGATTCCTGTCACCGCGAGGGGATCGGCGTGATCCTCGACTGGGTGCCGGCGCATTTCCCGACCGACGAGCATGGCCTCGCCGGCTTCGACGGCACCCACCTCTACGAGCATTCCGACCCCAGGGAGGGTTTCCACCAGGACTGGAGCACGCTCATCTACAATCTGGGCCGGCGCGAGGTTTCGGGCTTCCTGCTCGCCTCGGCGCTGTGGTGGTTGGAGACCTTCCACGTCGACGGGCTGCGCGTCGATGCCGTCGCCTCGATGCTCTATCGCGACTATAGCCGCAAGCCCGGCGAATGGGTTCCCAACGTCCATGGCGGCCGCGAGAATCTCGAGAGCGTCGACTTCCTGAGGGAGCTCAACCGCGCCGTCGCCGAGCGCTGCCCCGGCGCCGTCACCATCGCCGAGGAATCGACCGCCTGGCCCGGCGTCTCGGCGCCGCTCGAACGCGGCGGCCTCGGCTTCGCCTACAAGTGGAACATGGGCTGGATGCACGACACCCTGCAATATGTGCAGCGCGACCCCGTCCACCGCTCATGGCACCATAACGAGATGACCTTCTCGCTTGTCTACGCCTGGACTGAGAAGTTCGTGCTGCCGCTGAGCCACGACGAGGTCGTCCACGGCAAGGGATCGCTGCTGTCGAGGATTCCGGGCGACCGCTGGCGGCAGCTCGCCACCTTGCGCGCCTATCTCGCCTTCATGTGGGCCCATCCCGGCAAGAAGCTGCTCTTCATGGGGGGCGAGCTCGGGCAGGAGAGCGAGTGGGATCACGACGACGCCTTGGCCTGGCACCTGCTCGAACGGCCGGAACATGCCGGGCTTCAACAGCTCGTCGGCGACCTCAACCGGCTCTATCGCGAGGAGCCCGCCCTCCACCGCGGCGACGCCGATCCGGCCGGATTCGAATGGCTGGTCGGAGGCGATTCCGCGAACAGCCTGTTCGCCTTCGCCCGCCACGGCGGCGCTGGTGACGCGCCGCTCGCCTTCATCCTGAACATGACCCCCCAGCCGCATCTCGACTATCGCCTGAAGCTTCCTCGGCCGGGGCGGTGGCGCGAGGTGCTGAACAGCGATTCGGCGCTCTACGGCGGCAGCGACCGGGGCAATGCCGGCCTCGTCGAGGCACAAGGCGACCCGGCGTCAGCGACGCTCGTCGTCCCGCCGCTCGGCGCGTTGCTGCTCCGCCACGAAGGGCCGGCCGGCTGATGCCGCGCTCGCTCAGGCTCGAGCCCGGCTCGGCTTATCCGCTCGGCGCCACCTTCGACGGCATGGGGATCAATTTCGCTGTCTTCTCCGCCCATGCCGAGAGGATCGAATTGTGCCTGTTCGATGCGGCCGGCCGCCGCGAGCTCGCCCGTTACGAGCTTCCCGAATGGACCGACGAAGTCTGGCACGGCTATCTTCCCGACGCTCTGCCCGGGCTGGTCTATGGCTACCGCGCCCACGGCCCCTACGCCCCCGACCAGGGGCATCGCTTCAATCCCAACAAGCTGTTGCTCGATCCCTATGCCAGGCGGCTCGCCGGCTCGCTCAAATGGACCGACGCCCTGTTCGGCCACCGGCTGCGCTCCCGCCGCGAGGATCTGAGCTTCGACCGCCGCGACAGCGCCCCCGCCATGCCCAAGGCGGTGGTGACCCACGATCCGTTCGTCTGGCCGGAGGAGACCAGGCCGCACACGCCCTGGTCGGAGACGGTGATCTACGAGGCGCACGTGCGGGGGCTGACGAAATTGTTCGATGAGGTGCGCCCGCGCGATCGAGGCACCTTCGCCGGCCTCGCCAGCGGTGCCGTCATCGACCACCTCAAGCGGCTCGGAGTCACCGCGGTCCAGCTGTTGCCGATCCATGCCTTCGTTTCCGAACGCTTTTTGCAGGAGAAGGGGCTGACCAATTATTGGGGCTATAACAGCCTCGCTTTCTTCACGCCCGAGCCGCGCTATTTCGCCGGCGACAGCCATGACGAGCTGCGGCTGATGGTGCGTCGGCTTCACTCGGCGGGAATCGAGGTCTTCCTCGACGTCGTCTACAACCACAGCGCCGAAGGCTCCGAGCGCGGGCCGACCCTGTCATGGCGAGGGCTCGACAACGCCACTTACTACCGCCTGGAGCAGGGCGATCCCCGCCGCGCCGTCAACGATACGGGCACCGGCAACACGTTCAATTTCTCCAAGGCGCGGGTCATCCAGATGGTCGCGGATTCGCTTCGCTACTGGGTCACCTCGTTCGGAATCGACGGCTTCCGCTTCGATCTCGGCACCGTCCTCGGCCGCACCGAGCGCGGCTTCGAGCCGAGCCACGCCTTCTTCAAGGTGCTGAGGCAGGATCCGGTCCTGCAGCGCACCAAGCTGATCTCCGAGCCCTGGGACGTCGGCCCCGGCGGCTATCAGCTCGGTAACCATCCGCCCGGCTTCGCCGAGTGGAACGACCGCTATCGCGACGCGGCCCGCCGCTACTGGCGCGGCGATCCCGATCTTCGCGGCGAGCTGGCGGCGCGTCTCGCCGGCTCGGGCGACCTCTTCGACCGCCGCGCCCGGCGGCCCTGGGCCAGCGTCAACTACGTCGCCAGCCACGACGGCTTCACCCTCGCCGACCTGACCAGCTACGAGGATCGCCACAACGAGGCCAATCTCGAGGACAATCGCGACGGCCACCCGGAGAATCTGTCGCGCAACTGGGGGCATGAGGGCCCGACCGACGACGCCGGCGTCAACGAGCTTCGCGACCGCCTGCGCCGCTCGCTGCTGGTCACCCTGCTCGCCTCGCACGGCACTCCGATGCTGCTCGCCGGCGACGAGTTCGCCCGCAGCCAGCGCGGCAACAACAACGCTTATTGCCAGGACAATGAGATCAGCTGGCTGGACTGGAAGCAGGCGGCGACCGGGGCGGGCAAGGCCCTCGCCGACTTCGTCGGGCGCCTGACCGATATCCGCCGCCGTTATCCGCTGCTGCGCGGCCACCGCTACCTTTACGGCGACGAGATCGCGGCCGACCTCCCGGACATCGACTGGTGGGACGAGCGCGGCCTCCGCCTCGCCCAGGAGGATTGGGACAATGCGCAGGGCCGGGCGCTGGTCATGCGCCTCGCGCGAACGCTCGATCAGGGCGCGATCGAGATCGTCTGCGTCCTGCTCAACAGCTCGGAGGAGGCGCTGACCTTCATTCTGCCGCCGCCGGCGGGGCGGCGCCGGCTGCTGGTCGACAGCGCCCATCCAAGCCGCGAGGAGGAGGAAGTCGGCGACACCTATTTCCTGCTCCCTCACGCGGCCGCGGTCATCGCCGGGGAGAGCCCGGCGGCATGACCGGGCGGGTCCGCGCTAACGTGGCGTTAACCCAAAAAGTGAGAAGATGGCCGCGACACTGGGAGAAGATCCATGTGTGAGCCCCGGGTATTGCGCCTGATCGCCCTGATCGCGCCGGCTTATGCGGCGATGGTCTGGGTCGGGATCCTCGTCGCCGCCTGACCCGCGGTCGATTCGCTCCGGCGCGCAATCGATTCGTGTCGCCGCGCCGACCGGAACGATGGATTCCGCCGCCCTTTGACCCTCGATTCTCTCTTGCGGAGGATCGCGATGCGAGCGGCGAACCTGTCTTCGAGCCTGATCTCCCGCATCGCTTACGAGGATGAGGCTCGAATACTTCGAATCACCTTCCGCGACGGCCGGCTCTACCTCTACTTCGACGTTCCCCGCGCCGAATTCGACGCGCTCAAGTCGGCGCCCTCGGCCGGCCGTTACTACAATGCCTGCGTCAAGGGCCGCTACCGCTGCGCCTTCGATCCGGAACGCCGCCGCTTCCGTCCGGCGGTCGAGGCGGTGGGCTGAAGGCGGACTCGCGGCCGGCGCGCTGGCGAAGCCGGGCCGCCATGCTATGCAAGCGACAGGCGGATCGCGGGGAGCAAGGCTTGGCGGAGGCGAGGGGAGGAGCGCGCGGCGCCGACCATTTCGCCATCGCCTGGCGGCTCACCGCCGCCGGATGGCTCGGCTGCGCGCTGCTCCAGCTCATCCTCTATTTGCGGCCGTCGCCTTATGGCGGGCCGTTCCTGGCGCAGTGGAAGGCGTTCATTATCCGGCCGCTCGTCTACGAGCTGCTCGCGATTTGGCTGATCGCTCTGCCTTTCCTCCTGCTGTGGCTTTGTCTCTACCGCCGCCTGCTGCCGGGACGCTGGTGGCCGCTCGGCCATTGGGCGCTGGTCGCGCTCATGGCTGTGAACCTGTTGATCACCGCCTTCGACCATGAGCTGTACCGCTTCGTCGGCTTGCGGCTCGGCCCCAATTTCCTCGCCGTCTACGCCGATCCCGCGACGATGGGAGACAGCCTGTTCCTCAATATCCTGCGCAGCGACCGGGGCGGCCCCTTCCTCGCCCCTTTCCTCTGTATCGCGGCGCCGGCCGTCTACCTGGCCTGGTCGATCCCGATGGTCCGGCGCCGCGGCCGTCTCCTGCCGCCGCTGCGCTTCGCTTTCCGACCGGCCCTGGCGATCCTCGCCGTTCCGCTCGCCACCGGGCTGATCGGCTATTCGCTGGCCCACGCCAAATGGCGGCTCTCGCGCCTCGAGCCGGCCCTGTTCGCGCTGATCCGCGACTTTTACTGGAGCTACGAGGACGATCGCCCGCCCGGCGACGTGGACGCGCTCGCCCGGGCCTGGCAGGCCGAATGGCTGGCCGGGAGCACCGACCGCGCCTGGCGCTTCCCGGACCGAGAACGGCCTTTCCTGCGCCGTCCGCTCGAGCCGTCGCGGCCGGCGCCGCCGGATCGCTGGAACGTCGTCATCATCCAGCTGGAGGCGGTGAGGGGAGTCGATACCGGCCATCTGCGTCCCGACCGGCAGCCCTCGCCGACGCCCTATCTCGATCGCCTCGCCCGCGGCCCGCATTCCGCCGTCTATACCCGGGCGCTGAGCTTCGGACCGCCGAGCGTCAACGGCCGCTTCGCGACGCAATGCTCGATCACGCCCTCGTCGCGCCGCTTCATCACCAGCCAGACCCACATCGCCCTCTATTGTCTGCCCGATGCGCTGCGCCGCCTCGGCTATCGGGCCGAGATGTTCGCGGCCGGCGACATCGACATGGACAACAGCACGATCTGGGTGCAGCGCATGTACGACCGGCTGTGGCGCTACCCGGAGGTCGGCCAGGTCGACCGCATCGTCTTCCGCCGAGCGGCGGAGAGGATCAGGCGGCTCGGTCGGCAGGGCCCGTTCATCGCCACCCTCATCTCGGCCAGCAACCATCACCCGTTCCGCTCGATCGAGCCGGCGCTCGACATTGCCGGCCAGGGCAGCGTCCAGGAGCGCATCCTCAACACCACCCGCTATACCGACGACGTCGTGCGCGAGCTGATCGAATCCCTTCGCTCGGAGCCCTGGTTCGAGCGCACGCTGTTCGTCATCAACAGCGACCACGGCTACAATCTCGGCGAGCATGGCGGCCTCGTCGGCGCCTACAGCCTGTACCGGGAGTCGACCTGGATCCCGTTCCTGATCGTCGGCCCGCACCCGCGGCTGCCGGCGGGACGTCATGACGAGATCGTCACCCTGCTCGACATCGCCCCGACCATTGCCGACCTGATCGGGCTCAGGGAGGACAATCCCTGGCACGGCCACAGCCTGCTCGCCGTCTCTCCGGGGCGGCGAGTCCTGTTCGGCTTTCGCGATTCGATGCTGGCCGAGGCCGGCGGCTGGAGCGCGGTCAGCGACCCGCAGCAGGGCCGCCCGCGGCTCTATCGTTCGGGCGACGACTGGCTGCAGAGCCGCGATCTGGCCGCTCGGCGGCCCGAACTGGCGCGGCGCCTGCTCGATGAGGCGGACCGCAGCCGGCGCTTCAACGATTATCTGATCCGGCACGGCCGAGTCTGGCCGCGGCCCAACCCCTGAGCCCTCCGTCGCCGCCGGCGGGGGATCGGGACGGAGCGCGGTCGAAGCGTTCGCGGAGCATGGATGCAGGGAACGCCCTTGGCCGCCTGGCGCTATACGCCCGACGCATTTTTGCGTCGCGACGAGGAGGATTTTCACGGATGGCGCAAGAGCGCAGCGCAACCCTGTACCGGATGGTGTTGCCGGACCACATATGTCCCTACGGCGTCCGCGCCCTGAAAATGCTCGAGCAGCACGGCTTCGCCGTCGACGATCGGGTGCTGAGCTCGCGGCCCGAGGTCGACGCGTTCAAGGCCGAGCAGGGCGTGGCAACGACCCCCCAGGTCTTCGTCGGCGGCGAGCGGATCGGCGGCAGTGACGATCTCGCGCGCTACCTCGCCGAAGCCTGAGCGCCGATGAGCCGGCAACCGTGTTCGGACTTGGGCAGGAGAGTTCCGGACGGGATCTGCCTTGACCGGTGAAAGCGCGCTTCACCGCCGCGCGCGCGAGGCGGGCGTAGTCCGGGACTGGACCGACGCGTCCGGCGCCCGGCAGCGCGTGAGCGACGATTCCCTGGCCGCCGTGCTG
This sequence comes from Allosphingosinicella sp., assembly GCA_035563315.1. Taxonomy (GTDB): domain Bacteria; phylum Pseudomonadota; class Alphaproteobacteria; order Sphingomonadales; family Sphingomonadaceae; genus Allosphingosinicella. The sequence continues at coordinate 3,761 of DATMVG010000135.1, read as the reverse complement.
GCGGCGCTTGGCGAGCCCGAGGAAGGTGAGGGAGAAAAACCGCTCGTGACGGCGGAGGTGGGCGAGCCCGTCCGGCTGCCCTCGGGACGTATTCTGCCGCCCTTCCTGGAGCCCGGCTATCACGAGGCCGAGGGAGTCACGGTCGCGGTCGCTCCGGTCCATGCCTGGACGGTCGCCGACGCCGCGCCTGGGCGGCGGATCTGGGGCGCGGCCGTGCAGGTGCCGTCGCTGCGCGACTCGCGCGGCGAAGCCTTTGGCGATTTCGGCGCCCTTGCCCGCTTTGCCGAGGCGGCCGGCGGAGCCGGTGCCGACGCGCTCGCGATCAGCCCTGTCCACGCCCTGTTTCCGTCCGATCCCGGTCGCTACGGGCCCTACGGCCCCTCGACTCGCCTGTTCTTGAACGTGCTCCTCGCCGATCCGGGCGACGGGGAAGCGCCTGACGAACCCGCGGGCGACCTCATCGACTGGCGCCGCGCCATCCCCGCCCGGATGGCGCGGCTGCGGCGGCTGTTCGACGAGGGCCTGGCGGACGACGCTCGGGCCGCGATCGGCGCGTTCCGGCGGGAGCAGGGGGAGGCGCTCGAGCTCCACGCCCGCTTCGACGCCCTCGATGCCCATTTCGGCGGTGGCTGGCGGCAGTGGCCCGCCGCCTATCGGGACCCACTGGGCGAGGCGGCCAATTCCTTCGCGCTCGAGCATCGCGAGGAGGTCGACTTCTACGTCTTCCTGCAGTGGCTCGCCGACCGCGGCCTCGCCGGCGCTCAGAGCGCCGCGAAGGGCGCCGGCATGGCCATCGGCCTGATCGCCGATCTGGCCGTCGGCATGGATCCGGGCGGAAGCCATGCCTGGAGTCGGCGCGCCGCTCTGCTTTCCGGCCTGTCGATCGGCGCTCCGCCCGACCCGCTCGGGCCGGACGGCCAGGATTGGGGGATCACCACTTTCTCGCCGTCGGCGCTCCGCCGCACCGGCTTCGAGGATTTCATCGCCACCATCCGCGCCGCCTTGCGGCATTCCGGCGGCATACGGATCGATCACGCCATGGGGCTGAAGCGGCTGTGGGTCGTTCCGCACGGCCTTCCCTCGACCCAGGGCGCCTATCTGCTCTACCCCGAGCGCGACCTGATGCGCCTGCTCGCGCTCGAATCGTGGCGCGCTCGGGCGATCGTCGTCGGCGAGGATCTCGGCACCGTCCCCGCGGGCTTTCGCGAGGACATGGCGCGCCGCGGCTTCCTCGGCACGCGGGTCCTGTGGTTCGAGCGCAATTCGCGCGGCGGCTTCAAGCGGCCGTCGACCTGGGACCGGCAGGCGGCGGCGATGACCTCCACCCACGATTTGCCTACCCTTGCCGGCTGGTGGTCCGAGCAGGATATCGACTGGGCCTGGGCGCTGGGCCGGACCAGCGCCTTCGCTTCGCCGGCCGCCGAGCGGGCGGCGCGGGCGAAGGACCGGCGAAGGCTGTGGCGAGCGATCGGCAAAGCCGAGCGGCAGCCGGCGCCGGGATTGCCGAAACGGGCGGTGACCGCCGCGATCGAGCATGTCGCTGGCAGCGCCTGCGAGCTGGCCCTGATCCCGGCCGAGGACCTGATCGGGGTCGCCGAGCAGCCCAACCTCCCGGGCACGACCGAAGAGCATCCGAACTGGCGCCGCCGGCTTCCGGGAGTCGTCGAGGAGATGCTCGACGCGCCTGAAGTCGCCGAACGTATCTCCCGGCTGAACCGGGCGCGGGGGCGGTGAAGGTCCGGGCCACCTACCGTCTCCAGTTCAACTGCGGCTTCACCTTCGCCGATGCCGAGAGGATCGTCCCTTATCTCGACGATCTCGGCGTCAGCCATGTCTACGCCTCGCCGGTGACCGCGGCCCAGCCCGGCTCGAGCCACGGCTACGACGTCGTCGATCCGACCCGCGTCAATCCGGAGCTCGGCGGCGAAGCCGGCTTGCGCCGGTTCGCTGGCGCGTTGCGGTCGCGCGGCATGGGGATCGTGCTCGACATCGTCCCCAATCATATGAGCGTCGCCGGCGGCGCCAATCGCTGGTGGAACGACGTCCTCGCCAAGGGCCGGGACAGTGCCTTCGCCCGCTTCTTCGACATCGACTGGACCGGCAGGATCCTGCTGCCGTTCCTCGGCGAGCCCCTCGCCGAAGCGATCGCTCAGGGCGCGCTTCGCGCCGGGAGAGACGCCGACGGGCGATTGTGGATCGTCGCTTACGGCCACGACCGCTACCCCGTTCGCGACGAGGACCAGGAGGCGGGCGAGGCCGGCGACCTCGCCAGCCTCCTCGACCGCCAGCATTATCGGCTCGCCTGCTGGCGAAGCGCCGCCGGGGAGCTCAACTGGCGCCGCTTCTTCACCATCAGCGGCCTCGCCGGGATCCGGGTCGAGGACGAGCAAGTGTTCGAGGCGACCCACGCTCTCTATTTCCGGCTCGCCGACGAAGGGCTGATCGACGGTCTTCGGATCGACCATGTCGACGGCCTCGCCGATCCCGGCGCTTATTGCCGCCGCCTGCGGGCGCGGCTGCCTGATGCCTGGATCGTCATCGAGAAGATCCTCGCCGCCGGCGAGCGGCTGCCGCCCGACTGGGGTGTCGACGGCACCAGCGGCTACGACTTCATGGAGCAGGTGGCGCTCCTTCTCCACCACCCGCTCGGCGAGGGACCGCTTGCCCGCTATTGGGCGAGGCTGAGCGGCCGCTCGCCGGATTTCGCCGAGGAGGAGCTCTGCGCTCGGCGCGAGATTCTCGCCGCCGAGTTTCCAGGCCAGCTTCGCGCCTGCGCCCAGGCCTTCCAGGCGCTTCGCGACGGCCCCGCGCCGAGCGAGGCCGACATCGACAGCGCCGTCGAGCATCTGCTGCGGGCCTTTCCGGCCTACCGCACCTACGGCGCCGCGACCGACGCCCCGATCCTCGAAGCGGCGCGGCGGCGGGCGCTCGCCCTTGCTCCCCCCGACCTGGCCGGGGCCGTCGGGTGGCTGGTCTCGTGGTTGGCGGAGGAGGGGGAGGGCGCCCGGGGGAGCGAGGCGCTGCGCCGCTTCCGCCAACTGTCCGCGCCGCTCGCCGCCAAGGCGGTCGAGGACACCGCTTTCTATCGCTACGGCCGGCTGCTCTCGCGCAACGACGTCGGCTCCGATCCCTCGCGTTTCTCGATGGCCGCTCAGGATTTCCACGCGGCGATGGCTGAGCGAAGCGCCGGCTGGCCGCGCTCCATGCTCGCCACCGCGACCCACGACCACAAGCGCGGAGAGGATGTGCGGGCGCGCTTGGCCGTGCTCAGCGAGCTTCCGGAATTGTGGATCGGGACCGTCGAGCGCTGGCGGGCGATCAATCGCGGCGTCGCGGCCGGGGTGGATCCGGGCGACGAATATCAGTTCTACCAGATGCTGGTCGGCGCCTGGCCGCCCGGCATTGCGCTCGACGAGTCCGGCTCGAGTGCCCGCGCCGACTTGCGCGACCGGCTCTCGGCGTGGCTGGAAAAGGCGTTGCGCGAGGCCCGGCTGCGCTCGTCGTGGAACTCGCCGGACCTCGGGTACGAGGGCCGCTGCAAAGCGTTCGTGGCGGCCCCGTTCGACCCCGGCGGCGCCCCCTTTCTCGCTCAGGTCCAGGGCTTCGTCGAGTCGATCCGCTCGGCTGGAGAGGCCAATTCGCTGGTCCAGGCCTTCCTTCGCTGCGCCGCGCCGGGCGTTCCGGATTGCTACCAGGGCTGCGAGTTCCTCGACCTCAGCCTGGTCGATCCGGACAATCGGCGCCCGGTCGACTTCGGCACT
>DATMVG010000134.1:0-5091 GCA_035563315.1 Allosphingosinicella sp. | reverse complement strand
GGTCCGGGGTGGCGGGGGGAAGGCGGCGGGCGATGGGAGGGGTTGCAGACCCGTGCTCGTCATGCCGGACTTGATCCGGGGTCCATCTTCCTTTCCCTCCCTCCTCCAGGGCGAAGGAAGATTCCGGTTCAAGGTCCGGCCTGCCGGGAAGGCGGCGGAGTGGCGGGCGGGCGGGAAACGGCGGGCGGGGCGATGCCATTCGCGGATTTCCGCCGACTTATGCTAGAGGGGTCGGCACAGCCAGAACGGAAGAAGAAAGTCGCATGAGCCTGCACGACCCGAAGAGCCCTGACATCAACCTCGCCATCGTCGGCGTCGGCAATTGCGCCAGCTCGCTGGTCCAGGGCATCGCTTATTACCAGAATGGCGGCGCCAACGAGCAGATCGGACTGCTCCACTGGGACCTGGGCGGCTACCGGCCGAAGGACATCAAGGTCGTCGCCGCCTGGGACGTCGACCGGCGCAAGGTCGGCCGCGACGTCGCCGAGGCGGTCTTCGCCAGGCCCAATTGCACGATGACCTTTTGCGGCCACGTCCCGGCCTCGGGGGTCGCGGTGCGCATGGGGCCGGTGCTCGACGGCTGTTCGGAGCATATGGCCGGGATGCCGGCCGAGCGCACCTTCCTGCTCAGCGACTCCCCCGAGCCCGACAAGGCGGACGTCGTCCGGGTGCTTCGCGAGACCCGCGCCGACGTCATGGTCAACTACCTTCCGGTGGGGTCGCAGCGGGCGACCGAATTCTACGCCGAATGCGCGCTCGAGGCCGGGGTCGCCTTCGTCAACAACATCCCGGTCTTCATCGCCAGCGACGAGGGCTGGGCCCGGCGCTTCACCGAGGCCGGCATTCCCCTGATCGGCGACGACATCAAGGCGCAATTGGGCGCGACCATCGTCCACCGCGTGCTCACCGACCTGTTCCGCAAGCGCGGGGTCGCGCTCGACCGGACCTATCAGCTCAATACCGGCGGCAACACCGACTTCCTCAACATGCTCAACCGGGCCCGGCTCGAATCGAAGAAGATCTCGAAGACCGAGGCGGTCCAGTCGGTCGCCGGCGAGCGGCTCGACGCGGAGAACATCCATATCGGCCCGTCCGACTATGTCGCCTGGCAGAACGACAACAAGATCTGCTTCCTGAGGATGGAGGGGCGGCTATTCGGCGGCGTTCCGATGAACCTCGAGCTTCGCCTGTCGGTCGAGGACAGCCCCAATTCGGCCGGGGTGGCGATCGACCTGATCCGCTGCGCCAAGCTGGCCAGGGACCGCGGCCTCGGCGGCCCGATCCACCCGGCGGCCGCCTCCTTCTGCAAGCATCCGCCGAGGCAGATGCCCGACGACCGCGCCTATGAGGCGCTGGAGGCATTCATCCGGGGCGAGGGCTGAGCCCCGCCGCCCGCTCGTCCGCCCGTCCGCGCGCTCGTCCGTCCGTCAGCGCGCCGGACTCGTGGCTAATGAATTCTTAACGACCCGGCCCCTAGGCTCCGGCGGATGAGCCTCTTCGTCCCGGCCAGGACCGACAGCGACGGCGCCGCCGCGGGCGCGCGCCCGGCCGCGCGCGGCCGTCTCGTCCGGCTCGCTCTGTTCGCGCTCGCCTCGGGGACCGGCCTGGCGATCGATTTCCTGCTCTTCATCCTGCTGCTCGCCGGCGGCGCCTCGCCGGGGGCGGCCAATCTGGCGTCCGGGGCGGCGGCGGTGACCTTCGTCTATTTCGCCTCGGCGCGGCGAATCTTCGCCTATCGCGGCCGCTTCCTGTTCGGGCTGTTCGCCGCCTATCTCGCCTATCAGGCGGCGGCGGTGAGCGCCGCCTCGGCCGCGGTCGCCCTGCTCGCCGCGAGCCAGCTCGCGCCGCTCCTCGCCAAGCTCGTCATCCTCCCGGTGACCTTCCCGATGAACTTCTTCGTCCTGGCGCGCCTCACCGCCCCCCCACCCGAAGGAAGGCGGGAGGCGCGGGCATGAAGGTCCTCATCACCGGCGGCGCCGGCTTCGTCGGCTCTCAGCTCGGCAAGCATCTCCACCGGCGCGGCGACGAGGTCGTGCTGCTCGACAACATGCGCTTCGGCCATCTCGACAACCTGCTTCTGGAAGGCTCGCCCTTCGGCCGCTTCGTGTGCAAGGATGTCAGGGACGGCGATCTCGTCGCTCTGTTCGAGGGAGTCGACACGCTGTTCCACCTCGCCGGGATCGCGGCCCTGCCGGTGTGCCAGGAGGCGCCCGCCGAAGCCTATGACGTCAACACCGCGGCGGTCGCCAACGTGCTCGAGGCCGCCCGCCGCGCCGACGTCAGGCGGATCGTCTTTTCCTCGACCTCGGCCGTCTACGAGAAGACGAAGAGCGAGCGATTCGCCGAGAGCGATCCGATCGCCCCCGATCTCGTCTACGCCTCGTCCAAGGCGGCGGCGGAGAGCGTGTGCGACGCGTTCGCTCGGAATTACGGCCTGGACATCGTCATTTGCCGCTTCTTCAACGTCTACGGCCCGCACCAGGACGTGACCCGCACCAGCCCGCCCTTCACCAGCTACGTCGCTCGCGAGCTGGTCATGGACCGCGCGCCGACCCTGTTCAACGACAGCAGCGCGCGGCGCGACTACGTCCACAGCGACGACGTCGTCGACCTGCTGACCCGGATGATCGAGGCGGAGGGCGAGTTCCGCGCCGAGCGCTACAACGTCTGCTCCGGTCAGGGGCACAGCGTCCCGGAGCTGTACGGCCACTTCCTCGCCGCGAGCGGCAAGTCGATCGAGCCCGTGTTCCGCGATCCGAGCCTCTATTGGGAGGCCTATCCGGCTTTGTTCGGCTCGGCGCATCCGCTGTCGCGCGAGCGGATCGTCGAGGAGGTCTACAAGAATGCGATCGGCGACCCGGCCAAGACCCGGGCGCGGTTCGGCTGGAATCCGGCGACCGAGATCGGCGCCGGCATCGCGTCGGTCTACGCCGACGCACGGCGCCGGCTGTGCGGGGCAGGGCCGGCGTGACCGACAGGATCCTGGTCTTCGTCCCCTGCTACAATTGCGCCGCGCAGATCGGCCGGGTGCTCGGCCAGGTCCGCGGCGAGGTCGCAAGGCATGTCGAGGAGGTGCTCGTCCTCGACAATGGCAGCCGGGACGGGACTGCGGACGCGGCGATCGCCTCGGCCCCGGCGGCGAAGGCGCCGCGGGTCACAGTCGCTCGCAACCGCGAGAATTACAACCTCGGCGGCTCGCACAAGGCGGCCTATGCTTATGCCGAGGCACAGGGCTTCAGCCATGTCGTCACCCTCCACGGCGACGACCAGGGGGACCTTGGCGACATCCTCCCGGTGCTGGCGGACGGGACCCATCGCCGTTTCGACGCCTGCATGGGGGCGCGCTTCACCAGGGGTTCCAGGCTGACCAATTATTCGGCCTTCCGGATCTTCGGCAACCGCGCCTTCAACCTTGTCTTCTCCGCCGCGGCGGGCCGCTGGGTCGCCGACATGGGATCGGGGCTCAACCTCCTCGCCCGCCGCGCCTTTGCCGATCGGGCGATCCTTCGGCTGCCCGACGATCTCCACTTCAACCCCTATCTTCTGCTCGACATGTACGATCGCGGCAACGCCGTGACCTTCTTTCCGATCTCGTGGCGGGAGGAGGATCAGGTCTCCAACGTAAGGATGGCGTCGCAGGCGCTCAAGACGCTCGGGGCGGCCGCCCGCTACGGGCTCGCCCGCCGGGCTTTCCGCCGCCGGGACTATCGCGCGGCGAAGCGCGAGTCCTACGTCTTCGACGTTCTTGCGCGGTTCGAGGGCGGCGAGCGGACGATCTGAGCGCTCGAGGGGCCCGCATTTACCTTGCGCTAAGGATGTTCGTTCAAGAAGCGGTCGTGCCCTACGACCCGCAGAGCTGCCGCGAAACGGACGTCGTGCGCGACCCCTCGCGTCGGGACGGTCTCGCGCTGGTGATGCCGATGGCGGGGCGGGGCTCGCGCTTTTCCCGGCAGGGCGTCGAAACCCCCAAGCCTCTGATCGAGCTGTCCGGCAGGCCCTTCTTCTGGTGGGCGGCCGAGAGCGTTCGCCGCATCGCCCCGCCCGGGGAGATGGTGTTCGTCGTGCTGGCCGAGCATGTCCGCCGCTTCGCCATCGACGAGGTGGTGCGCCTTCACTATCCCGACGCCAGGATCGTCGCCCTGGCCGACGTCACCAGCGGCGCCGCCGAGACCGCGGCGATCGGCCTGCGGGCGCTCGAGGGCGGCGGCCCCGTCGCCGTGTGCGACAGCGACCACGCCTTTGCCTGCGGCGAGGGGGACCCGGTCGAGGGCCTCGGGCGCGGCACCGACGCCGCCCTGCTGTGCTTCGCCTCGACCGACGCGGCTTATTCCTACGCCGAGCTCGATTCCGCGGGAGCGGTGGTGGGCACCGCCGAGAAACGCGTCGTCAGCCCCTTCGCCATCGCCGGCTGCTACCTCTTCTCCTCGCCGCGCACCTTCCTCGACGCCTATTCGCGCTACCGGCTCGACTGCCCCTATGACGAGCAGTTCGTCAGCGGCGTCTACCGCGAGCTGCTCGCCTCGGGCGGGCGGGTCGTCAAGCACGACCTGCGCCGCCATGTCTCCTTCGGCACGCCCGAGGAGCTGGCGCGGCTGCTCGCGGCGCCGGAAACGCTTCGGCTCTGGACCGGCCAATGAGCGTCGAGCATCCCGTGCTCCTGATCGCGTCGGTGCTGCTCCTGCTGGCGGCGCATGTCGCTCGGGCGGTCCGCTGGGGCTTCCTCTTCCCGAAGAAGCAGGCCCAGAGCGACCGCACCGGCCTCTTGATCGGCCTCGGCATCGGCTATGCGATCAACGCTCTGGTCCCGTTCCGGGTCGGCGAGGTGCTTCGCGGAGTCGTCGCCAGCCGGCTGCGCCAGACCCGCCTCGCCGAGGTGATGGCGACGATCGTCGCCGAGCGCGTCGCCGACCTCCTCATCCTCGCTCTGTTCATCGCCGCCACCTGGCGCGGTGCGGCCGATCCCGCCTTCGCCTTCAGCACCGCCGCCCTGTTCGCCGCGACCGCGATTACGATCGGCGCGGGCGCGATCGCGCTGCTTCGGTCGGCGGCCCTGCGCCGGCTGGTCTGGCGCGCGGCCGGCATCTTCAACCC
>DATMVG010000133.1:0-11011 GCA_035563315.1 Allosphingosinicella sp. | reverse complement strand
GCGCGCGCACTGCTCGGCGGACCAGCCCTCCATCGCCCGCGGATCAAGGTCCGCGGTCGAGATCTCGGCGGGCATGCCGACGCCGAGAGCCTCGTAATTTCCGAGCCGGGCGAGCAAAGCTTCCTCGCTGCCGCTCGCCGGCTGAGCGCCGCCGACGCCGTACGGCTCCTCGACCGGCCGCGGCCTCCCCGCGCGGTCGGGCGACGGGAAGCGGGCGGCGAAGAAGGCCTGGGCCGCGCCGAGGCCTTGCGGGAGAAGGTCGAGGAACTGGTCGAATTCCTCGGCGACGGCGCGGACCACCGGAGCGTTCGGGCCCTGGCCTTCGGCCAGCCGGTCGAGCCGGGTCAGGACCGCCATGGTGAGGCGGTTGTCGAAGCGGTGGCGCTCGGCGACCAGCTCGCCGTTGCGATAGACGCGATCGATGACGCCATGGCGAGCGCGCGCCAGGGCATCGTCGGCGATCGGCCCACGGGCGATCAGCAAAGCGGCCTCCCAGGCGACGGCGAAGGCGCGGCCCGAGGCGCTTTGGCGGCGCCGATAGGCGGCCTGGCGGCTTATCCCGATCGCTCGGCAGGCGTCGGCGACGACCCCGCCAGCGGCGAGCGCGCGCAGGAAATGCTGCTCGGCGGCGACGGTGAAACCGTCATGACGGTCGGCCCGGGCGCCCGCGGCAGCGGGGCTCGGTGCGATTCGGTCCGGCGACTCCTCGACGCCGGCGATGTGGGGCCGCGAATCGCGCAGCTTGTCGGAAGTGAGGCAAGGCGCGGCGCCGTCGCGGGCGAGGTCGAGCGAGAAGCTTCGCGGCATGTGCGGATGCGGGCCGTCGGGCTGCGCTTCGCGGAGGCCGCGGCGCACGCCTTCCCAATAAGCGACGGCTTCGGCGCGGGTCGGGAATTCCGGCCAGTCCGCGGGGTCGTCGGAGGCGAAATCGGGCTTCGGGTTGAGGGAGGAAGCGCGCTCGTCGGTCGACGCTTCGGGGGCGATTCGGTTCCGGTTCTGTTCCATCCGACAGGATAGGCCACAAAGGACCAACTGTAGGACAGCATTTTTTTTGGGGGACGGTATTTTTTTGGGAACGATCCCCGGGACCGCGTCAGAGCCTGACTGAGGGGACAGTCACTGTGACTGTCCCCAAGGGGGATGAGGGGACAGTCACTGTGACTGTCCCCAGTGACTGTCAGTGACTGTCCCCAGTGACTGTCCCTAAGGGGCGAACCTGAACTGGCCGCCGGCCAGTCCGGTCGCGAAGATCATCACCATGACGACGGTGAAGACCGCGACGGTGAACGCCGGGCCCGAGCGCCGCTCGCGAAGCAGCCAGGCGACCGCGACGAAGCCGATCACCGGGATCAGGAACTGCCATTCGAGGAGCGGCTCGGCGGTCTCGCCCCGGCGCCTCAGATCGAGCACCGTCTGGACGTGCGAGAGGATGAAGATGGTCCAGACCACCGCACCCAGAAGAGCGAGTCCGCCAGCGACGTATCTCATGGCCCGATCCCCTCGTCCTTGCCTGAGCGAGCCGCCATCATGGCACCCTCGGCACGCCGGGTCATGCGCCATTCTCGGTCATTGCACCGCGACGCCGTTCAGGCTCGGGAAGGCCGCCTTGGGCTAGGGCCCGGACGAAGACTGTCGAGGAACGAGAGATGCTGATCCGAACCGCCCTGCTGGCCGCCCTCGCTTTGGCTTCCGCCCAGGGCGACGGCAGCCGGGGGAGGGCGCCCGACGCCGCCCATCCTTCGGACGCCCGGGCCTGGACGATCGGCCCGATCATCCGCGGCCGCAACTATTCGCAAGGCATGCCGCTCCACCCCTCGCCTCGCCGCGACGGCGGCTGGCAGATCGAGCTGCCGAGGGCGCCGGGAAGCGTCCATTACGTCACTTTCCGCCACGGCCCGCTGGCCGGCAAGCGGCGGATCGTCATGCGCTACCGGATCGAGGCCGATCCGGGCGTCCGGATCGCTCCGGCGACGTCGCCGGCGAGCCCGTCGATCATCACCCTCTACTTCCAGCGCTCCGGCGACGATTGGAGCGCCCGGGGGCGGTTCGAGGCCTATCGCTGGTACGCGGCCTTCGCCTCGCACATGCCGATCGAGCCCGGCGAGCACGAGCTGTCGGCGCCGCTCGACGGCCATTGGACGGCGGTGATGGATTCGAGCGCCCACAGCCATCCCGAGGCGTTCCGCGACGCCCTCGCCGAGGCCGACCAGGTCGGCTTCGTGCTCGGCGGCGGCGACGGCCTCGGCCACGGCGTCTTCGCGACCGGACGGGCGCGCCTGATCGTCGAGGAATTCCGGGTCGAGTGAGGCGATTGGGGACAGTCACTGTGACTGTCCCCTCAGAAGCTCTGTCCCCTCAGAAGCTCTGTGACTGTCCCCTGGAGTCGCGTCAGTTGGCGATGTGGGCGTAGACGATCAAAGGACCTTGGCCAACACTGCCGCCGTTCCGATCGCTGCTGCAGACCAGGCTGGCAACAGGGAAGCCGGCAGACGGGATAGCCGACATATTGCCGGAGAACATGACGACATAGGAGTGACCGTCCTTCGTCCACTCCGCCCAGACGTTTCCGCTGATTGTCTCCTGAGCAGCCACGTTGCCAACGGCGAAGAGCGGTACTTTTGCTTCGCTATGGGCGGGAATAAAGGCTGAACGCGCACTCGAAAGCGTGGTGCCGCTGCCGACCGAGACCTGCACCGTCAGATTTCCGTCGTCTTCCGTGACATCCCAGAAAAAGGTCGACTCCGCGGGCCCCATAATGCTCAGCCCGGAGTGCAGTTGACTACTCATGGCCTGTTCCTTTTTTCTCAAAGAGGGAAAGTTCTCGGCACGCCTGCCACGCCGAGACAACTTCGTACGGTTCATAGTTGGAAAAGCCTGACCGATCGGAACACGCCAGAGGTCTATTTCCAGCCTTTGAAGAGGTATCACGGAAAGTTACGTAAAGTCACCAAGCAATATTATTACGAGCGATTGGGGACCGTCACTGTGACTGTCCCCTGAGTCTCTAGAATCCACAGGGCCGCTGGACCCCGGCCTTCGCCGGGGAACAGATCGAGCGATTGGGGACAGTCACTGTGACTGTCCCCTAGAGTCTCTGGAGTCCACAGCGCCGCTGGACCCCGGCCTTCGCCGGGGAACAGATCGAGCGATTGGGGACAGTCACTGTGACTGTCCCCTCAAAAGGAGGTCCGGCCATATTCCTGGCGGTAGAAGGGGTGGGACGCGGACAGGCCGCCGTCGACGACGAGAGCGTGGCCGTTGACGTAGCTCGACTCGTCCGAGGCGAGGAACAGCGCCGCCCGGGCGATCTCGTCGGGCTCGCCGCCGCGCTTCAGCGGATTGAGATGACCGATCATCTCCTCCTTGCCGGCGGCCCGGGCCATCTCGTAGATCGGCCGGGTCATGCCGGTCTCGATCAGCCCGGGGCAGATGGCGTTGACCCGGATATTGGCTCCGGCGAGCTGGGTCGCTGCGACCTGGACCAGCCGCACCACCCCCGCCTTGGACGCCGAATAAGCCGGGCCGCCGGCGCCGGCGCGAAGCCCCGCGACCGAGGCGGTGCAGACGATCGAGCCGCCGCCGCGCGCCTTCATCGCCGGGGCGCCGTGGCGGATGGCGAGGAAGGGGCCGATCAGGTTGACCCGCAAGATCTCCTGCCAGTCCTCCGGGCTCTGCTCGAAGATCGAGGCCAGCCCGCCGGAAATGCCGGCATTGGCGAAGAAGATGTCGAGCCCGCCATGCTCGGCCACCGCCCGGTCGACGAGGCCGCGAACATCCTCCTCGCGGCCGGCATCGGCGGCGACCACGCCCTCGGCCGGGGCGAGGTCGGCGGCGACCACGCTCGCTCCCTCGGCGCGGAACAGGGCGGCGGCCGCCTTGCCGATGCCGGAGGCGGCGCCGGTGACGATGGCGATCTTGCCGGCTAACCTCATTCCGCTCCTCCTCGCATTCCTGCGAAAGCAGGAACCCAGATGCTGTGGCCGGGCTGGGCTCCTGCTTTCGCAGGAGCACAAAGTTCGCTCACAGCCCGACTCCGATCGTCGAGCCGCCATCTACCACGATCGCCTGGCCGGTGACGAACGTCGAGGCGTCCGAGGCGAGGAACACCGCCGCTCCGGCAATCTCGCCGGGCTCGCCGATCCGCTGCAGCGGCGTGTGCATGGTGACCGCCTGAAGGGTCTGCGGATTCTCCCACAAGGCGCGGGCGAAGTCGGTCCGGATCAGGCCCGGGGCGATGCAGTTGACCCGGACCTGGTGAGGCCCGAACTCGGCGGCCAGGTTGCGGGCGAGCTGGAAATCGGCGGCCTTGGAGATGTTGTAGGCGCCGAGCACGGGCGAGGCCTTCAAGCCCCCGATCGAGCTGACGATGACGATCGAGCCCGCCTTGCGCTCGATCATCTCGGGGGCGACCATCTGGATCAGCCAGTGGTTGGAGACGATGTTGTTGTCGAGGATCTTGCGGAACTGGTCGTCGGAAATCCCCGCCATCGGCCCGTAATAGGGGTTGGACGCGGCGTTGCAGACGAGCAGGTCGATCCGGCCCAGCTGCCGCCGGGTCTCGTAGACGAGGTTCTGGAGCTCTTCCTTGGACGAGATGTTGGCGGGCACGACGATCGCTCTGCCGTCGCCGTGGCGGGCGTTGATCGAGTCCGCGGCTTCGGCGCAGGCGGCGGCCTTGCGGCTCGAGATCACCACCTTGGCGCCATGATCGGCCATCGCCTCGGCGATCGCCCGGCCGATGCCGCGCGACGAGCCGGTGACGATCGCGACCTTTCCGGTCAGGTCGAACAGGGACATGTCATTCTCCCGATTTGGGGACACGTACTTTCCCGATTTGGGGACACGTACTTTTTCACGAAAAAGTACGTGTCCCCCTCCACTCAGCGTCACTCGAACACCACCACCGAGCGCGCCGCCTCGCCGGTGCGAAGGGTCGCCACCGCCTCGTTGATCCGATCGAGCCCGATCCGCTCGGCGATGACGCTGTCGAGGTCGAGCCGCCCGGCGAGGTAGAAATCGACCAGCCTCGGAATGTCGACCGGGAATCGGTTCGAGCCCATCAGGCAGCCCTGAAGCTTCTTCTCGGCGAGCAGGTCGAGCGCGCGCATCGGAAGCTTCTCGGCGAGCGGCATCATGCCGACGATGGTCGCCGTGCCGCCGCGGCGAAGCAGGGACAGAGCGAGCTCGCCGGCGGCGATCCGGCCGACCGCCTCGATGGCGTGGTGGACCCCGCCCCGGGTGAGCTCGACGACCTGCTCGCGAAGCCGCTCCGAATCGGGCGCGAAGCTGTCGGTCGCGCCGATTTTCCCGGCCAGGGCGCGCTTGGCCGGAACCGGATCGACGGCGACGATCCGAGCCGCCCCGGCGATGCGGGCGGCGTTGATCGCGGCGAGGCCGATGCCGCCGCAGCCGATCACGGCGACATGCTCGCCCGGCCTCACTCCGGCCGTGTTGAGGACGGCGCCGGCCCCGGTCACCACCGCGCAGCCCATCAGGGCGGCGCGGTCGAAGGGCATGTCGCGGTCGATCGGAACGGCGCCGTTCTCGTGGACGAGCAACAGCTCGGCATAGCCGCCGACGTTGAGCAGCTGGTGGGCCGCGGCGCCGTCGAGGGACAGCCGGGGCGGCTGGGTCGGCTTGCGCTTGGTCGAGGAGTCGACGCACAGCGACAGCCGGCCGGTCACGCAATACTCGCAGCGGCCGCAAAAGGTCGAGAAGCAGGTGACGACATGGTCGCCGGGACGGATCGCCGTCACGTCGGCGCCGACCGACTCGACGATTCCGGCCGCCTCGTGGCCGGGAACGAAGGGAAGCGGCGCCGGGTAGAGGCCGTCGATGAAGTGGAGGTCGGAATGGCACACGCCGCAGGCCCGGGTGCGGATCAGCACCTCGCGCGGCCCGGGCGCGGCGACCTCGACCTCGGCGATCTCGAGCGGCGAGCCGAGCTGGCGGAGGATTGCAGCCTTCATAGGCTCAATCCTCCCCGCGTGCGGGGAGGGGGGCCGGCCGGCGCAGCCGGACGGTGAAGGGGGCGTGGAGACCCGTACAGACCCCCCTCCACCATGCTTCGCATGTGTTGGAGCGAGATCGCGTCCCCCGGACGCGATCTTGGGCTGCTGGGGGCAGCCCAAAGCCCCAACACCCTCCCCGTCCCGGGGAGGAATCAACCCGGCGCATGCTTGGCATATTCGAGCTTGGCGAGGGCGCGGGCGTGGACCTCGTCGGGGCCGTCGGCGAGGCGAAGGGTGCGGATCCCGGCATAGCTCTTGGCGAGCTCGAAATCCTGGCTGACTCCGGCCCCGCCATGGGCCTGGATGGAATCGTCGATGATCCGGAGCGCCATGTTGGGGGCGTGGATCTTGGCCATGGCGATCTCGCCCGCGGCGGCCTTGTTGCCGGCCTTGTCCATCATGTCCGCCGCCTTGAGGCAGAGCAGGCGCGAGCATTCGATGTCGATCCGGGCGGCCGCGATCCTTTGCTCCCAGACGCTGTGCGCCGACAGCGGCTTGCCGAAGGCGATCCGGCTCTGAAGCCTCCGGACCATCGCCGCGAGCGCCTCCTCGGCGACTCCGACGGTGCGCATGCAATGGTGGATCCGTCCCGGGCCGAGGCGGCCCTGGGCGATCTCGAAGCCGCGGCCCTCGCCGAGCAGCATGTTGGCCGCCGGGACCCGGACGTCCTTGAGCTCGACCTCCATATGGCCGTGCGGAGCGTCGTCATAGCCGAACACGGTGAGCGCCCGCTCGACCGTCACTCCGGGCGAATCGAGCGGCATCAGAACCATCGACTGCTGCTCGTGCCTGGGCCCTTCGGGGTCGGTCTTGCCCATGACGATGGCGACCTTGCACCTGGGGTCGCCGGCGCCGGACGACCACCATTTGCGGCCGTTGATCACATAATCGTCGCCGTCGCGGCGAATCTCGCACTGGATGTTGGTGGCGTCGGAGGAGGCGACGGCCGGCTCGGTCATCAGGAAGGCGGAGCGGATCTCGCCGTTCATCAGCGGCCGAAGCCATTCCTCCTTCTGCTCGCGAGTGCCGTAGCGGTGGAGGACCTCCATGTTGCCGGTGTCGGGCGCGGAGCAGTTGAACACTTCCGAGGCCCAGCCGATCCGCCCCATCTCCTCGGCGCAGAGCGCATATTCGAGGTTGGTGAGCTGGGTGCCCTCGAACTGGAAGGTGTCGTCGACATGCTTCAATGCCCAGCCCGGCGGCATGAAGAAGTTCCATAGCCCCTCCTCGCGGGCGACGGGCTTGAGCTCCTCGATGACCTCGATCGGCTGCCAGCGGTCGCCGGCGGCGAGCTGCGCCTTGTAATCCTTGTGGCGGGGGCGAATCCGAGTCTCGACGAACGCGCGCACCCGGTCCCGGTAAAAACGCTCGCGTTCCGTAAGGTCAAAATCCATCCGGCCGGATTCTCCTGCTGCGGGGCCGTTCCCCGCTGCCAGAAAGTGCGGTTTCGCGCCAGTCCATCGTCCCGGCGGCGGCCGAGCGAATGTCCGGACCCGGCGAGGGACCTGTCGTTCGCGGCCGCCGGGGCGCCGTCGGCAAGGCTCAGGCGCGGGCTTCCCGGAGGCGCCAGGGCAGGTTGGGGAGCTTGACCATCGCCCGCCCGCACAGGGTGCAGGTAGTGACGAAATGGCCCTTGTCCCAGTGGCTGTGCCTGAGGTCGGCGACATGGCGCCCGAACCAGTCGTGAAGGCTCATGAGCCGCCGTCCGTCCGGCCCCGGCGGGCTTGCGCAAGCGCGTCGGGCAGGCTGGAATAGCGGTACGGGCCGACCAGGAAATGCTCGCTTTGAACGCGCACGATGCCGAGCCGGGCGAGCTCGGCGGAGTCCGGGGCGGGCGGAGCGACGACGGGCGCGGCGCTCACGTCCTCGTCCCGTCGCGAGCGGCCAGCGGCGCGGCAAGCTGAAGCGCGGTCCGCTCGCCCGACGTGGCGGGATTCCTGTGCGTCAGCATGAATGTGGGTGAAGTCGCCGCCTTGATGCTATAGCGTCCGGCCAGATCATAGTGGATGAGCCGGGCCTCGGCATTAGTCGCGGCCCGCGCCATCGCCATCGCCGCGCGCTTGCGGCCGAGCCAATATTTCTTTTCCATTCGGAATCACCTCGGGTTGTGCGAGCGAGAGCACGAACATGTCTCTCTGTCACGGGAAGCTCGCGGAAAAAGCAGGTGATAAAATTTGCCTAGCATATATCGAGGACATTAGCGATCTAATTCACCTCGGACGGGAATTTAGGGTCCGTCCGGCTGAAGCTGAATCGTTTCCCGGCGAAGGGGAGCCCCGCAAAGTAGTACTTTGCGGGGACCCCGAAGGCCGGGACCCAGTCCTTCCGACAGTGCCGCTGGACCCCGGCCTTCGCCGGGGAGCGGATGTTTCCACTTCAATGGGACAGACTCTATAGAGGTACGGAGACCAAGCCGCTTGCGCTTCAGCCCGGGCAGCGCAATCCCGCTTGCCCGGTTGACGGTGCGGGCCGAACGATCCAGCGCTCGGCGACCCGTCACCGGAGGAACAGGCGCCCTGACCGTCCCCACCGATCCCGACCTGCATCTCGTCTTCGACGTCGCCGCCTGGCTGGCGGCGGGGGTGCTGGCGCGGCTGCTCTACGTCTGGCGGCTCAGGGAGGCGGCGGCGCGGACCGTCGCCGGCATCGGCCCCGGCTACGTCCTCGCCCTCGCCGCCGGAATCGTCGCCGGGGCCTGGGGTTTCGGGACGCTCGGCAGCGGGCTGGCGCGGCCGTCGCACAGCCTCGCGGGCGCGCTCGCCGGGGGCATCGTCGCGGTCGAGCTCTACAAGGCGGCGCGGGGCCTCACCGGCTCGACGGGGCTGATCTGGGTCGGGCCGCTCGCGCTCGGCATCGCCGTCGGCCGCTGGGGCTGCCTGTTCGCGGGGCTTGCCGACGACACTTACGGGACGCCGACGTCGCTGCCCTGGGGGGTCGACCTGGGCGACGGCGTTCGCCGCCATCCGGTGCAGGTCTATGAGAGCCTGGCGATGCTCGCCTTCCTCGGCGCCTATCTGTCCGGGCTGGTGAGGCGCGCCGCCTGGACGAGGAGGAGCGCCTTCTATCTGTTCGTGCTGTGCTACGCCGCCCAGCGCTTCGTCTGGGAGTTCCTCAAACCCTATCCCGACATCGTTCCGCCCCTGAACCTGTTTCAGCTTCTCGCGCTGGCGATGATCCTTTATGCCCTGCTCTTCGATGCACGCGCTCGCCGAACATTCTGACCTCGCGCGCAAGAGCGTGCCCTGGATTTTCTACGGTCAGACGACCAGCCTTTGCGAGACCTGCTGGGAGCTCGTCCCCGCCAAGATCATCGGCCAGGACGGCAGCGTCTATTATCAGAAGCGCTGCCCCGATCACGGCGTGACCAAGACCCTGATCGAGGAGGATGCCGATTACTGGCTCGGCATCCGCCGCTGGCTCAAGCCCGGCGACCGCCCGCTCCACAATGCCAGCCGGACCGAGCGCGGCTGCCCCTGGGATTGCGGCCTCTGCCCCGACCATGAGCAGCATAGCTGCCTGGCGATCGTCGAGATCAACGACGCCTGCAACCTGACCTGCCCGGTCTGCTTCGCCGACAGCGCGGTCGGCAAAGGCGGCCACAGGCCGCTGGCCGAGGTCGAGGCGATGCTCGACTCGGTGGTGAGGGCGGAAGGCGAGCCCGACCTGGTCCAGCTGTCCGGCGGCGAGCCGACCATCCACCCGCATTTCTGGGAGATCGTCGCCGCCGCCCGGGCCCGGCCGATCCGCCACATCATGGTCAACACCAACGGCGTCCGGATCGCCCAGGAGGACGGCTTCGCCGAGCGGCTGGCCGCGGTCGGGCCGGGCTTCGAAGTCTATCTCCAGTTCGATTCGCTGAGCGACGAGGCGCTGGCGGAGCTGCGCGGCGCCCGGCTCGGGCGGATCAGGCGCCAGGCGCTCGAGCGGCTCGAGGCCGCCGGAGTCTCGACGACCCTGGTCTGCGCCGTCCGTCAGGGGGTCAATGACGCCGAATGCGCCGCCATCGTCGATCACGCTTTGGGCTGGTCGTGCGTCCGCGGAGTCGTCTTCCAGCCGGTCCAGGACGCCGGACGCAACCTGGGCTTCGATCCCGGGCTCCACCGGGCCACCCTTTCCGGCCTCCGGCGCCGGATCGCCGAGGGCGGCGTGTTCGAGGCTTCCGACCTGGTGCCGCTCCCGTGCAATCCGGACCAGATCTGCATCGGCTACGGAATCCGCTCGGGCAGGACGGTGGTTCCGGTGACCCGGCTGATGGGCCGCGAGGACATCGTCGCCGCCGCTCCCAACACGATCAGCTTCGAGCGCGATCCGGCGCTCAAGGCGCGGGTCTTCGACCTGCTCTCGCTGTCCACGGTCGAGGCGAACGGCGAGAACCGGCTCGCCAGCCTGTTCTGCTGCCTGCCCGGGATCGAGGCGCCGGCCAGCCTCGCCTACAAGGACACGTTCAAGGTCGCGATCATCCAGTTCCTCGACCGCTACAATTTCGATCTCGGCGCGGTGAAGCGAAGCTGCATCCACTTCGCCACGCCGGACGGCCGGCTGATCCCGTTCGACACCTATAACAGCTTCTACCGGCCGGGCGCGCCCGGCGCCGCGAAGCTGCGCGAGAAAGGGGGCGTGAGCGCATGAACGAAGGACCCGGCGCCGGCAACATCATCGCCGGCATCTTCCTGATCCTGTTCGGCCTGTGCATCACCCTTCTGGGCGGCGGCTGCACCGTGCTGATGATGAGCGAGCTGGACAGCATGATGACGAGCGGGGGCTGGCCGCTGATGCTGATCTCGCTGGTGACGCTGGGCGGCGGGCTTGCGCTGATCTGGCTCGGAGTCAAGCTGATGACCGGCGGCTTCCAGCGCTGATTCGGGCGAGGGAGGCGCGACCCCCGGCGGAACAGGGCGCTTAGAGCGCTATCAGGCAGCATGATCATCTTTGAAAGAACCGCTCATCCTGAGTAGCCACTGAGCGAAGTCGAAGTGGCGTATCGAAGGACCGTCCTTCGA
>DATMVG010000132.1:0-11279 GCA_035563315.1 Allosphingosinicella sp. | reverse complement strand
CAGATCTCGGCCGCCGCCGCCGATTATGAGCGCACTCGCCTCGAATTTGGCCGCCGCTCGGCGCTCGCCGAATCGGGCGCGGTCTCGGGCGAGGAGCTGAGCGGCAGCCGCGCCGCCTTCGAGCAGGCCCGCTCGCAGCTCGCCGCGGCCCGGGCGGCGCGCGCCCAGGCCGCCGCGTCGCGCTCGGCCGCGGCGGGGCAGCGCCAGGCCAACCAGGCGATGATCCAGGGCGCGTCGCTCGACTCCAATCCGGAGGTCGTCGCCGCCCGAGCCCGCCTCGAGCGGGCCCGGCTCGACCTTGCCCGGACGATCATCCGCGCCCCGGTCGCCGGCATCGTCGCCCGCCGCCAGGTCCAGGTCGGCCAGCGCGTCCAGCCGGGCAGCGCCCTGATGAGCGTGGTTCCGGTCCAGGACGCCTATGTCGACGCCAACTTCAAGGAGCAGGAACTCGCCGAGGTCCGAGTCGGCCAGCCGGTCGAGCTGTTCGCCGACCTCTATGGCGAGGATGTGGTCTTCCACGGCCGGGTCGAGGGGCTCGGCGGAGGCACCGGCTCCGCCTTCGCGCTGATCCCCGCCCAGAACGCCACCGGCAACTGGATCAAGGTGGTTCAGCGCGTCCCCGTGCGCATCCGCCTCGACCGCCGCGAGCTCGCCCGCAACCCGCTTCGCGTCGGCCTGTCGATGACCGCCCGGGTCGACACCGCCGCCTGACCCAGGGGACAGTCACTGTGATTGTCCCCTCCTGGAAGAGGGATCCGACAAATGACCGCCATCGCCCAGGGGGACGGGTTCGCAACCGTCCCCGCCGCCCCGCCACGCGCCGGCCTCTCCCTGTGGGGGATCGGCATCCTCCTCGCCATGGCCAATTTCCTGGCCGTTCTGGACGTGTCGATCGCCAACGTCTCGGTGCCGACCATCGCCGGCAATCTCGGCGCCTCGTCGAGCCAGGGCACCTGGGTGATCACCTCCTACGCGGTCGCCGAGGCGATCATGGTGCCGCTGACCGGATGGCTCGCCAATCGCTTCGGCGCGGTCCGGGTGTTCATCACCGCGATGCTGGGCTTCGGCTTCTTCTCGGCGATGTGCGGCCTCTCCGGAAGCCTCGGCATGCTGGTCTTCTTCCGAATCCTTCAGGGCTTTTGCGGCGGGCCGCTGATGCCGCTGTCGCAGACTCTGCTGCTGCGCATCTTCCCCAAGGAGAAGCATGCCTCGGCGATGGGCCTGTGGGCGATGACGACGCTGACCGCGCCGATCGCCGGCCCGATGCTCGGCGGCATCCTGTGCGACAATCTCGGCTGGGCGTCGATCTTCTGGGTCAACGTCCCGATTGCCGCCCTGTGCGCGCCGGTCCTCTACGGGATGCTCAAGAAGCACGAGACCGAGACGATGCGGGTGCGCGTCGACGTCGTCGGCCTGATGCTGCTGGTCCTGTTCGTCGGCTCGCTGCAGCTCATGCTCGACCTCGGCAAGGAGCATGACTGGTTCGAATCGAGCCTGATCTGGTGGCTCGCCGTCATCGCCGCGATCGGCTTCGGACTGTTCATGATCTGGGAGCTCACCGAGCGCGATCCGATCGTGAACCTCAGGATCTTCCGGCATCGTGGCTTCGCCGCGGCGTGCCTGACGCTGCCTCTGGCGTTCGGAGCCTTTCAGGCCTCCAACGTGCTGATCCCGCAATGGCTTCAGCTCAACATGGGCTATACGGCGACCTGGGCCGGCTACATCAGCGGCATGACCGGGGTGCTCGCCGTCGTCGGCGCTCCGATCGCCGCCCGATTGTCGGGCAGGTTCGATCCGCGGATCCTGATCTTCGGGGGCGTGATGTGGCTCGCCTACGTCACCTTCATGCGCGCCGGCGCGACCAGCCAGATGGATTTCTGGGAGATCGCCTGGTGGCCGCTGATCATCGGCATAGGCGTTCCGATGTTCTTCCTTCCGCTCAACATGGTCGGGCTGGGCAGCGTCGATCCCGAGGAGACCGCCTCCGCCGCCGGCCTGCTCAATTTCATCCGCACCATGGCCGGAGCGGTGGCGACCTCGATGGTCAACACGCTCTGGGAGAATAACGCCACCCGCAACCAGGCGGAGCTCGCCGGCGCCCTCAACGATCCGGAGGCGACGCTGGCGCTGATGCAGCAGAGCGGCCTCAGCTACGATCAGGCTGTGTCCACGCTCACCAGCAACGTCCAGTCGCAGGCGGTGGTGATGGGCACCAACCAGCTGATGACCTTGTGCGCGGTCGGCTTCGCCGTCGCGGCCCTCACCATCTGGCTCGCGCCGAGGCCCCGCGCGGGCGTCGACGTCTCCGCCGTCCACTGACCTCGAGCCGCTCTTCCAGGAGAATCATCATGTTCAGCCTCGCCGCCATCCTTGTCGCTGCCGCGATTTCAGCCCCCCAGGCCTCGCCTCCCCCCGCCCCGGCGACGCCGGCCGCTACCGCCTCGACAGGTGCGGGCGCGGGCGGACCGTTCGAGCCGGTCGCGCCCGACGGGGTCGCGAGCGTCGTCGTCGAGGCGCCTCCGCCCCCGCGCTGGTCGCCCTCGATCGATCCGGCGCTGGAGCGTCGCTACGGCCGGCGCGCCTACGCCCCGCTCAACCGGATCGTCCTGCCCTTCTAGGCTAGAAGCGACGCCCGATCCTGATCCCGATCGTTCGCGGCCGGGCGACGATCGTGTAGACGATGCCGCCGCTGGCGGTGACGTTGTCGGGATCGCCGCAGGTGGTCTCGAGGCAGTTGATGTAGCTGCCGAGGGCGCCGCGCTCGTCGAACAGGTTGCGGGCGAAGATCTCGGCGCTCCACGGCCCGCGCTCGACGCCGGCGCTGATGTCCACCGTCGTATAGGCCTCGAGGTCGCCGTAGAGCGTCCGCTCGAGCAGCCTCAGGTCGCGGGTGCGCCGGCCCTCGTGCGACGCGCTCAGTTGCACATGGCCTTCCGTCGCCGGGCCGATCGGGAATTCGTAGCGCAGCCGGGCATTGCCCTTGAACCGGGCGGTGATCGGAAGCCGGGTTCCGGCGGGCGCGAGCACGTCGTTCTCGTCGGGCTCGCCGTCGTCGTCGGTGTCCGGGCCGGGGATCGTGCAGTCGAACTCGGGGTTGGCGAAGATGCAGAAATCCTCGGTGATCTCGGCGTCGTTGAAGGCGCCGCCGAGGCTGAAGGTGAGGCCCGGCGCGGGCCGGGCGATGATGTCGAACTCGGCGCCGCGGATTCGCGCGTTGCCGGCGTTGCGGATCTCGGTGAGGCCGTTCTCGCCGAGGAAGGAGAGCTGGATGTTGTCCCAGTCGAGCTGGTAGACGGCCGCGTTGAAGATGAGACGGTTGTCCAGCCAGCTCGTCTTCAGGCCGAGCTCGTAATTGTTGATGAAGTCGGCGCCGTAGGGCGGCAGCGTGCCCCGCCGGTTGATCCCGCCGGGCCGGAAGCCGCGCGACCAGGTGGCGTAGACGAGGGCGTCGTCGTTGAACCGGTAGGTCGCGTTGAGGCGGTGGATGAAGCCGGTGTCCGCCGTCCTCTTGTCGACGTTGGTGCAGGGCGATCCGTCGACGATCGGCGGCGCCAGCGTCCCGCCCTCATTCTCGTTGAGCGGCTCGCCGGTGGTGGTGAAGCAGGCGGCGACCCCGGTGCCGCCGCTGAAACCGGCGCTGTAGCCGAAGAAGCCGACCAGGCTGTTGTCGTAGCGGTAGAGGCGCCCGCCTCCGGTCAGGGTCAGCCGGGGGGTGATGTCCCAGGCGAGCTCGCCGAACAGCCCGTAGTCGCGGTCGACGCGGAGCTGCTGGGTCAGCCAGATGTTGCTGTCGGTGCCGGGGACGGTGATCGCTTGGGCGATATTGTCGATGATGTAGTTTTGCTCGATGCTGTGCGTCTGCCTCTGATAGAATGCCCCGGCGACGAGGCGGACGGGGCGATCCGCCGGCGAAGTGACGCGCAGCTCGTGAGTCATCCGCCTGAAGCTGTCGTCCGCGACGATATACTGGTTGGGATTAACCTGGTTGCCGTCATCGTCGTAGAAATATTGGGCGTAGCCGGCGAGAACGTCGTAGAAATAGGCGTAGTCGACATAATCGAGCTCGCTGTCGATCTGCCGCTGCATATAGGCGCCGGCGTAGGTCAGGTCGAAATTGCCGATCCGCCCCTGGACGGTCAGCGCCGCCTGGTACCAACGGTCGTTCGCGCGCTCGTTGTTGAACTGCTGGATCTGAAGTTCGCCGAGCCCACTCTCCTGCGCGAACGAGCCGCGGCTCAGCTGCCGCTGGGCCATGAATTGCGGGGTCACCGTCCAATTGTCGTCGAGCTCGATCCGGAGTGCGGCGCGCGCGCCGTAGGTGTCAACATCGTTGTAATCCTCCTCGACGAACCGGTCGTTGGTGAAGGTGATGTCGTCGCCGGGCAGGTCGACGAGATTGCCCTCCTCGTCGAACTGGTTGATCGGGAAGACGATCGTGCCCGGAATGTTGTCGATATAGCCGGCGTCGCGGCGGTACCAGCCGACCACGCGCAGCGCGACGCTGCTGGACAGGGGCGCGTTGATGAAGGCTTCGGCCGTATAGCCGATCTCGCCATGGGCGACGCTGTTCAGCTCGACATTGACCTCGCCGTAAAGGTCGCTGGTGTCCGGCTGGTTGGTGATGATCCGAACCGTGCCGGCCTGGCTCGAAGCGCCGTAGAGCGTGCCCTGCGGCCCCGCCAGCGCCTCGACGCGGGCGATATCGAAGATGTGCAGGTCGAGGGCGCCGGTCGTGGTGGTGATCGGCTGCTCGTCGAGATAGGTGCCGACGCTCGGCAGCGAAGCCGAGTGGTTGGCATTCTCGCCGCTCGCGACGCCGCGGAAATAGACGTTCGAGAAACCCGGCCCGAGCGACCTGAAGGAAAGGCTGGGGACGAAACGGGCATAATCGTCGAAATCGTCGATCTGCAGGTCGTCCAGCGTCTGGGTGCCGAGCGCGGTGATCGCGATCGGCACGTCCTGGAGGTTCTCCTCCCGGCGAGTCGCGGTGACGAAGATGGTGGTGTCGTCGTCCGACTCGCTGCTCCGGACGGGCGGCTGCGCTTCCTCCGCCGGCGGATCCTGGGCGAGCGCGGCGCCGGTCGTGCAAAGCATCGTCGTTGCCAGCAAGCCGAGGCCGGTGCGCCTCAGGCCTCGCCGAGTCGGTCTTGCTGACGAAAGGTGCATGTCTCGCTCCCCAGAAGTACACGCCACGTCGAGACTGTGCCGCTTTGCCGCACCCGTCAATTGATTTTGGCGCCGCAACAATATCGCCGGTAGGCGTGGCGGAATTGCCACGGGGCCGAGTCAGTCGGCAGGCACCGCCGGATAGGCGTCGAGCACCGGCCCGAGCGCCGCCTTGAGCGGCCCCAGCCACGGCTCGTAGGCGCGCCACCGGTCGAGCCCCTCCCGGCTGATCGGCCGGCGCACCTGCTCCGAGCTCGCCGTCCGGACGGCGCGCTCATTTTCATGGAAGCGCAGGCACGCCTCGTCGAACGGCAGGCCGAGAAAGTCGAGCAGCCGCCGCACCTCCCCTTCCTGATCCTCGACCAGCCGCTCATGGATCACGCGATGGACGAGCCCGGGCAGGACGGCGTCGAAATGCCGCATCAGGCGGACATAGTCGCGATAGAATCGGCCCATCTCCTCCTGGCTGTAGGAAAAGGCCTGACCGCGCGCGAAATGCTGCTTGAAATTGGAGAAACCGCAAGCGAGCGGGTGGCGGCGGGCGTCGATGATCCTTGCGTTGGGCAGGATCAGCCGGATCAGGCCGACATGCGCCCAATTGTTCGGCATCTTGTCGATGAAGAAGGGGCGCCCGGTCTTGCGCTGGATGCGGGTCCGCTCGAGATACTCCTCGCCGAGCGCGCGCAACGCGTCCGGAGCCAGATCGGCCAGACAGTCGGGATAGGCGCTGGCGCCGGCCTCGTGCCGGGGCGCGCCGAGGCGCTTCGCCAAAGCGGGAATGTCGGGAAGCTCCATCGTCCCGTCGACCTGGGGATGGCTGGCCAGGATTTGTTCGATCAGGGTCGAGCCCGCGCGCGGCATGCCGAGGATGAAAATCGGATCGATCGCGTCGCTGCCCCACCCCTCGCGCGCTTCGAAAAAGGCCGGCGTGAACAGCGCCTCGCAGCGCCGGACATGAGCGCTCGGCTGCCCGGCGTCGTAGCGGATCGTGGCCCGCCGCAGCCGGTTGGCCTCGGCATAATGGGCGAAGGAGGCCTCGGCCTCGCCGCGATCCTCGAGCGCCTTGCCGAGCGCGAAATGCAGGTGGAAGCGATCGTCCTCCGTCAAATGCTCGGCCGTCAGCGCTTCCGTCATCGCGGCGAGGTCGGAATCCGAGAACAAGACCGTCTTGAGATTGGCCAGGCTCCACCAAGCCTCGCCAAGCGACGGCGCCGCCGCGAGGGCCCGGCGATAGGCGGCGATGCAGTCCCGCTGCCGACCCACCGTCTTGAGCACGTGACCATAGCTCATCCACACCCTCGGCTGGTCGGGAAGGCGAGCCAGCACCGCCTCGTAGAGGGCGACCGCCTCCTCATAGCTGCCGATCCGGCCCAGCGCGGCCGCTTTCAGATTCTGCTGCGCCGCGCCCTCCTCGCCCGCCGCCTGGAGCCGGTCGAGCTGCTCGATCGCTTCGGCCGGACGGTTCTGCTTGTAGAGCACGGTCGCCAAATTGGCCCGCGCCGCCGCGAAGGCGGGGGCGAGCTCGAGCGCTCGCCGAAGCAGATTCTCGCTGTCGGCGTAGCGTCCGAGCCGCCCGGCGAGCTCGGCCATCATTCGGATCGCCGCAACGTCCGTCGGCTTGCGCTTGAGGTGCGGCCGAAGGATGCGCTCGGCGACGGGAAGATCGTTGTCGAGCAACGCCTCGGCGGCTCTGACGAGATCGGGATCGGAGGCTGAAGCGGCGATCGCGTCGAGCTCGGCGCGCTGCGCTTCCTCGTCTTCGCCGCTTCGGCGAAGCGCGGCGCCGAGCACCCGGTAGGCGTCGGGATTGTGCGGCGACGACTTCAGGATCTCGCGCGCCTGCGCTGCCGCCAGGGACGGGTCCTGGCGCACCAGCCGCGCCGCCAGCGCGAGCGCCTGCGCCACCGTTCCGACCGCACCCTCCGCCATGTCCGCAAGCCTATGCGGGCGGGGGTCACCCGACAAGCGCCGGTCTTCGCGGCGCCGGCGGCTTGTGCTAATATCGCTTCATGTTCACCGACATGAGGCAGGGCACCGCCGAGGATTGGGCCCACATCGCCGCCGCCCATTACAAGCATCAGGCGAGCGCCGCGCCGCGCCAGATCATGGAGAGCCTGCGCCGGCTCGCCGCGATCGAGGTCGGCTTCGCCGCCGACCAGCTCACCCACTGCCTGATGGCCGGCACCCTCGCCCGGCGCGCCGGCGCTTCGGACGAGGAGGTCGTCGCCGCGCTCTGCCACGACCTCGGCAAGGTCTTTTCGATCCCCAATCACGGCCCGATCGCTGCCGAGATGCTCAAGCCTTATGTCAGCGACGACATCTACCACGCCATTTACTGGCACCAGGAGTTCCAGGGCCGCTATTATTTCGAGCATCTCGGCAAGGACCCCGAAGGGCGCGAGCGGTTCAAGGATGAGAGCTGGTACGCCTTCGCCGAAAAGCTGGTCGACGAGTGGGACGCGCCGGCCTTCGATCCGGATTTCCAGGTCGATCCGCTGGAGAGCTTCGAGCCCGAAGTGACCCGAGTCTTCAGCCGTCCGAGGGCGATGGTCTGAGCGGGTCGTGCTGGCCCTTCTCCAGCGCCCGCTTTCCCCCGGCCAGGCCGCCGCGGCCGGATTGATCGTCCTTGCCGCCGGCGGCGCCTATTGCTTCACCTACACCCTGCTCCAGGGCGCCGTCGAAAATCCGCTCGTCGGAGCGGGCTGGGCGGCGGCCAACCTGCTGCCCTGGCTGGTCGCGTTCGAAGCAGCCAAGCGCCTGCCGGAGCCGCGGCGCCGGGCGGGAACGATGGTCGCGATCATGGCCGCCGCCGCCGCCGTCCTGTCGCTGCTGACGGAGGCCGGGCTTGGCCTGATCGCCGCGGAGCGCACGCCCGATCTGGCGTTCCAGCTGCTGCGACGGGTACCGGGCGCGGGCCTGTTCCTGTTCCTCATCCTTGCCTTGCCGGCCTGGCAGGAGCGACGCAGCGCCGCCTCCGACCGCGCCGCCGATCCCGCGCCCGAACTGCCGTTGCTCGCCCACCAGATCGACTGGATAAAGGCGGCGGGCAATTATCTGGAGTTCCATTGCGCGGCCGGGCCGGTGCTTCGCCGAATGACGATGGCGCAGGCGGAGACGCTGCTGGCGCGGGCCGGATTCGTTCGCATCCATCGCTCGGCGATGGTCAATGCGGCGCGCATCGCCCGCGTCCGGCGGGGGAAGCTCGTGGACGAGGTCGAGCTCGTCGACGGACGCAGGCTAAAGGTGGGCGGCGCCTATCGCGCGCGAGTGGCGCCGCTGGAGCGCAGGCTCGCCGCCTAACCCCTTTTTCGTCACTTCGTCCCAACAGGCTGGCCCCGCCGAGGCGACGCGGCCTAGCCCGCCTTCTCCGGCAGCAGGAGACGGAAGATGCGTTGGCTTGTCGCGCTTTTGATGGCGGGGGCGCTGACCAGTGCGGCGGGCGCGGCGACTCTGGTCCGCGGCGATCTCGAGCGCCGAGGAGAGCTCGGCTTCCGCACCGAGGCCCAGGGCGCCTTGCTGACCGTCGTGCGGCTCGATCCGCGGTCGCCAGCTGCACGCGCCGGCATTCGCGACGGGGACCGGATCGAGACGATCGACGGCCGCCGCTTCGCCCGTGCGCGCGATGGCGCCGCGCAGCTTCAGCGCCTGCGCGGCGGCGAGCGGATCAGGCTCGGCCTGAGCCGCGGCCGCGGCGTCTTCGAGACGGCGTTGGTGGCGCCGCCGGCACCGCTCGAACAGGATCCCGCGCTCGACATCGAATATGGCGAGGTGCGGGCTTCAAACGGCGCTCGGCTGCGCACGATCCTGACCCGACCGGCGGGCGCGGCCGAGCGGCTTCCGGTGCTCTTCCTTACCCAGTGGGTGTCGTGCGGCAGCCTTGAAAGTCCGGCTCCGGCGGTCGCGACGGTGCGTGCCCTCGCCGCACGCGCCGGCATGGCCCTGATGCGGGTCGATCGCTCGGGGACCGGAGACAGCCTCGGCCCCGCCTGCCACGAGCTCGATTACGACACCGAGGTGCGCCACTATCGCGAAGCTCTGGAGCAGCTGTTGCGGCACGACTGGATCGATCCTGGGCGCGTCGTGATCTACGGCAACAGCCTGGGGGCGACCACCGCCCCGCTCGTCGCGCGAGGGCAGCCGGTGGCGGGGATCCTCGTCCAGGGCGGCGGCGCGGTGACCTACATCGAGCGCATGATCGGCTTCGACCGGAATTTCCTCGAGCGCAGCGGAGTGCCGCCGTCCCGGATCGACGCGCGAATGAGGGACATGATCGCGTTCAACGCCGAATATCTCCTTGCCGGCAAGGCGCCCGAACAGATAGCGCGCGAGCGCCCCGACCTCGCTTATGTCTGGGAATCGCTGCGCGGTACCGAGGAAGGCGCGCATTATGGCCGGCCCCATGCCTGGCATCAGCAGGCCGCGCGCCACGACTTCCTCGCCGCCTGGGCCGCCGTCGAGGCGCCCGTCCTGGTCTTCTACGGCGAGTTCGACCAGTTCGAGACCCGTCACGGTCACCGGCTCATCGTCGACACCCTCAATCGGCTACGTCCCGGCAGCGCGACTTTCATCGAGATTGCCGGCGGGGATCACGAGCTCGAAATCTATCCGACCGCCGAGGACGCCTACGCTTATCGCAACGGCCGTGCCGAGCCCGAACGCTTCCTCGCGCCGGCGGCGGCGTGGCTGAGGCGGGTGACCTCGGCGGCAGCGCGTTGAGCCACTGACGGCGCCCCCGCCCCCGGCAGTCGCTAGCTTCCGCCGCCGGACCTCGGCGGCTCCGCGTGAAGCCAAGCCGAGACCGCGGCGCCATAGCTGCGGCCGACCGGAACGACCGAGCCGTCGCTCAGCTCAAGCGTCCGGCCGCCCCCCGCTCTGGGCGCGGTCGCCGCGACATGGGCGCGGTTCACGGCATAGCTTTTGTGGACGCGCTCGAAGCGGCCGGGCAGCGTCTCGAGCAATCGTGCCAGCGTCATGGTGACGAGGAGGGTGCGGCCGCCGGTCAGCGCGACGTCGCAATAATCGTCGGCGGCCTTGACGTAGAGGATGTCGCTCTCCGCGACGCGATGGGTGCGAGCGCCGTCCTTGAGCGCGACGATCGGCTCACCCTCCCGTTCGGCCCGGCTCAGCCGCTCGGCAAGCGCGGCGGCGCGCCGCGTCTCGCTGTCGCGCTCGGCCCGGGCACGGCGGAGGCTGCTGACCTGCTCGGCGACAAGAGCCACCAGCAGCAAGGCGACAAGAAGGTAATAAGCGCGATCGAGGAAGGCGGTCCGCTGCCACAACATCAGAAGGATGCATGCCAAGGCGGCCGCGGCGCCGACCGCAGCCCCGCGCCGGCCCTCGCGCAGGCCGCGGAGCGAGCACAGGGCCAAAGCCGTGGCCCCGGCCAGGATCGCGCCTAGCGCCTTGAGGTCGTACCACGGCATGAGCAGGACGCTCACCGCGACCGCCGCGGAGGTGGCGAGGAGCACCTGGCGGCGCCAGGCTGGAGCGAAGCGTCGCGCGGCGTAAGCGGAGACCAGAACTGCTGCGAAGGCGGCGAGAAGGGCGATCGCCGCGACTCGCGCCAGGTGCCACGGATAGGAATAAGCGATGAAGGCCCGGCTGACCTCGGCGAGCAGCTGGAGCATCGCCGAAGCCGCGATCAGGACGAGCAGGCGCGCCGCGCGATCGCCGCGATCGCCCGCCGCCGCGGCGGCGAAGTAGATCAAGGCGGTGGCGAGCGCGCCGAGCATCAGCAAGGCGGGGAGGTAGGCCGACAGACCGGGCAGCGCCGCTGTCTCGTACGGTCCGACCTCGATCACGTGCACCGGCGTGCGCACCGGCAGCCAGAGATGATGGGCCGAGAGCCGCACCGAGACGAGATTGTCGCCCGGTCTGACCAGGCGATCAGGGACGACGAAGCTGGCGACGAAGCGACCCGGCCGCTCGCTCGCGCGGTCGGTACCCGGCACCCCGTTGCGGCCGATGATGACGCCGTTCCAGCGCACCTCGGAGCTCGCCATCGCGATGACCCAGACCATCAGCGGCCGCGCCGGCGGCAGCGCGCCGGGCTCGATGCTGACGGAACGGGTCAGTGTGGCTCCGCTGCCCGAGAGGCGGACCGTCGACAGGTC
>DATMVG010000131.1:0-12692 GCA_035563315.1 Allosphingosinicella sp. | reverse complement strand
CGCCGCGGGGCGGATAGAGATAGGCGTCGAGGACGCAGGCCGGGGCGAGGAACTGGAGCTTGCGGGCATTGCCTTCGCGCAGTTCGAGGTCGGGGCGGCCGAACTGGGCGATCAGCGCCCGGGCGGTGCTTCCGATCACGTTTTCGAGGCCGACGATCGTATAGGCCCGCGGCGGCGGCAGGGTGGCCGGCTGCGAGGTCTCGGCCGAACTGACGCAGCCGGCGAGCAGGACCGCCGACGCCAGCAGTACGCAGGATCGAAGCCGCATTCTCACCCTCCCCGGTCAGCGGCAACAGAATCATGGAAAGGCCGGCGCGACAAGCCGAGGCGCCGCGCCCGCGCCACGGCCTGCCGCAACCGACGCTCGCGCTTTGCGCTTGGCGGCGCTAAGCGCGTCCGGATGAACGCCGCGCCGCCCTTCCACCTCGCCTTCCCAGTCCACGACCTCGAGGCGGCGCGCGCTTTCTATGGCGGCCTGCTCGGCTGCCCGGAGGGGAGAACCGCCGAGCAATGGATCGACTTCGACTTTTTCGGCCACCAGATCGTCGCCCATCTCGATCCGGCGATGGAACCGCGCCGGCATAGCAACCCGGTCGACGGCCATGACGTGCCGGTCCCGCATTTCGGCGCCGTGCTCGGAATGGCCCAGTGGGAGGAGCTGGCCGAGCGGCTGAAGGAAGCGGGCGTCGGCTTCGTGATCGAGCCCAACATCCGCTTCGCCGGCCAGCCGGGCGAGCAGGCCACGATGTTCTTCCTCGACCCCTCCGGCAACGCGCTCGAGATCAAGGCGATGCGCGATCCCGCGAAGCTCTTCGCCAAGTAGGGACCGTCACGCCTCGGTGCTTGCGTAGCGGCCGTCGACATAGACCAACGGGTGAATGTCCTCGCGCGACGTCGCCTCCTCGACGACTCCGATGAAGATGCTGTGGGTGCCGAACTGGTGATGGTCGATTCGCCGGCACAGGATCGCGGCCTGAGCGTCGAGCAGCCGCGGCGGCCGGCTGCAGCTATTGTCCCAGCCGCGCACGAAGCGCTGGCCGTGGCGGGCGCGGTCGGCGAACATGCGCGCGATCTCCTCCTGGTCGCGATGCAGCACGTTGACCCCGAAATGGGTGACGTCCTCCATCTTGGCGTGCACGGCCGCGGCGCGGTTGATGCAGACGAGCAGGCTCGGCGGATCCATCGAGATAGGCGAGACGGCGGTGGCGGTGATGCCCATCGGCTCGCCGTCGACGCAGATGCTGATGACGTTGACCGTTGAGGCGACGCGGCGCATCGCCCGCCGGAATCGCTCGGTCAGCGCGCTGTCGGCTTCGTCCATCGGGCCCTCTTGGAGGCGGCGGCCGGGAATGCAAGCCCGGAGCCGCCGCGCCCGAGGCGGGCCGTGCCCGCGCCGTCACCAAATCCTGACGCGCTGCCCCGGAGGCAGATAGAGGGCGTGGCCGGGCCGGACCGCGAAGGCGGCATACCAGGCATCGTGGTTGCGCACCGACCAGGTCCGCCATTTGCTCGGCGAGTGGACGCCCGAGATGACCGCCCGGCGCAGCTCCGCCTCGCGGAAGGCGACCCGGTTGACCTGCGCCCGGCCCATGAAGAAGCGCTGGTCGCCGGTCGTGCCTTCGATCACGGGCGCCGGCCGGCCGCCGAGCGACAGCCGATAGGCGTCATAGGCGACGGCGAGGCCGGCATTGTCGGCGATGTTCTCGCCCAGCGTCTGGGCGCCGCGGATGTTGAGCCCGGGAAGCGCCTCGTAGGCGTCATATTGCGCGACGAGGCGCTGAGTCCTTTCGCGGAAGCGCCGCTGATCCTCCTCGGTCCACCAATTGGCGAGCCGCCCCTGGGCGTCGAAACGGCTCCCCTGGTCGTCGAAATGGTGGCTGATCTCATGGCCGATGACGAAGCCGATCGCCCCGTAGTTGACGGCCGGATCGGCATTCGGATCGAAATGCGGCGCCTGCAGATAGGCGGCCGGGAAGACGATGACGTTATTCTCGAAGCTCGCATAGGCGTTGGCGGTAATCGGCATCATCCACCATTCGCTGCGGTCGACCGGCCGGTCGATGCGGGCGAGTTGCCGCTCGAAGAGGAAGCGCCCGGCCCGCACGAAATTGCCGTAAGCGTCGCCGGGCTCGACCCGAAGCCCCTCATAGCTTCGCCAGCGGTCCGGATAGCCGATCATCGGCCGGAAGGCGGCGAGCTTGGCCCGCGCGCGGTCCCGGGTAGCGGGCGACATCCATTCGAGATTGGCCAGCCGCCGGTCCATGGCGCTGAGGACGTTGCGGACAAGCTCGTCCATCGCCGCCTTGGTGGCGGGCGGGAAGTGGCGTTCGATATAGGGTCGGGAGACCGCGTCGGTCATCGCCGTGGCGGTGAGCTCGACCGCCTGGAGCCAGCGCGCCGGAGCCTCGGTCGCGCCGCCGAGGGTGCCGCCGGAAAAGCCGAACTCGGCCTCGGCGAAGGGCGCGGGAAGCACCGTGGCCCGGTCCTTGGCGAGCCGGACGGCGAGCCAGTCCTTGAGGACGGGCAGGGGCGTCGCCTGGAACAATCGGGCCATGGCGATGATCGCGCCGGTCTCGCCGACGATATAGGTGGGCCGTTCGGCGAGGCCGGCGGCGCCGAGGAAGGCCGGCCAGTCGAAGCCGGGGGCGCGCGCCTCAAGCTCGGCGCGGGTCCAGGGGTTGTAGGTCTTTTCGGCATCCCGGCTGTCCGCCAGCGGCCAGTGCGCCTCGGCAACGGCACGCTCGAATTCATAGACCGAGGCGGCCCGGCCCCCGGCCTCCTCGTCGGCGACTCCGGTGAGCCGGAGCATCGTCGCGATATGCTCGCGATAGGCCTGCTGGGTCCGACGCGCGCCCTCGTCGCCGTTGCGATAATAGTCGCGATTGGGAAGGCCGAGCCCGCTTTGGCTGATCCCGGGGACATAATTGTCCGGGTCGCGGCTGTCCTGGCCGATATAGAGCGCGAAGGGCGACGGGTAGTAGCGCGGCATGCGCCCCAGCGGAGGAGTGCCGACCCAGCTCCTCGCCAACCGCCCCATTTCGGCGGCGAGCGCGGAGTGGGAGGCGGCCGAGCGGACCGGCGCCAGCTCCTCGAGCAGAGGCTCGGCGCCGCGCGCATCGATCGCCGCCTGGTCGATGAGGGCGGCGTAATAATCGGCGACCCTGCGATCGTCGCCGGCGAGGCTGTCCGGCCGAGCCGCCCATTCCTCGACGATCGCCCTGACCTGCGAGGCGGCGAGGTCGTTGAGGCGGCTCACCTGGCTGAACGCGCCGCGATCGGGCGGGATCTCGACATTGCGCGCCCAGGCGCCGTTGACGTAACTCCAGAAATCGTCGCCGGGATGGATGTTGCGGTCGCCGCCGGCGAGGTCGATGCCGAAACTGCCCCACGCCGGCGCCGCGCGCGCCCCGGCCGGCGGCTGCTGCGCCGCCGTCGCCACCGCCATCAGCATCATCGTCGCCAGTGCCGCAATCGTCCGCCGCATCGTTCGCTCCCTCGCCAGTGGCGCGAGGATGGAGGGGAGCCGGCGCACTGGCAAGGGCCGCCGGTCAGCGGCGGCCGAAGCCGGCCAGAATCTCGCAGACCCAGCGCCCGGCGGTCAGCGCGGTGATGTCGCTCACATCGAGGCTCGGATCGAACTCGGTGAGGTCGACCAGCTTCACCGAGGGCTGCGCGGCAAGGAAGCGGGCCGCTTCGAAGAACATCGCGACCGGCATTCCGCCGGGACGGGCGCCGGGAGCGCCCGGGCACTGGCCGCGGTCGACGACGTCGATGTCGAAATCGATCATCACCGCTTCGGTGTGGCGAAGCCGGCCGAGGGCCTGCTCGAGGATCGGGACGATGCCCTGCCCGAGGCAGTCGGCGATGCTCCAGACCCCGATGCCCGCCGCCTCGGCGTCGCGGTGCATCTTGAAGGTGTTGGCGAACGGAGCGAGGCCGATCTGGCAGATGTTGCGGCCCGGAAGGCCGTCCTCGAGCAGCACCCGCACGGGGTTGCCGTTCATCGGGCCCTGGTCAGTCTCGCGAAGGTCGAAATGCGCGTCCAGAGTGATCAGCCCGACCTCGCCGAGCGGCGGCCCGAGAGCGTGCGCCGCCGGCCGGGTCACCGCATTGTTGCCGCCGAGCAGGATGGTCAGCTCGTGGGCTCCGGTACATTTCCGCGCCGCCTCGACGATCGGCGCGAAGCCGGCGGCGGGCATCGCTCCGGCCACCGGGACGTCGCCGGAATCGACGATGGCGGTTTCAAGGGTCGTGCCCGTTTCCAGATCGTAGGTGCTGAACCGGCGCAGGGCCCGCCGAATCGCGGCCGGCGCGAGGTCGCAGCGGCCCGGCGTCACCGAGCCCGCTTCCATCGGCGCGCCGAGCAGAGCCACCGGGGCGCTCGCGTCGTGGACGAGCAGGTCCGCGATCGATTTCCAGCTCATGGCTTTGCCCTTACAACGGCATCGCCGTAGAAGGCGAGCCATGTGGGACCGGCTGCTCGTCGACTGCAACATCGCCACGATGGACCCCGCCGTGCCGGGCGCGTTCGGAGCGATCGAGAACGGGGCGATCGGAATCCAGGAGGGACGGATCGTCCGGGTCGGCAAGCGCACCGAGCTCGCCGGCTACCGGGCCGGCAAGGTCGAGCCGCTCGGCGGGGCCTGGGTGACGCCGGGGTTGGTCGACTGCCATACCCATCTCGTCTTCGGCGGCAACCGCGCCGCCGAGTTCGAGCAGCGTCTCGAAGGGGCCAGCTACGAGGAGATCGCCCGCGCCGGCGGCGGCATCCTCGCCACGGTCAAGGCGACTCGCGAGGCGAGCGTCGAGCAACTGACGGCGGCTTCCCGGCCCCGCCTCGACGCCCTGCTTCGCGGCGGCGTCACCACGGTCGAGATCAAGTCCGGTTACGGCCTCGACATCGAGACCGAGGTCAAGATGCTCCGGGCGGCGAAGGCGCTCGGCGAGAGCGCGAACGTGCGGGTCGAGCCGACCTTGCTGGCCCTGCACGCGCTGCCGCCCGAATTCCGCGGCCGGCGGGAGGAGTTCCTCCGGCTCGCGACCGAGAGCCTGCTGCCGGCGGTGGCCGGCGAGGATCTCGCCACGAGCGTCGATGCGTTCTGCGAGGGGATCGGTTTCACCCCCGAGGAGGTGCGCAGCTTCTTCGAGGCCGCCTCGGACCTCGGGCTGAGGGTCAAGCTCCACGCCGAGCAGCTCAGCAACCTCAGCGGCGCGGCGCTGGCCGCCGAGTTCGGCGCGCTCTCGGCCGACCATCTCGAACATGTCGACGAGGCCGGCGTGCGGGCGATGGCGGCGGCGGGAATGACGGCGGTGCTGCTCCCCGGCGCCTTCTACGCGCTCAGGGAGACCCGCAAGCCGCCCGTGGACCTGCTCCGGCGCCACGGCGTGCCGATGGCGCTGGCCACCGACCTCAACCCCGGTACTTCGCCCGTCCTGTCGCCCACGTTGATCCTCAGCATGGCCTGCACCTTGTTCGGCCTGACTCCCGAGGAAGCGCTGGCCGGGATGACCCGCAACGGCGCGAGGGCGCTGGGCCTGGAGGAGGAGACCGGGACGATCAGCGCCGGCAAGGCCGCCGACCTTTGCATCTGGCGGGTGAGCCGTCCGGCCGAGCTCTGCTACTGGATCGGGCTGCCGGGGCCGGAACGGCGGATCTTCGCCGGCGAGGATGCGTAACTCTGCGACTTCCCCCCACCGCTCATCCTGAGTAGGGACCGAGCCTGTCGAGGGCCCGTATCGAAGGACCGTCCTTCGATACGCCGTTTCGACGAGCTCAACGGCTACTCAGGATGAGCGGAAATAGATGACCGGCGCACTCTCCAGCGGACGCGACAATAGCCGCCATATCGAGGCGCCGACGGGATCGGAGATCAGCTGCCGGAGCTGGTCGACCGAGGCCGCGCTGCGGATGCTGATGAACAATCTCGATCCGCGGGTCGCCGAGGCGCCGGAGGAGCTGGTCGTCTATGGCGGCATCGGCCGAGCGGCGCGCGACTGGGACAGCTTCGACCGGATCGCGGCGACCCTGCGGCGGCTCGGGGAAGACGAGACCCTGCTCGTCCAGTCCGGCAAGCCGGTCGGAGTCTTCCGGACCCATGCCGACGCGCCGCGGGTGCTGATCGCCAATTCGAACCTGGTGCCGAAATGGGCGACCTGGGAGCATTTCCACGAATTGGATCGCAAGGGCCTGATGATGTACGGCCAGATGACCGCGGGCAGCTGGATCTATATCGGCACCCAGGGCATCGTCCAGGGCACGTACGAGACCTTCGTCGAGATGGGGCGCCAGCATCATGGCGGCGACCTCAGCGGCAAATGGATCCTGACCGCCGGGCTCGGCGGGATGGGCGGCGCCCAGCCGCTGGCGGCGGTGATGGCGGGCGCCCACTGCATCGCCATCGAGTGCCAGGAGAGCCGGATCGAGAAGCGCCTCGAGACTCGCTATCTCGACCACCGGGCGACCAGCATCGACGAGGCGCTCGCCATCGTCCGCTCGGCGGAGGCGCCGGTCTCGGTCGGGCTGCTCGGCAACGCCGCCGAGATCCTCCCTGAGATGGTCCGGCGCGGGATCCGCCCAGACGCGCTCACCGACCAGACCTCCGCCCACGACCCGGTCAACGGCTATCTGCCGATCGGCTGGACCGTGGCCGAATGGATCGAACGGCGCCAGCGCGAGCCCGAAGCGGTCGAGGAGGCGGCCCGAGCCTCGATGGCCGTCCATGTCGAGGCGATGCTCGCCTTCCGGGAGATGGGAGTGCCGACGTTCGACTATGGCAACAACATCCGTCAGGTCGCCCGCGACGCGGGCGTCACCCGGGCCTTCGACTTTCCGGGCTTCGTCCCGGCCTATGTGAGGCCGCTCTTCTGCCGCGGCATCGGCCCGTTCCGCTGGTGCGCGCTTTCCGGCGACCCGGAGGATATCTACCGCACCGACGCCAGGGTGAAGGCGCTCATCCCGGACGACCCCCACCTCCATCGCTGGCTCGACATGGCGAGGGAGCGGATCGCCTTCCAGGGGCTGCCGGCGCGGATCTGCTGGGTCGGGCTCGGCCAACGTCACCGCCTCGGCCTGGCCTTCAACGAGATGGTGGCGAGCGGCGAGCTCAAGGCGCCGGTCGTGATCGGCCGCGACCATCTCGACAGCGGCTCGGTCGCCAGCCCCAACCGGGAGACCGAGGCGATGCGGGACGGCTCGGACGCCGTCTCGGACTGGCCCTTGCTCAACGCCCTCCTCAACACGGCTTCGGGAGCGACCTGGGTCTCGCTCCATCATGGCGGCGGCGTCGGCATGGGCTATTCGCAGCATGCGGGCATGGTGATCGTCGCCGACGGCACTCCGGCCGCCGCGCGGCGGCTGGAGCGGGTGCTGTGGAACGATCCCGGCACCGGAGTCATGCGCCACGCCGACGCCGGCTATGAGGAGGCGATCGCCTGCGCGCGCGAGCAGGGCCTCGACCTGCCGATGGTGGGCCGGTGATCGCGCTTCGGCCGGGAGCGGTCACCCTCGCCGAATTGAGGACGATATGGGACGGGTCCCCGATCGCGCTCGACGACGGCGCCTGGGCCGCGGTCGAGGAATCGGCGTCGGCGATCGGCCGGATCCTCAAGAGCGGGCGGACGGTCTACGGGGTCAATACCGGCTTCGGCCTGCTCGCCCAGACCCGGATTCCGGCGGACCGGCTTGAGGAGCTGCAGCGCAACCTCATCCTGTCGCACAGCGCCGGCCTCGGCGAGCCGCTCGACCCGCGCATCGTGAGGCTGATGATGGCGCTCAAGGTCGTCGGGCTCGCGCGCGGCCGAAGCGGGGTTCGGCGGGCGCTGGTCGAACGGCTGCTCGCCTTGATCGCGGCCGACGCTCTGCCCGTGATCCCCTCCCAGGGCTCGGTCGGCGCGTCGGGGGACCTGGCGCCGCTCGCCCATATGAGCGCCGCCCTGATCGGGGAGGGGATGGTGGCAATGGGGAGGGAGCTTCTTCCCGCCGGCGAGGCGCTCGCCCGGCTCGGGCTGGAGCCGCTAACGCTCGCGCCGAAGGAGGGCCTCGCGCTGATCAACGGCACGCAGGCCTCGACCGCGATCGCATTGGACGTGCTGTTCACCTCCGAGCGGGTGTTCGGCAGCGCCGTGGTCAGCGGCGCGCTGTCGCTCGACGCGCTCAAGGGCACCGACGCCGCCTTCGATCCGCGCATCCACGAGGCGCGCGGGCAGCCGGGCCAGATCGCCGTCGCGGCGATGCTGAGGAGGCTGCTCGAGGGCAGCGCGATCACTCGGTCCCACCCCGATTGCGGGAGGGTGCAGGACCCGTACAGCTTCCGCTGCCAGCCGCAGGTGATGGGCGCGGCGCTGGACCTGATCCGAAACGCCGCGCGAACGCTCGAGATCGAGGCGAACGCGGTCAGCGACAATCCCCTGCTGTTCGGCGAGGAGGCGCTTTCGGGAGGCAATTTCCATGCCCAGCCGGTCGCCTTCGCCGCCGACATCCTCACTCTCGCGCTCTGCGAGATCGGCTCCCTCGCCGAACGGCGCCTCGCCGTCCTGATCGATCCCAAGATGAGCGGCCTGCCGCCCTTCCTCGTCGAGGAGAGCGGGGTCAATTCCGGCTTCATGATCGCTCACGTCACCGCCGCCGCCCTGGTCTCCGAGAATAAGAGCCTGGCCTTCCCGGCCAGCGTCGACACCATCCCGACCTCGGCCGGCCAGGAGGACCATGTCTCGATGGCGACCCACGGGGCGCTCAAGGCGCGCCGGGTCGCCCTCAATGCCGCCGGAGTGATCGGAGTGGAGCTCCTCGCCGCGGCGCAGGCGCTCGATTTCCATGCCCCGCTGAGGACCTCCGGCCGGCTGGAAGCGGCGCGGCGGTCGATCCGCGCCGAAATCCCGCACCTGACGAACGACCGGATGATGGCTGGCGACCTGGCATGGGCAGCCGCGGCCGTCGTCTCCGGCAGGCTGGCGGAGGGTGTAGCCGAGGAAGTCTTCGCACCGGGGGCTTAGGATTCCGGCGCATTCCAGCCCGTGCTCGCCGGTCCGAAGGCAGGTTTCAGCGCGCCGTTCCGGCAGTGACGGACGACAGTCAAGGCGACAAAATCCCGGCTTGGGACAGCCGATTAACGTTGTGCGGCCGAAACCACTAACTGTTTGACAAGTCACATATTTGCCGACAGGGTGCGCGCTCTTCACGCACCGGGGGGTGGGCTGATTCGCCTGACATCGCTGCCTGAAGAATAAAACTCATCTATTGGGAGAGATATCTTGGCGAAAGAAAAGCAGAGCGCGACGGCCGTGGAGAATTACGAGATTGGCGACTTTTCGCCTCTCGCGGGGCCGATCGAAGACGCAGCCGACTTCAATGCGACCTTCCCCGAGCCCGGCACGGGCCCTGGCCTTCCCGACCTCGCCGAGCCCGGCGAGACGATCCGCGGCAAGCCGGTCCTGGCGCTCGGCGAAAATGTCCCGGGCACCGTCAACTGGCAGATCGACGCCGGCGTCGAACAGGATACCTCGGACGGGGTGATCACCTACGGCTTCTTCGATCATAAGCACGCTTTGGGACTGAACAACAATCCGGGCTTTGGCGAAGGTTTCGGTTATACTCCGTTCAGCGAAGCTCAAAAAGAGGCGGCGCGGGTTGCGATCGACAATTGGGATGACCTGATCTCCGCCACCTTTGTGGAAACGGCCCCGGAACCGGGGGCGAAGGACTGGGCTCAGAACGGAACCGACATCTGGCTTGCGAACACTTATACCGGGCCGGCTCAGGCCTGGGCTTATTATCCGGGCTCGGGTCAGCCATATACGAAAGTGTACGGCGACGTATGGATCGCCGATCCGCGCTTCAACACCAGCAACCTGCAGCTCGACCCGGGCTTCTACGGCCTGCAGACGCTGAACCACGAGCTCGGCCACTCGCTCGGCCTCAGCCATCCCGGCAACTACAATTTCGGCGATGACCAGGACGGCGACGGCGTGGCGGATCCGATCACCTACGAGGGCGACGCCTTCTACTTCCAGGACAGCCACCAGTACACGATCATGTCCTATTTCGACTCGTTCGAGACGGGCAACGACCAGATCGACTGGAACCTGATGCGCTTCGTCTATCCGTCGACCCCGATGGTCCACGACATCGCCGTCATCCAGAACAAGTACGGCGCCGACATGACCACGCGCACCGGCGACACGACCTACGGCTTCAACGCCACGGCCGACGTCACCAACGAGGCGATGCGTTTCGAAGATAATGAGATGATCACCATCTTCTCGATCTGGGACGCCGGCGGCAACGACACGCTCGATCTGTCGGGCTATGACAGCAACTCGGTCATCGACCTCCGTCCCGGCGCCTATACCAGCGCCGGCGGCCCCGGCGAGGAGCTCTCGCTGGCGGAGATCAACGCCAACAATGCGGCGGCCGGCCTCGGCAGCCGCACCGCGGCTTACGATCTCTACTTCGGCGGGCGCGCGGGCGCCAACGAGGGGATTCCGTGGTCCGAGATCGTCGACACCGACTTCGTCATGGATAACAATATCGGTATCGCCTACGGCGCGATCATCGAGAATGCCATCGGCGGCGGCGGTGACGACCAGCTCAACGGCAACAGCGCCAACAACGCGCTGACCGGCGGCGGCGGCGCCGACACGTTCGTGTTCGCCAACGACAGCTCGGTCGACACCATCACCGACTTCGAGAGCGGCGAGGACGTGATCGACTTCAGCGAGCTGAACGTCGACGCGCTCGACGTCGAGATCGACGGCCAGCACATCTACGCGACGACCGACACGGGCGTCGTCCATGTCATCGCTCAGGGCGACCAGGTCCTGATCAGCGACATCTTCTTCGGCTGATCGGGCGACCGGTCAACGAAGAGGGGCCCGGCGCGCGAGCGCCGGGCCCCCTTTTTTTGTGCGCCCGAGGCGACGGCGCCTCGAGGCTTCGTGCTCGCAGGGCGCGCCGTCCGACCGCCGGCGGCCGAGGACGCCCCCCGGCCGCCGGGAGGGGTCAGTAGCGGGTCACCGGAGCGGTCATCATCGCCGCGCCGAAGAAGCTCAGCACCAGCATTCCGACGAGGAAGGCGGCGACGAAGTAGAGCACGATCTGAACGACGACGACCACGACCGTGTAGCCGACCGCCTTGTCCTCGCTGACCCGCATCAGGCGCGGCAGTCCGAGATAGAGCAGATAGAGGCCGTAAAGGGCGCCGATCAGGGCCAGCCAGGCGAGCATCGGGATGATGTTGAAGATGCCCGCGACCCAGCCCGGAGTGGCCGCATAGGCCGCGACCTTGAACGCCTTGACCGGATCCTTGGTGCCGCCGAAGCTCGGCGCCAGAGCGTCGATGACCAGCGAGGAGACATAGACCGCGGCGAGCGACAGCAGGTAGGTGAGGACGGCCGAGCCGACCGAATAGGCGATCGGCGGCTTCCAGGTGAAGCCGAAGCCGCCGACTCCGAACAGCTGCTGGCCGACCAGCATGGCGATCGGGCCGATCGCGGCGAGGATGAGGACGTAGGAGGTGAAGATGCCGCCGATCGTCGCCGGCTCGGCGTCGATGCGGGCCCATTCCGTCTTCGGCGTGGTGAGGATGTTCTTTACGCGTTCGACTAGAGACACGGGTGCGCCCGGCATGCCGCCCGGCGTCGGATTGGTCGGCCCGTCTGTCATTGAACCCTCCCTGTTGGATTGCGGCGGACTGAAGCATGTTCGGCCGCGAATCTCAAGCGACGCAAAGCCGGCCAGGCGAAGAGCGCCGCGCGAGGCGTTCGCGTCGCCATTCAGTTGCGGCCGGGGTCCAGGGCCGGCCAGGGGCGAAGGCGGCCCTCGCCAGGCAATAAAAAACCCCGCCGAAGCGGGGTCTGGGGAAGGGCCGGAAAGAAGATGGGCGGAGCATCGGGCCGAGAGCGCAACGCAGACCGAAGCGCGGCGCTCGGCGCCGCTGAGGTCCGCAGTGGTGCGGGGGCATGATTTGAACTTGCGACCCGGAGGTTACGAGCCTGACGAGATGGCGCCACAAGGCCGATCCGGGGGATCGGGCGACTGGCGGCATGGGCTGCGGGGAGGCTGGTTGCGGGGGCAGGATTTGAACCTGCGACCTTCAGGTTATGAGCCTGACGAGCTACCGGGCTGCTCCACCCCGCGACACTGGTTCGGCCTGAAGGCCGCTCGGCCTTGCGGAGCCGGGCTCCGATCGACCGAAAACATGTGAATGGGCTGCTTCATGCGCGGGCCGCAAAGCCTGGCGGCGACCTACTCTTCCATCGCTTAAGCGATAGTACCATCGGCGCTGTCCGGTTTCACGGCCGAGTTCGGGATGGGATCGGGTGGGTCACGGACGCTATGGCCACCAAGCTATGGGGCCCGCGCATGAAGCGTTCTAGAAACCGTGCATTATCTGCTGAGCCACCCTGGCGACGTCACTGGACGCAAGGCCCAATGCTGTCGTTGATGGTGGGATTCTCAAGCGCGAATAGAGCAATTAGGACCGGTTAGCTCCACGGGTTACCCCGCTTCCACATCCGGCCTATCAACGTGGTGGTCTTCCACGGCTCTGAGATATCTTATCTTGAGGGAGGCTTCCCGCTTAGATGCTTTCAGCGGTTATCCCGTCCATGCATAGCTACCCTGCTGCGCGGCTGGCGCCACGACAGGTCCACCAGAGGCATGTTCACCCCGGTCCTCTCGTACTAGGGGCAACTCC